>NZ_CP046104.1:3147558-3460911 GCF_009707425.1 Micromonospora sp. WMMC415 | reverse complement strand
CGGCCTGCTGGACGCCTGCGGCGTCCACCCCACGATGTGGATCCGGCTCTGGTTCGACAACGACGGCCGGGCGCACCAGCGCGCGTACACGCTGGTGGACCCCGACCCGGCCACCGGTCGGTTCAGCCTCGAGTTCGCCATCCACGACGGCTGCGCGGCCCGGTGGGCCACCACCGCGCAGGTCGGGGACACCATCGACGCGACCGTGCAGGGCACCGCGTTCAGCCTGCCGGAGCCGGCGCCCGAGCACCTCTACCTGATCGGCGACGCGGCCTCCCTGCCCGCGGTGAACAGCCTGCTCGACGCCGGCTCCGACATCCCCGCGACGGTCTGGCTGGAGTACGCCCACGAGGGCGAGAAGGCACTCGCGCCGCGCGCCCGGGCGCAACACGACGTCACCTGGCTGCCCCGGCGGGAGGCCGGGCAGCACCTGGTCGACGCAGTCTGCGCCGCCCTGCCCGCCAGCGACTCGGCCCACTACTGGGTGGCGTGCGAGGCGGCCAGCACGCGCACCATCACCCGGCACATCCGGCGATCCCTGGGCGTCGGCAAGCACCAGGTCACCTCCCTCGGCTACTGGCGAGCCACGTGACCGGGCGCCTCGGCACCCTGACCGCGCTGTACGTCACGCAGTACCTCGGCATCGGGTTCATCACGGTCGGCTTGACCGCCATCCTGCGCGACGGCGGCACGTCGCTGGAAACCCTGGCGCTGCTCCAGATCGTCGGCCTGATCTGGCCGGTCAAGTTCCTCTGGGCGCCGATCCTCGACCGCTACGGGTCCCGGCACCGGGGCCACTACCGGTCCTGGCTGCTGGTACTCCAGGCGGCGCTGGTGCTGGCACTGCTGGCGCTGCTGCCGTTCTCCCGTCCCGCCGAGCAACTCGGCCCGGTCGTCGCGATCTGCGCCGCGTTCGTCTTCTTCTCCGCCACGCAGGACATCGCGGTGGACGCGGTCGCCGTCCGGCTGTTGAGCGAGTCGGCCCGGGGCACCGGAAACGGCATCCAGGTGGCCGCGAGCTACCTGGGCAACCTGCTCGGGGGCGGCGCCTGCGTACTGGTCTACGACCGGTTCGGGTGGGTGTCGGCGGTCGGTCTCCTGGCCGTCCTGACCGCGGTCGGGCTGCTGGTGGTGTGGCGGTTCCGGGAGCCGGCCCGCACCGACCGGGTGGCCGGGGTCGGCACGGCGTACCGGGCGCTGCTGTCGGTGTTCGGCCAGCCCGGATGCCGGTGGTGGACCTTCGGCGTGGTACCGCTGGTCTACGTCGGCGCGGGCATGGCGTACGCCCTGATCACGCCCGCACTGGTGGACGCCGGCTGGTCGCTGGGCCGGATCGGCGTGGTGACCGGTGTGGTGACCAGCGTGCCCGCCATCGTCGCCGGCCTGCTGGCGGGAGTCGGGATCGCGCGGTTCGGGCGTGGCGGCGTGCTGGTGGCCGGCGGGGTGGCCCTGGCGCTGTCGACGGTGCTGCTGCTCCCGCTGATGAACGGTCACGCGCCGCTGGCCGGGACGGTCGCCGCCCTCTGCTTCTTCCTGGCGGCGTACACCATCGCCAACGTCGTGCTCTACACGGTCAACATGGACTATTCGCGGCCGGGGACGGGCGGCACCGACTTCACCGTGCTGTCGTCGTTCGGGCTGGTCTGCTCGTTCGTGGCGGCCTCCGCGGGTCTCGCGGCCGCCGGCGGGTTCGGCTACCCGGCGGTGGCGGTCGCGTCCATCGTGCTGGTGGCGGCCGGCGTCGCTCTCGGCCTCGCGCACCAGCGGCGGTTCCGGCGCCCGCCCGCTCCCACGCCGGGGACGCCCGGCGAGCCGTCGACGGTGGGCGACCCGGCGATTGTGGCGTGAACCTCGCCCCCACCGTCTTGATCGCAACTTAGGTTAGGCTAACCTAATCTTGCGCGGCGCCAGTCGCCGCACCTGTGTCCACTTTGACCGCTGAGGACCTGCATGAGCCTGACCGGAAGCACGCTCGACAGCTCGCCGACCGGGGCGGGGCCGGACCTGTCCGCCGCTCGGGCCCACCTGTTCAACGCCGGATCGGTCGCGCACTACCGACGCGCGCTGACCCAGGGCATGGACCGGGTGGCCGACCGGGTGGCCGGCGCGGACCGGCCGTTCACCGGCGTCACGCCGGACACGCTGGCTCCCCTGATCGCCGGCATCGACCTGGACCGGCCGCTGCACGACACCGACGCCGCCCTCGACGAACTGCACGACGTCTGGCTGCGGGACGCGGTGTGGTTCCACCACCCGCGCTACCTGGCACACCTCAACTGCCCGGTGGTGATCCCGGCGCTGCTCGGCGAGGCCGTCCTCAGCGCCGTGAACTCCTCACTGGACACCTGGGACCAGAGTGCCGGCGCGACGCTGATGGAGCGGCGGCTGATCGAGTGGACGACGGGGCGGATCGGCCTCGGCGCCGCCGCCGACGGCGTGTTCACCAGTGGTGGTACCCAGTCGAACCTCCAGGCGATGCTGCTGGCCCGCGAGGAGGCGTACCGGCGGGTGGTGGGCGGCGCCACCGCCCGCCCGGCCCGCACGGAGGTGCTGGCCCGCCTGCGGATCATCACCTCCGCCGCCGGTCACTTCAGCGTGCAGAAGGCCGCCAAGCTGCTCGGCCTGGGCGCGGACGCGGTGCTCACCGTCCCCACCGACGCCGGGCGCCGGATGCGCACCGACGAGCTGGCCCGGACCATCGACCGCTGCCGGCGGGAGGACCTGGTGGTGATGGCGGTCGTCGCCACCGCCGGCACCACCGACTTCGGCACCATCGACCCGCTGCCGGAGATCGCCGACATCTGCACGGCGGCCGGTGTGTGGCTGCACGTCGACGCCGCGTACGGGTGCGGGCTCCTGGTCTCCCCCACCCGCCGGCACCTCCTCGACGGCATCGAGCGGGCCGACTCGGTGACGGTCGACTACCACAAGTCGTTCTTCCAGCCGGTCAGCTCCAGCGCCCTGCTCGTGCGTGACGGCCGGGTGCTGCGCCACGCCACCTGGCACGCCGACTACCTCAACCCGGCCCGCGCGGTCGAGCAGGGCATCCCCAACCAGGTCGACAAGAGCATCCAGACCACCCGCCGCTTCGACGCGTGCAAGCTCTGGCTGACCCTGCGGATCATGGGGCCGGACGCCATCGGGGCGCTCTTCGACCAGGTCGTCGACCTCGCGGCCGAGGCGTGGCGGCTGCTGGACGCCGATCCCCGCTTCGAAGTGGCAGCCCGGTCGCAGTTGAGCACCGTGGTCTTCCGCTACGTCCCGCCCGGGGCCGGGCCGGGCCTCGTCGACGACGCCAACCTGCACGCCCGGGACGCCCTGGCCGCCTCCGGCGCGGCCCTGGTCGCCGGCACCAAGGTGGACGGTGCCCACTACCTGAAGTTCACCCTGCTCAACCCCGAAACCAGCGTGGACGACATCGCCCACGTTCTCGACCTCATCGCCGACCACGCCGCCTGGTACGCGCAGACCACGGCCGCCGCCGAACTGTCCTGCCCGGTCGGCTGACACCCGCGCTTGGAGACCCGATGTCGACCCACGACTTCATCGCCATCGGGCTGGGCCCGTACAACCTGGGCCTGGCCTGCCTCACCGCACCGATCGACGACCTCGACGGGGTGTTCCTGGAGACCCGGGACGGCTTCGACTGGCATCCCGGGATGCTGCTCGAGTCGACCCGGCTGCAGACGCCGTTCATGGCCGATCTGGTCACCCTCGCCGACCCGACCTCGCCGTACTCCTTCCTCAACTACCTGAAGGAGAGCGGGCGACTCTACCCGTTCTACATCCGGGAGAGCTTCTTCCCCCTGCGCGCCGAGTACAACGACTACTGCCGGTGGGCCGCCGCGAAGCTGCCGAACCTGCGGTTCGGGCACACCGTCACCGCCGTGGAGTACGACGAGGCCGACGACCGCTACGTGGTGCACGCCGACACGGCCGACGGCACCGCCACCTACCGGGCCCGCCACCTGGTGCTCGGCACCGGAACCCCGCCGTACGTTCCGGACGCCTGCGCGGGTCTCGGCGGCGACCTGATCCACAACTCCCGGTACCTCGACAGCCGGGACGCGCTGCGGGCCAAGCGGAGCATCACGGTCGTCGGCAGCGGGCAGAGCGCCGCCGAGATCTACCACGACCTGCTCACCGACATCGACACGTACGGCTACCAGCTCAACTGGGTCACCCGGTCGCCCCGGTTCTTCCCGCTGGAGTACACCAAGCTCACCCTGGAGATGACCTCACCGGACTACGTGGACTACTTCCACGCCCTGCCGGAGCAGACCCGCTACCGGCTGGAGTCCGACCAGAAGGGCCTGTTCAAGGGGATCAACTCCGACCTGATCAACGACATCTACGACCTGCTCTACGCCCGCAGCCTCGACGGCCCGGTGCGGACCCGCCTGCTGACCAACACCGAGCTGACCAGCGCCGCCCACGACGCCTCGACCGGCCGGTACCACCTGGGTCTGCGCAACGTCGAGCAGGGGCGGGACTTCACCCTGGACACCGAGGGCCTAGTCCTGGCCACCGGCTACCACTACCGGGTCCCCGAGTTCCTGGAGCCGGTCCGCGACCGGCTCCGCTGGGACTCCCACGGCCGCTTCGACGTCGCCCGCAACTACAGCATCGACCACACCGGCCGCGTCTTCCTCCAGAACGCGGGCACCCACACCCACAGCATCACGTCGCCCGACCTCGGCATGGGCCCGTACCGCAACTCGTGGATCATCCGCGAGCTGACCGGCCGCGAGCACTACCCGATCGAGAAGGCCATCGCCTTCCAGGAGTTCGGTGCGCCCGCGGGGGCGATGTCATGACCGTGTTCACACGGCACGACGACCGGCTCGGGGAGTTCGCGCTGCGCCCCCTCGACGCCGACGCCGACGCGGCGCTGCTGCACGGCTGGGTCACCCATCCCAAGGCCGCGTTCTGGCTGATGCAGGACGCCGACGTGGCGGCGGTCGCCGAGGAGTACCGGAGGATCGCCGCCCACCCGCACCACGAGGCGTACCTGGGTCTGTGGCGCGGCGCCCCCGCCTTCCTCGCCGAACGGTACGACCCCGCCCGGGTCGAGCTCGTCGGCCGGTACGACGCCGCGGACGGCGACGTCGGCATGCACTTCCTCTGCGCCCCCACCGACACCCCGGTGAGCGGCTTCACCCGCGCGGTGATCACGACCGTCATGGCCTGGCTCTTCGCCGACCCGGCGACCCGGCGGGTCGTCGTCGAGCCCGATGTCCGCAACACCGCGGTGCACGCGCTCAACGCCGCCGTGGGCTTCACCGTCGTGGGCCCGATCCGCAAGCCCGAGAAGGAGGCCCTGCTCAGCGTCTGCACCCGCGAGCAGTTCCTGGCCGCGACCCGAGGAGGGGTGCCCGCGTGAAGGCCACCGCATCCGTGGACCATCTGACCCCCGACGCCTGGGCCACGGCCAACCGGCTGCTGGTGCGCAAGGCACTCGCCGAGTTCGCCCACGAACGTCTCATCACCCCCGAGCCGGCCGGCGCCGGGCGGTGGGTGGTCCGCAGCGACGACGGCACGGTGGCGTACCGGTTCGCCGCCCGGCGCCTCGCCCTCGACCACTGGCAGGTCGACGCCGACAGCATCAGCCGGCACCGCGACGGCGACGAGCTGCCGCTGGACGCCGTCGACCTCTGTCTCGACCTGCGCGACGCGCTCGGCCTCACCGACGCGATCCTGCCGGTGTACCTGGAGGAGATCACCTCCACGCTCGCCGGCACCGCGTACAAGCTCGGCAAGCCCCCGGTGAGCGCCGCCGAACTCGCCCGGGCGGACTTCCAGGCCGTGGAGACCGGCATGACCGAGGGGCACCCGTGCTTCGTGGCCAACAACGGCCGCATCGGGTTCGGGGTGCACGAGTACCACCGCTACGCCCCGGAGGCCGCGGCGCCCGTCCGGCTGCTGTGGCTGGCCGCCCACCGCGACCACACCACCTTCACCTGCGCGGCCGACCTGGACTACGACACGCTGGTGCGGGCCGAGCTGGGCGCCGACACGGTCGACCGCTTCGCGGGTGCCCTCACCGGCCTCGGCCTGGACCCGGCCGACTACCTGCTCATCCCGGTGCACCCGTGGCAGTGGTGGAACAAGCTGGCGGTCACCTTCGCCGGCGAGGTCGCCCGCCGCCGGCTGGTCTGCCTGGGCGAGGGACCGGACGAGTACCTCGCCCAGCAGTCGATCCGCACGTTCTTCAACGTCACGGAGCCGACGAGGCACTACGTCAAGACCGCGCTGTCGGTCCTGAACATGGGCTTCATGCGCGGCCTGTCCGCCGCGTACATGGAGGCGACGCCGGCCATCAACGACTGGCTCGCCGACCTGATCGACAACGACCCCGTACTCAAGCGGACCCGGCTGTCGATCATTCGGGAGCGGGCCGCGGTCGGTTACCGGCACCGCCAGTACGAGGCCGCCACCGACCGCTACTCCCCGTACCGGAAGATGCTGGCCGCGCTCTGGCGGGAGAGCCCGGTCGCCGGCCTGGAGCCCGGCCGCCGGCTCGCCACCATGGCCTCGCTCCTGCACGTCGACCGTGACGGCCGCTCGCTCGCCGCCGCGCTGGTCGCCGAGTCCGGGCTGGCGCCGACGGTGTGGCTGCGCCGCTACCTGGATGCCTACCTGGTGCCGCTGCTGCACAGCCTCTACGCGTACGACCTGGCCTTCATGCCGCACGGCGAGAACGTCATCCTCGTCCTGCGCGACGGCGCGGTCGAACGGGTGGTCTTCAAGGACATCGCCGAGGAGATCGTGGTGATGAACCCGGAGGCGGACCTGCCGGAGCCGGTACGCCGGATCCGGGCCACCATCCCGGAGGACGAGAAGATCCTGTCCATCTTCACCGACGTCTTCGACTGCTTCCTCCGCCACCTCGCCGCCATCCTGGACACCGACGGGACCATCGTCGAGGAGGACTTCTGGCGGACGGTCGCCGAGTGCGCGCTCGACTACGCCGACAGCGTCCCGCACCTGGCCGACCGGCTGCGCCGCCACGACCTGTTCGCCGAGGAGTTCACGCTGTCCTGCCTCAACCGGCTCCAGCTGCGCAACAACCAGCAGATGGTCGACCTGGCCGACCCGTCGGCCGCGCTCCAGTTCGCCGGCACCCTGGCCAACCCGCTCGCCCCCTTCGCGCCGACCCGATGAACGCCGACCCGGTGGCCGCCGCGGCGGCCGGCCCGGCGAACCACGCCGGACCGGCCGCCGGCCCGTCGGGCGACGCGCCACCCCGGTCCCCCACCCGGTGGCTGATCCTGGCCGTGCTCTGTCTGGCCCAACTCGTCGTGGTGCTGGACAACACGGTCCTGACCGTGGCGGTGCCGGTGCTCACCACCGAGCTGGGTGCCAGCACCGCCGACGTGCAGTGGATCATCAACGCGTACGCGCTGGTGCTGTCCGGGTTGCTGCTCAGCGCCGGCAGCGCCGCCGACCGGTACGGGCGGCGGCGGATGCTGCTCGCCGGGCTCGTCCTGTTCGGCCTCGGCTCGCTCGCCGCCGGGCTCGCCGGTTCCGGCAGCCAGTTGATCGCCGCCCGCGCGGGCATGGGTGTCGGCGGCGCCCTGCTGGTCACCGCCACCCTCGCGGTCGCGATGCAGGTCTTCGACGCAGCCGAGCGGTCCCGCGCGATCGGCATCTGGGCGGCCACCAGCGCGCTGGGTTTCGCGGCCGGGCCACCGATCGGCGGCGCCGTGCTCGCGCACCTGCCCTGGGGTGCCATCTTCCTGATGAACATCCCGATCGTGCTGGTCTGCCTTCTCGTCGGCCGGGTGCTGATACCCGAGTCGCGGGATCCGGCCGGCGGACGGCTCGACGTGGGTGGGGTGGTGCTGTCCACCGCCGGCCTGACCGCGGTCGTCTGGTCGATCATCTCCGGACCGGAGCGGGGGTGGGCATCGGCCGAGGTGCTCGGCGCGGGCGCTGCCGGCGTGCTCCTGCTGGGGCTCTTCGTCCACTGGGAGCGGCGGGTCCCCGACCCGATGCTCGACATGCACTTCTTCCGGGACCGCCGCTTCGTCGGCGCGATCTCCGGGGTCGTCCTGATCACCTTCGGTGCCACCGGCGCGCTGTTCCTGCTCACCCAGCACCTGCAGTTCGTCCGCGGCTACCCCGCCTGGGAGGCGGGTCTGCGGATGGCGCCGTTCGCGCTGTCCATCGTGCTGCTCAACGTCACCGGCGCCGCCGCGGTGGCGATCCGTCGGCTCGGGTTGCCGGCCGCCATCGCGGTCGGCATGACGCTGCTCGCGGCCGGTCTCCTGCTCGTCACCCACGCCCCCGCCGACGGCTACGCGGTGCTGCTCGGTGGGCTGCTCGTCATGGGTACGGGCTGCGCGCTGGCGAACCCGGCGATCGTCGAGGCGGTGATGAGCGCCATCCCGGCACAGAAGGCCGGCGCCGGGGCCGGTGTCGACGGCACCATGACCGAGGTCGGGAGCAGCCTCGGCATCGCCGTGCTGGGCGCCGTGCTGAACGCCCGGTTCACCGCCCTGCTGCCGGCCGCGCTGGTCGGCGCCGGATCGTTCCCGGCGGCCCTCGCCGCCGCCGGCTCCGGTGCGGACCGTGAAGCCGTCACCGTCGCCTTCGCCGCCGCGCTGGAGACCGGCCAGACGGTGGGCGCCGCCGCCGTCCTGGTCGGCGGCCTGGTCGCCGCCGGACTGCTGCGCCGGGCGGAGCGGTCCGGCTCGCCCGACCACGCCGTCGCGCCGCCACCCGTCGCGCCGTCGGGCGTCGCACCGTCGGGCGTCGCGCCGTCGGGCGTCGCACCGTCGGGCGTCGCGCCGTCGGGCGTCGCGCCGTCGGGCGTCGTGCCGGCGGCTGACGGCTGACGGCTGACGGCTGACCGGGACACACCCGACAGAAGCTCGCAGACCAGGAACATTAGGGTAGGCTGCCCTAACCAGCATGATCGGCCAGTCGACGGAGGCGGGATGCGGCTGTACCTCACCGCGCTCAACCCCACCGACGCCGTCCTGGAAGGATTCCTCCCGGCGGCCGCCTCACTCGGACTGCCGGTCACCGTGCTGACCGACCGGCCCGAGCAGTGGCCCGCCGGCACACCGGTTGCCCGGTGCGCCGTCCGCGACGCGGCCGCCGTCGTCACGGCGGCGGTCCGACCCGCGGCGCTGCTGTCCAACAGCGATCACCTCCAGGAACCGACCGCGATCGCCGCCCGCAAGCTCGGCCTGCCCGGCAAGGACCCCGACGCCGCCCGGCTCTGCAAGGACAAGGCCGCGGCCCGCCGGGCTGTCGCCGCCGCCGGGCTCGACCTGGTCCGCGCCGTCGCCGTCGACCCCGGCACGGCACCCGACGTGCCGGAGGCGATGTTCCCCGCCGTGGTCAAGCCCCGCGACGGCGTCGCGAGCGAGGACGCCTATCTGGTGACCGACCCCGGCGAGCTGGCCGCGCGGATCGACGGGATCCGCCGCCGCCGGCCCGAGGTCGCGCTGGTGGTCGAGGAGTACCTGGCCGGTGAGCTGCGGACGTACGACACCCTCGGCGACGCCGCCGGCCTCGCCGTCCTCGGCGGGTGGCACACCGGCCTCGGCCCGCCACCGACGTTCACCGAGACGACCCTCGACTGGTCTCCCCCGGCGGAACGGGACGACGTCGAGCTACGGGCCCGGCTCGACGTGCTCGGCGTACGCTTCGGCGCCTGCCACACCGAGTACGTCGTCCAGGACGGCCGGGTGCGGCTGATCGAGGTGAACTACCGCCTGATCGGCGACCGGATGGACCTGATCCTCGCCGAACTGCTCGGCGTGCCGCTGTTCGAACACGTCATCCGGCTGCACCTCGGTGAGCCGCTGACCGCCCTCGACCTGCCCGTACCGGCCGCGGTCGCCCGGCACGCCCGCGTCGAGTACGTCTGCGCCGACCGGTCCGGCCGGCTCACCGCCGCTCCCGGCCGGCTGGACACCGTCCGGGACGGCGTCCGGCTGGCCTGCCGGCCCCTGCGCGAAGTGGGCCGGGCCGCCGACCGCACCGGCACCAACCGCGACTACCTCGCGGCGCTGCACGCCATCGGCCCCGACCGGGAGACCGTCCGGACCGCGCTGGCCGCGCTCCGACGCGGCCTGCGGTGGACGATCGTCGCATGACCGACGACAGTGAACGGCAGGTTTTCCGTCGGGTGCTCGACGCCCTGCTGCGCGAGGACCACCTCGGCCTGTCCAGCCGCGGCCGACCGGACGGCCCCGGCTGGTGGGCGGTGCGGCACCCGGCCGGGCTGCTGCGCATCCCGGTCCGCGCGGACGGTTTCCAGCAGGCCCTCCGCAGCGCCGCGCCCGTGCTGCACGTCCTCGCCGAGGGGACCGTCCGCGACGTGGACACCGTGGACGGTCTCCTGGCACTGCTCGCCCCGCCCGACGACCCGGAGGCCGAATCCGGCTGGGAGGCGTTCACCGTCGAGTGCCGGGCCGACCTCGCGGCCCGCCGGCTCGCCGCCGGGGCCCGGCGGCGGGTGCTCGCCGCCGTCGCGGCCGAACGCGCGGCAACCCCCGCCGGCATGCCGGCGGCGCTGCTCGACGACGTGCTCGCCGCGTACGCCGGCCATCCGGTCTACCCCACCGACCGCTGCCGGCACGGGCTCGGTGACGAAGAACTACACCGCTACGCCCCCGAACACGCACCCCGCTTCACCCTGCGCTGGTACGCCGCCCGCGCCGGGGCGGTGCGGCTCACCGGCGACCTGCCCGACTGGTGGCCGCCGGCGCGGCGGCCCGACCGGGTGCTGATGCCGGTGCACCCGCTCACCGCGGAACGCTACCGGCTGCCGGCGACCGACCGGCCGGCGATCACCGTACGGCCCACCCTCTCCATGCGGACCGTGGCGCTCGCGCAGGACCCGTACACCCATCTGAAGCTGCCGCTGCCGACCGCGACCCTCGGCGCGCGGAACCGACGGACCCTGCATCCCGACACTCTCGCCGACGGCGCGGCGGTCGCCGGGCTGCTCGACCGGATCGCCGGCGCGGAACCGGCCTTCGCCGGCCGGATCCGGCACGCCGACGAGGGCACCTACGGTGCCGCGGGCGGCGACGAGCGGCTCAGCTTCCTGCTCCGCCGCTTCCCGCGCGACCTGGCCGGGGTCCGGGTGGTGCCGGTCGCGGCCCTCGCCGCGCCCGATCCGCAGGCGGGCACCGTGCTCGAACGGCTCGGCGAGCCGGTGGCAGTCGTGGAGTCCTACCTGGACCTGCTGCTCGACTGGCACGTGTGCCTCTGGCTACGGTACGGGGTGGCCCTCGAGGCCCACCCGCAGAACATTCACCTGCTGGTGCATCCGGACGGGACGGTCGGCCTGCTCTACAAGGACAACGACGGCGCGCGGCTGGACCCGCGCCATCGCGGGCCCGACGGACCACCGCTGCGGGACGGGCGGATGTGGGCACGCGATCCGCAGGAGCTGGCCGACGTGTTCATCACCATCACCCTGCACCTGGCCGCGGCGGCACCCCTGCTCGCCCTCGCCGCGCGCGGGCTGCCCGTACCGTCGCCGGCCGCCGCGCTGGCACCGAGGCTGGCGGCGGCCCGCGACCGCTGGGGCGACGGGCCGGCGGCACGGTTCTTCACCGAGCGGGTGTTACGCGCCGCCCGACTTCCGGTCAAGGCGATGCTCACCGCCGGCACCCTGTTACCGAAGCAGCGGCTCGGCTGCGCCGACGTCAACAAGTACTACCGGCGTACCGGCCCGAACTACCTGCGGGAGACGCCATGACGGACACGGTGTCGCGACCTGGGCAGTGCCTCGACACCGACCGGCGCGCCGACCTGGCCGCCGCCCACGCCGTCCTCGGCTGCCTGGTACGCGAGATCGCCCTGCCCGACGGCGACGTGACCGTGGGCGGGGGCACGGTGGTGCTGCGGCTACGGAACTCCGACGCGACGCTGCGCTGCGCCACCGCCCGGGTGTCACCGCTCGGCGCGCACCGCTACGCCGGCCCGGTGCAGCTGCGGCTCGGCGGCGACCGGTGGACGGACGTGGACGCGGGCCGGCTGGCCGGGCTGGTCGCCGCGGAACTCACCGCCCGCACCGGCCGGACGAACGACGAGTTCGTCCGGCAGGTGCGGGCCAGCCGGGACGCGGTGACCCGGCTGCTGGCCGATCGACCGGACCGGGATCCCACCCCCACCGGGGAGCCCGCCGTCGACGCGTACGTGGAATCCGAACAGTCGCTGCTCTTCGGCCACCCGTACCATCCCGCCCCCAAGTGGCGCAGCGGCGACCCGGACAGCTGGCGGGCGTACGCGCCGGAGCTTCGCTCCGCGTTCCGGCTGCACTGGCTCGCGGTGCCGGACGACCTGGTCGCGGGCGCCGGGCCGTTCGATGCGCTGCTGGCGGGCCTCGACCCCCCGCGCCCGCCGGCCGGGCACCGGGTGCTGCCCGTACATCCCTGGCAGCTGGCGCTGGTTCCGCCGGCACATCCCCGGGTCCGCCGGCTGGGCCCGGCCGGCGTCCCGGTACGCCCGACGGCGAGCGTCCGCACCCTCTACGCCCCCGAGGCCGACCTGTTCGTCAAGGCCAGCCTGCACGTGCGGATCACCAACTGCCTGCGCAAGAACGCGCGGTACGAACTCACCGGAGCGGTCGCCCTGACCGAGCTGCTGTCCCGCCTGCCCATGCCGCCCGGGGTCGCGCTGCTCGCCGAGCCCGCCTACCGCACGGTCGACGCTCCGGACGCCGACGAGGCGTACGGCACGATCCTGCGCACCGGCCTGCGCCCCCACCTGGAGCCGGGGGACACCCCGTTGCTGGCGGCGGCGCTGGCCGCCACGCCGCTCCCGGTGGCGGACCCGGTGACCTGGTGGCGGGCGTACGTCGGGCTGCTGGTGCCGGCGGTGCTGCGCAGCTGGCTCCGGCACGGAGTCGTGCACGAGGCGCACCTGCAGAACGTGGTCGCGGTGCTCGACGCCGAACGCCGCCCGGTGCGGATGCTGCTGCGCGACCTGGAGGGGGTCAAGCTGGACACGAGCCGGTGGGCCGGCTGGCCCGCCGGCGTCCCGTCGCAGGCCGCGTACGGGCCCCGGGACGCCCGCCGCCGCGTCGTCTACTGCCTGTTCGTCAACCACCTGGCCGGGATCTGCGGCGCGCTCGCCGACGCGCGGCCGGGCATCGAGCCGCTGCTGTGGCGGGAGGTCGGTGCGGTGGTCGAGGCGGTGGCCGCCGACCTCGGCGATCCTCCCGAACTGCGTGCGCTGCTGCGCGGCGAGCCACTGGTGGCCAAGGCGAACCTCCTGGTCCGGTGGCGGCGCGACGCCGACCGTGCCGCGCCGTTCGTGCCGGTGCCGAACCCGTTCGGTGGACCGCGGTGACCCGGCCGGTGTACGTGCACGACCTCGACGGGCTGGCCGCGCACGTCCGGTCCGTCCGGGCCGCCCTGCCGCGCCGGGTCGAGCTGCTGTACGCCGTCAAGGCGAACCCGGACCCGGGTGTGCTGCGGACCCTCGCTCCGGTCGTCGACGGGTTCGAGACGGCCAGCCGCGGCGAGCTGCGGCGGATGGCCGAGGTGCTGCCCGGACGGGTGCCGGCCGCGTACGCCGGGCCCGGCAAGACCGACGAGGACCTCGCCGCCGCCCTGGCCGCCGGGGTGGACCGCGTCCACGTCGAGTCGCCGGCCGAGCTGCGCCGCCTCGGCGCGCTGGCCGCCGCGGCGGGCACGTCCGCCCGGGTGCTGCTCCGGGTGAACCTCCCGGTGGCCGCCCCCGGGGCGAGCCTGGTCATGGGCGGCGGGCCCAGCCCGTTCGGGATGGACCCGGCCGACGCGGTGGAGTGCGTCCGCCGTCCGCCCACCGGCGTCGAGGTGCGGGGCGTCCACGCCCACCTGGCCAGCGGGCTGGACGCCGCGCTCGCCGGGGCGGTCGCCGCCGCCGTGGTCCGCTGGTCGGTCGCCGAGGTGGGGGCCGCGGAGGTCGACGTGGGCGGCGGCATGGCCGTCGACTACGCCGACCCGGCGGCACGGTTCGACTGGGTGGGCTACGGCCGGGCGCTGGCGGACGTCCTCGACGCACACCCGCGGCTGCGGCTGCGCGTCGAGCCGGGGCGGTCGGTGACCGCCTACTGCGGGGCGTACCTCGCCGAGGTGGTCGACGTGAAGCGCTCGCACGGCGAGTGGTTCGTGGTGGTGGAGGGCGGCACGCACCACCTGCGCACGCCCGCGGCGAAGGGGCATCCGCAACCGTTCACGGTGCACCGTCGGCGGGACGCCGACGGTGCCCGCACCGACGGCGGGCCGGTCACCGTGGTCGGGCAGCTCTGCACCCCCAGGGACGTCCTGTCCCGGTCGACCACGGCGGGGCCGATCGGTGTGGGGGACGTGCTGGTCTTCGCCATGGCCGGGGCGTACGCCTGGAACATCAGCCACCGGGACTTCCTGCTGCACGAGCCGCCGGAGTTCCGGACCGGCGACCCGCACCGGGTGGCCGCCGAGTGGGCCGCCCGACCGTCCCGGTCCTGACCGGGCCGCCGGTGAGCCTCAGCGGCTCACGCCGGCGGCTTCGCCGGCCCGGCCAGTACCGACCGCCAGTGCCGCCACCGCTGCGCCGGGGACGTCAACACGCAGTCACCGCACGTTCCGCCGCCCGGAATGCGGTAGTAGAGGCAGCAGTTTCGCCGCACCAGGAACCACCGGACCCGGTTCGGATCCGGCCGGACCAGGGTGCCGGTGCCGGCAAGCGGCGGCAGCTCCAGCGCCCCCGCCAGGACCGCGCCGGCCCGCTCGGCGTGCGCCGGCGCGGCATCGGCGAGCACCCCGGCAGCGCCCGCCAGGGCGGAGGCGACGTTGCCCCACAGGACCTGCGGTGACAGTCGGAACCGGGCTCGGAATGCGTCCAGCAGCAGCCGCACCGGGCCCTGCGCCGCGGTCTCGACCAGCGCCGCCGAGACCGAACGATCGTTCAGGTCACCGGTGGGCAGCACGTCGAGCGGGCCGTGCGCGAGCGGCCAGGGCCCGGCTGTGGGTGGACGCCACCAGAGGTCTTCCGAGCCCGCGAGCGGCAGGGCACCACCCACGACAGCCGCCCCGAGCGGCGGGGACACCAGCCGCGCCGCCAGGCCCAGGAAGGTGACCGACGCGACGACGCGCACCGGTACGGCGTCCGCCGGCAGATCGCACCGCGTACGCAGCGTGGTGGCCGCCGCGTCCACCCGCTCGGCGAGGACGTCGCCGTCGAGCAGCTCGGTCAGTGGCCGCCAGCCCGCCCGGTCGGACCACGGGGACCAGGCGAAGAAGGGGCCCAGCACGGAGGCCGCCGCCAGCGCCTGCCGGGCGTCGCGTGGTTCGGACGGCGGTCGCGGCGGCGCTGCCACCTACCGGCCGGCGGCCACGGGCACCGGCTGCCGCGACAGGCGTGCGCCCCGCTCGGCCATCAGGCCGAAGACCAGACCGAGCGTCGTCCACACGACGAGTTGGGTGCCCAGCGACGCCAGCCGGAAGTTCCAGAGAAGGATCGGCGAGAAGCCTTCCGGGACCTCCTCGATCGAGGGCAGCAGCGCCAGCGCGAGCCCGACGACCAGGACGAACGCGCCGGCTCCGACGAGGCCCGCGTTCCAGGTGCCGAGCCGGGCGACCTGCGCTCGGCCGAGGTATCCGCCGAGCGCCACCCCGGCGAGCGCGATCACCATCATCAGGAAGAACAGCGAGGTGCGTCGACCGATGGTGTCGGGGTCGCCGGTCGCCGGCGGGTTGGCCGGGTACTTGAGCCACGGCACCAGCGCGACCACCACGAACCCGGTGAGCGCGACCAGCACCGCGGTCGCCCGCGGGCCGAACCGACCGATCCGCCCGTAGGCGGCGGCGAACACCATCGCGAAGATCCCGCCGAGGGCGACGGCGTAGATGAGCGACGCGGTGAGCAGGCCGACGGTGCTCTGCACCGTCCGGCTGATGCCCTCCGGCTCGCCGGCCACGGCCGGCTCCGGTGCGGCGTTGGCCTCCTCGAATGCGATCGCCTGGTCGATCGGACCTTCACCGACGAAGTAGGCGAACACGAATGCCAGGAGTCCGGCGGCGAGGCCGGCGAGCATGCCGCGGACGAGCAGGGCGCGGGGTGACAGCATGGTTTCGGACCCGCCCGTCAGTGGCAGGGGAAGCCGAGCAGGTGACGGCCGTCGTGCACGAACTCATGCACGTTCGCACCGCTGACCACCTGGAAGACACCCTGCTCGGTACCGACGAAGTAGAGCAGCACGAGGGCCAGCACCGTGCCGAAGAGCAGCCACGGCTGCAGCTCACGCCACGGAATGGCGACGGGCGGGGTGACCGGGCGGGGCAGGGCGGAAGACGGGCTGGACACGGGCAACCTCCTCGGGATCACGCGTCCCACAACGGGTTCCAGTGACGGTGGCGGGTCTGACTTCCGCGTCACCCCTTGCCTACCGGGTGGACGCGGTCACAGTGGCGCGACCGTGCCGGAATTGCACCGGCTTCCGCACACATCGTCGCCCCGGACGCTACGGTCGGCGACGCCACAATGTCAACTGTGGCCTCGCCGACCGCCGAGGGCACGACCCCACTCCCCCGCCGAGCTGGCCGCTCTCCTCGCCCACGCGGAGCCGACGGCCGGCGCCGACCCGGCGGGGCCGTGACGGTCAGCTCCGCAGGCCGACCGGTGGGCCGAACCGGACCGGGACACCCGGCGAGTAGAGCACGCTGACCGGATGCGCCGTCGGCGGCGGAAGCCCGGCGGCGGTGACCAGCTCGTCGTCCAGATGCAGCAGCTCGGCCCGGTGCAACGGCCAGCGGGGGTGCCAGTTCGGCAGGTGCAGGGTGCGGCCCCACGCCCGGGTGTGCAGACCCCACCGGGCGGTGACGAAGTGCTCCAGCGGGGTCGGGTCGACGACCCGCTCGCCCACCCGGACCGCCATCCGGCTCGTCGTGCCGGCCGGACCGGGCCAGCGGCGCCGGAGCCGGTACGTGAGACGGTCACCATCGCGGTCCAGGCGCATCGCCGACCAGAGGTACGGCAGCCGCAGTGTCGCCCGGGCGACCAGCACCGGAACCAACCGGGACGCGTCGAGCGAGCGGAACACCACAGCACGCCGGCCGGTGTCGTCGACCGAGTACAGCCGCACGTTGGTCTCCCAGAAGGTGCCGAAGTACGGCACCCCCGGCCCTCGGCCCAGGCCCAGCCCCACCATGCGGAAGCCGATCAGACCGACGTAGGTCGAACCGTCCATCATGTCCGGTCGGGTGCCGGGCGGCAGCAGGGGCGCCACCAGATCCGGTGCGACCGCCCAGTGCAGGAAGGTGAGATCGTCCCAGCGCTGCCGCAGGATCGCTCGCGGAAACGCCTGCTCGGGCGCGCAGTCGACCGGCTCGATGTGCACACGTCCATCCTGCCCTGGGTGGGCGCCGCCGGGACGTACCGTGCCGGCCGGCTCCACCGCGAGGCGGCGGGACCGGTTGCCGGCTGGATCACGCCGCCGTGGTTCGTTGCCGGTGGGTGGCGTCGGCGTGGGGACGGCGGGCGGCGACGAATCCGAAGACGGCGGCGGTGAAGAACATCACGGTGCCGTAGATGGCCGGCGGCATGGCGATGTCGTTGTTGCCGAGCAGGGCCGGGCTCAGCGCGATCGTGATGGCCAGGGTCGCGTTGTGGATGCCGATCTCGAACGAGGACGCGACGGCTTCCCGGTACCCGACGCCGGACAGGCGCGGCGCCGCGTACCCGATGGCCAGGCTGACCAGGTTGAACAGCAGGGCGACGAGGCCGACGGCGCCGACGGTGGCGGCGAGCTCGTCCTTGATGCCGATCACCGCGCCGGTGAGCACCACGACGAGGACCACGATGGAGAGAATCTTCACGGGGCGCTGCATGCGCGCGGCGAAGTCGGGACGGTGCCGGCGGACGGCCATCCCGATCGAGATCGGGATGAGGACCAGCGCGAACACCTGGAAGACCTTGTCGAACTGGAGGCCGATCGAGCTGTCCGAGCCGATGAACGCGGCCACGGACAGGTTGACGATCAGGGGCAGGGTGAACAGCGCGAGCACCGAGTTGACGGCGGTCAGGGTGACGTTGAGCGCGACGTTGCCCTTGAACAGGTGACTGTAGAGGCTGGCCGTGCTGCCGCCGGGCGAGGCGGCGAGCAGCATCATCCCGACCGCCAGCTCCGCGCGCAGGCCGGCGGCGACCACCAGGCCCAGGCAGATGACCGGCAGGACCAGCATCTGGCAGACCAGGGAGACGAGGACGGCCCGGGGGTAGGTCACGACGCGACGGAAGTCGTCCACGGTGAGGGTGAGCCCGAGACCGAGCATGACGATGCCCAGGGCGACGGGGAACAGCACGATCGACAAGCCGGTACTCATGGCGGTGGCCTCCTGATCGCGGTAGGCGAACGACCCCCGGATCGTCACACCGGGGCGGCGCGACCGTCATCTCGTGATGTGCGCACTCCGCGACGCCCGCCCGGGCCGGCGGCCCCGGCCCGGCCGGTTGGCCGGGCCGGGGCCGGCGTGCCGTCAGTGGCAGTGCCCGGCGTTCGCGGTGACCCCCTCGTACCGGTCGTGGTGGGGGAACTCGTTGACGTACCGCTGCCGGCCCAGCGGCGTCAGGTCCAGGTAGTGGTAGGTGGTGAGCACCGCGTCGAGACCGCGGCCGTACGTCGAGTAGGTATGCAGGACCCGGTCGTCCGCGTCGGCGACGAAGACGCTCAGCCCGTGCGCCTCGCCGTGCAGGTGGTGCGCCAGCCCCTCCCGCTCCAGGGTCGCGCGGTCCTTGTAGTTGTACGCCACCGGCGCCACCGCCTCGTCGAGGGTGACGTGGAAGTCGTAGTTGAAGTCGCTGCCGTGGGACGAGTACCAGGGGAAGGTCCAGCCCATGCGGGCCTTGAACGGAGCGATGGACGACAGCGGCGCGCGGGAGACGGCGACGAACGTGGTGTCACCGGCGTGCAGGTGCGCGAGGTGGCCCAGGTTGTCGACCAGGAACGAGCAGCTCGTGCACCCCTCGCTCCAGCTCGGGTCGAACATGAAGTGGTAGACGACGAGCTGCCGTCTTCCCTCGAACATGTCGCGGAGCCGTACCGGCCCGTCCGGTCCCGCGAACCGGTAGTCCTTCTCGACGACGACGGCCGGCATCCGGCGACGCAGCGCGGTCACCTCGTCCCGCAGCCGGGTGAGGTGCTTCTCCCGGTCGAGCAGCTCCGTGCGGACGGCCAGCCACTCCTCCTGCGACACGACCTTCAGATCATCCATGTGCGGCACACCCTTCCGATCCAGGGAGAGTCACCATCACAGCACGGTCGGTGAAGGTCCGGGAATGCGCGGTCGTGCGGTGTCGATGGCTGCGCCCGGCCTACCGCGGCGGGGGTGACGCGGAGCCGAACCCCGTGTCGAGGTCCGGCCGGCCGGGCATCGGCGGGCCGTCCTGCGCACCGCGGGCGAGCCGGCTGTTGCGGCGGCTGTACAGGAAGTAGACGAACAGTCCCAGGACCATCCAGGCGACGAAGCGCAGCCAGGTCTCCACGGTGAGGAACAGCATCAGCACGACGCAGGCGACGATCGCGAGGACCGGTATCACCGGCCCCCAGGGCACGCGGAAGCCGCGCGGCAGGTCCGGGCGGGTACGGCGCAGCAGGATGACCGCCGCGGCGACGAGAACGAACGCGAACAGGGTGCCGATGTTGACCAGCTCGGCGAGTTCCTCCAGCGGGACGAACCCGGCGAGCACGGCCACCAGGAGGCCCACGATGACGGTGATGCGGTGCGGGGTGCCGTAGCGCGGATGCACCCGGCTCAACCAGCGCGGCAGCAACCCGTCCCGGCTCATGGCGAACGCGACCCGGCTCTGACCCAGCATAAGGATCATGACCACGGTGGTCAGTCCGGCGAGAGCGCCCAAGGTGATCAGGTTGGCGAAGAAGGGCTGGCCGACCGCCTGGAACGCCGCGGCCAGCGGTGCCGCCGTGTCCAGCTCGGCGTAGTTCTGCATGCCCACCACCACCAGCGAGACGGCGACGTAGAGCGCGGTGCAGATCGCCAGCGAACCGAGGATTCCGCGGGGCAGGTCACGCTGCGGCACCCGGGTCTCCTCCGCCGCGGTGGCCACGATGTCGAAGCCGATGAACGCGAAGAACACGAGTGCCGCCGCGGCGAAGATGCCGCTGACGCCGAAGTTGGCCGGCGCCTGCCCGAAGATGGCCTCCAGCAGGGTTGCCTCGGCGCCGGTTCCGCCCGCCGCCGGCTGGGCCGGCGGGACGAACGGCACGTAGTTGTCGCCCTTCAGGAAGAACAGCCCGGCGGCGATCACGAAGAGCACCACCGCCACCTTGATGGCGACCACCACGGCGTTCACCCGGGACGAGATCTTGATGCCGGCGACCAGGACCGCGGTGAGGAGCAGCACGATGAGCGTGGCGGGCAGGTTGAACACGCCGCCCTCGCCGCCGGTGACGGCGGCGGGCAGCGTCACCCCGAGCGTCTCCAGGAGCACCGCGAGGTACTGCGACCAGCCCACCGCCACCACGGCTCCGGCCAGCACGAACTCGAGGATGAGGTCCCAGCCGATGATCCACGCGACCAGTTCGCCGAGCGCCGCGTACGAGTAGGTGTAGGCGCTGCCCGCGACCGGGACCGTGGACGCGAACTCCGCGTAGCACAGCGCCGCCAGCGCGCAGGCGACACCGGCCAGGACGAACGACAGCGCCACCGCCGGTCCGGCGGACCGGTTGGCGGCCACGCCGGTGAGCACGAAGATGCCCGTACCGATGATCACGCCGACGCCGAAGACGGTGAGGTCCAGTGCCGACAGCTCCTTGCGGAGCTGGTGCTCCGGCTGCTCGGTGTCCCGGATCGACTGCTCGACCGATTTCCTGCGCAAGAGGCTCACGACCCGACCACCTCACCGTTCCAGAGCGACTGACGACTGCCCACCGGCTAACGACTGACCCGGGAAACTGGAAACTAACTAGACGAGTGATTCCGAATGGATCAGTGGTCGTACGCGGTCAGGGAGCGTTTGACGTCGGCGTTTATGCGCCAGTTGTGCCAGATCGCGGCGGTCATGGCCAGGAGCCGTTGGGCGACGCGGGCGTACACCCCGGCCGGTGTACGCCCGCCGTGTCCTTCCAGGTTGAGCTGGCCTTTCAGGGTCTGGTTGACCGACTCGATCCACTGCCGGACCCCGGCGAGGTTGCCGAAACGGCGCCGTTCGTCCTTGCGGTCCGGCCTGGCCAGTAGCACCTCGACCTGCTCGGCGCAGTAGCGTTCGATCGCCCTGCCAGCCAGGCCCTTGTCGGCCAGCACGACCATGCCCGGTGCCAGAGCGCCCAGTTCGCGTGCGTAGTCGAGCAGGTCCTCGGCGATCTCGCGTTCGCCGATCTTCGGGTCGGCCAGGCACCACGCCAGCGGGAGCCCTTCGGCGGTGGTCAACAGGTACAGCTTCAGGCCCCAGTACCAGCGCGAGTGCGACGCGCAGTAGCCGTAGCCGGCGATCTCGGCCAGCGCGGAGCGCTGCACGGTGGACCGAGAGGTGCCGCACGGCACCGGGGTGGCGTCCAGCAGTCGCAGCTGGTCGCCGATGGTGGGGCACAGCCCGGCCAGGTACATCGTGGTTCGGCAGATCAGCGGCGCGGCGGCCTTGACCCGCTTGTGGTAGCCGGGCTGTTTGGGCAGGTAGGGAAACAGATGCCCGAGACGGCCGTAGCAGATCCGCAGCCAGTGGTGCTCGGAGCGGGCGCCCAGCAGCACCTGAGCCACGGCCAGGCAGACCAGTTCGGCCTCGGAAAGTCGCTTCGGCCGGCCCGGGCCTTTGCGGCCGGGCGGGATGACGTGGTCGTCGATAAGCACGTACAGTGCGGTCAAGAGGGTGTCGAGGTCTGTCTTCACAAACGACCATCGATGCCCTCTCTACTTGCGCTGGTCAACCTGCCACGCCGCTCAACCCAGAGTTGGGAATCACTCGTCTAGACCTCGACCCCGGGGATGCGGTGACCCGGCTGCGAACCGTTGGTGGGTTCTGTGGTCGCCGGCGGCACGATTGCGGCGGCCAAGGCGCGGATCTCCGGGGCCATCGTCGCGGCGGCCGGTTCGCGGCGCAGTTCGCGCAGCAGCCCGGCGACCATGCCGACCATCACGAACAGGAACGGCAGTGCGGCGAGGATGGTCAGCGACTGCAGGGCGGACAGCCCGCCGGCGAGCAGCAGCACCGCGGCCACCAGCCCGGTGAGGACGCCCCACAGGGCGACCAACCAACTCTTCGGCTCGATGGTGCCGCGGGACGAGAGGGTGCCCATCACGACCGACGCGGCGTCGGCGCCGCTGACGAAGAAGAGCGCCACCAGCACCATCACCAGGATGGCGGTGACGGTGAAGAGCGGGAACTCGCGCAGGACCGCGAAGAGCGCGGCCTCCGGGCTCTCCGCCACCGCGGCTGACAGGTCGGTGCCGCCGAGCTGCAGGTCGATGGCGGTCCCGCCGAACACCGAGAACCAGACGAAGCTGACCAGGCTCGGGATGGCCACCACACCGAGCACGAACTGGCGGATGGTGCGGCCCCGGGAGATGCGGGCGATGAAGGCGCCGACGAACGGGGTCCAGGAGATCCACCAGGCCCAGTAGAAGATCGTCCAGCCCGCCATCCACTCCTCGCCGCCGAATGCTCCGGTGCGGAAGCTCATCGGGATGAGGTCGTACAGGTAGCCTCCGGTCGACGCGGTGAGCGTGTTGAGGACGAAGACCGTCGGGCCCACCACGAGCAGGAAGAACAGCAACGCCACCGCGAGCACCATGTTGGTGTTCGACAGGAACTGGATGCCGCGCTTAACGCCGGTGACGGCGGAGACGACGAACGCCACGGTGAGGACCGCGATGATGCCGATCGCCAGCGGAGTGGACTTCGGCACGTTCCAGAGGTTCGTCAGGCCGCTGTTGATCTGAAGGGCCCCGAGGCCGAGGGAGACCGCGGACCCGACCAGCGTCGCGAAGATCGCGAAGATGTCGATGGCCTTGCCCGCGCCCCGCTCGGCGCGCTCGCCGATGAGCGGGACGAAGGTGCTGCTGATCAGGCCCCGGCGACCCTTGCGGAACGTGAAGTAGGCGAGCGACAGGCCGACCACGGAGTAGATCGCCCACGGGTGCAGCGCCCAGTGGAAGAACGAGTACTCCATGGCCACGCGGGCGGCCTGCTGGGAGTTCGGTTCGGTGAGACCCCGCGGCGGCGTACCCAGGTGAGACAGTGGTTCGGCGGCGCCCCAGAACATGAGTCCGATGCCCATGCCCGCGCTGAACATCATCGCCACCCAGGAGACGGTGGAGAACTCGGGCTTCTCGTCGTCCCGGCCGAGCTTGACGCGGCCGTACCGGCTCAGCGCCAGCCAGACCGACAGCACCACGAAGGCGGCGCTGGCCAGCACGAAGACCCAGCCGAACGCCCTGACCACCCAGTCGAGCGCCGCGCTCGTCACCGACGCCAGGTTGTCGGTTGCGACGATGCCCCACAGGACGAAGAGCACGGTCACCGCAGCGGCGATGCCGAGCACCGTCCGGTCGACGTCCCGCTGGCCGCTCTCCGGCTGGGCCGCGTCGCCCGGCGGGATGTCGTTCTCACTCGCCGCACGTGTGGCAGGCACCGCCATGGTCTGTGGACCTCCTTGATGTTCGGTGACAAGGCGGCCACCACTCTCGGTGTCGATCTTTGAGCTGGACCTGCTATTCCATGACAGTTGCGTGACAGGGCTGGTGCGCAACCAGCACGAATCGGTCAGCCCGGCCGCGCGCGGTGACGGTTCACACTGCTGCCCCTCCGCGGAACGCGGTTACGCGTGGCGCCGCACAACAGCGAAACTGCGACTGTCCGTGGTCGGGGGGCGGGCCGTCCTGTGTTTCTGAGTCACCGCCGGGCGCCGTGGGGTGACGCGTCGGCACGACCGCACCCCGGCGGGGCCACCTGAGCTGCCGGGACGATAGCGTCGGGGGCGATGTCTACCCCGTCCGGACCGGCCAGCCTGACCAGGGCCGAACGTGCCATCGATGCCCGCTTCCGCGCGATCCTGGCGCGGCTGCCCCGGAACGGGCCGGCCGGCTGGCTGACCGAGTTCGCCGTCTTCGGGCTGAAGCAGGCCTGGGCGTGCGTGTTCGGTGCGGCGATGCTGGCGGTCATCCTCGCGGCGCACCTGTGGTACCCGGACGACGCGGCACTGGCCCGCAACGACGTCCTCACTCTCGCCGCGGTCGCCATCCAGGTCGCCATGGTGGCCGGACGCCTGGAGACCCTGCGCGAACTGCGGGTGGTGGTTCTGTTCCACGTCGTCGGCACGGTGATGGAACTGTTCAAGACCCACGTCGGCTCGTGGACCTACGAGCCGGACGGCGTGCTGCGGCTCGGTGGGGTGCCGCTGTTCAGCGGCTTCATGTACGCCGCCGTCGGCTCCTACATGGTCCGGGTCAACCGGCTGTTCGACCTGCGTTTCGTGCGCTACCCGAGGCGCTGGTGACAGCTGTCGTGGCGGCGGCCATCTATGCCAACTTCTTCACCAACCACTACCTCCACGACATCCGATGGCTGCTCATCGCCGCCGTCGCGCTGGTGTTCGGGCGGTGTGTCATGCAGTTCCGCATCTTCCGGTTCCGCTGGCGCATGCCGCTGCTGCTGGCCTTCCTCCTCGTCGCCTTCTTCATCTGGCTCGCGGAGAACATCGCCACCTGGTCGAACGCGTGGCTCTACCCGAGCCAGGTGGGCGGTTGGCAGCCGGTTTCGGCGGCGAAGCTCGCGTCGTGGTTCCTCCTCATGATCATCTCGGTGGTGCTGGTCACCTGGATCGCACCGCCACAGCCGCCCGACGACGGGCAACCGGCAGCGGCGGACGCCGACGCGGCTCAGCCCGCCCCCGTCCTACCGACAGGCTGAGCCGGTCGGCGGGCGTACCGCCGCCGACCGGCCGGCGGACGGTCACCGGTCAGGTGTGGCCGTTCCGCCTCGCCGCCGCCTGGCGGCGCAGTTCGTGGCGCGCCAGGGCGTTCCTGTGCACCTCGTCGGGTCCGTCGGCGAAGCGCAGCGTGCGAATGCCGGCGTACGCGGCCGCCAGCGGGAAATCCTGCGAGAGGCCGGCGGCACCGTGCACCTGGATGGCCTTGTCGAGAATCCACTGGACCGTCCCCGGAGTGGCGATCTTGATGGCCTGGATCTCGGTGTGGGCACCCTTGTTGCCGACGGTGTCCATCAGCCAGGCCGTCTTGAGCACGAGCAGGCGCAGCTGCTCGATCCGCACCCGGGACTCGGCGATCCACTCCCGGATCACCCCCTGCTCGGCCAGGGGCCGGCCGAACGCGGTCCGCTGCTCGGCGCGGGCACACATCAGCTCGACGGCCTGCTCGGCGAGGCCGATGGAGCGCATGCAGTGGTGGATGCGGCCGGGGCCGAGCCGGGCCTGGGCGATCGCGAACCCGTCGCCCTCGGCACCGATCAGGTTCTCCACCGGCACCCGGACGTCGTGGAACTCCAGCTCGGCGTGCCCGCCGTGGTCGTGGTCGTCGTACCCCAGCACCGCCATGCCCCGCTTGATCTCCAGGCCGGGCGTGTCCCGCGGGACCAGCACCATGGACTGCTGACGGTGCCGCTCGCCGCTCGGGTCGGTCTTGCCCATCACGATGAAGATCCGGGCGTTGGGGTTCATCGCGCCGGTGATCCACCACTTGCGTCCGTTGATCACGTACTGGTCGCCGTCCCGCTCGATGCGGGTGGAGATGTTCGTGGCGTCCGAGGACGCCACGTCCGGCTCGGTCATCGCGAACGACGACCGGATCTCACCGTTCAGCAGAGGCTCCAGCCACTGCTTGCGCTGCTGCTCGGTGCCGAACATCGCCAGCACCTCCATGTTGCCGGTGTCCGGTGCGGCGCAGTTGAGGGCGGCGGGCCCGAGCGGGCTACGCCCGGTGATCTCCGCCAGCGGGGCGTACTGCAGGTTGGTCAGCCCGGCCCCGTGCTCGCCCGGCAGGAAGAGGTTCCACAGCCCGCGCTCCCTCGCGGCGGCGCGCAGCTCCGCGAGTACCGGCGCCGAATCCCAGGCCCACCGGTCGTCGAGCTGCCCGAGCTGTTCGCGGAAGATCGGCTCGGCGGGGCGGATGTGGCTGGCCATGAAGTCCAGGAGGTTGTCGCGCAGCCCTTCGGTCCTGGGGTCCAGGTTGAAGTCCATCAGTGCTCCTTCAGGTAGGTCAGGCCGGCGTCGAGCAGTACCTCGGTGACCTCGCCGAGGCGCTCGAAGCCGGTGCCGACGGTCTGCCCGCGCAGGTGGCGGTAGTGGATGCCCTCGCAGATCGCGGCGAGCTTGAAGGCCGCCAGGCCGAGGTGGAAGCCGAGTGGTGGGAGGGGGTCGGTGCTGCGGGTGGCGTACCGGTCGAGTATCTCGTCCTCGGTGAGGAAGCCGGGCGCGCAGGAGGCGTCGGCCATCGCCTCGCCGACGAGTCGGCCGACCCGCTGGTAGAGCACCAGCAGGGCCAGGTCGGTCAGCGGGTCGCCGAGGGTGGCCATCTCCCAGTCGATGACCGCGGCGATGCGGTCGTGATCGTCGGTGAGGACGTTGTCGAGGCGGTAGTCGCCGTGGACGATGCCCGGCGCCGACGCGCTCGGCACGGCGGACGTCAGGCGGGCGTGCAGCTCGTCGGCGGCCGGCAGGTCGCGGCAGTACGACGCGTCGAGCTGTCTCCTCCAGCGGCTCACCTGCCGGGCGAGGAAGCCCTCCGGCCGGCCGAAGTCGGCCAGCCCCACGGCCGCCGGGTCGACCGCGTGCAGGGCGACGAGGGTGTCGACGAGGCGGGTCGAGACCACCCGGGTGCGTTCCGCGCCGAGCCGTTCCAGTTCGGCAGCGTGCCGGTACGCCGTACCGGCGACCCGTTCCATCACGTAGAACGGCCTACCCAGCACGTCGACGTCCGAGCAGAGCCCGTAGGTCGCCGGCACCGGCACGTCGGTGGCCCGCAGCGCCGACATGACCCGGTACTCGCGGGCCATGTCGTGCGCCGTGGACAGCACGTGACCCAGTGGCGGCCGCCGGACGATCCAGGTCGTCCGTCCGTCCCCGACCTCGTAGGTGAGGTTGGACTTCCCACCGGCGATCAGCCGCGCGGTCAGGCCGCCGCCCGCCCCGGGCACCGACGCGGCGAACCAGTCCGCGAGCCGGGCCAGGTCCAGGCCCGGTGGTTCCTGTGGTGGGGTACGGGTCACGGGACCAGGATGCTGACGGTCTCGACCACGCAGGCGGGCTTGTCGGCGCCGGCCAGCTCGACCGTCACCTTCGCGGTCAGCTGGTAACCGCCGCCGCCGGGCACCAGCGACAGCAGTTCTACGCCGGCACGCACCGACGAGTCGACGGGGACCGGAGCGGGGAAGCGGAGCTTGTTGGCGCCGTAGTTGACCCCCATGCTCACCCCCTCGACCTTGTACACCTGCCAGACCAGCATCGGCACCAGCGACAGGGTGAGGTAGCCGTGGGCGATGGTGCCGCCGAACGGGCTGCGGGCCGCCTTGACGGGGTCGACGTGGATCCACTGGCGGTCACCGGTCGCCTCGGCGAAGGCGTCGATCTGCTGCTGGCTGACGGTGTGCCAGGCGGAGTAGCCGAGGTGCGTGCCGACGGCCCGCTCGAGTTCCTCGATGCCCTGGAAGACCTTCATCGTCACTCCCTCCCGCTCAGGCCTTCGGCCCGCCGGCGACGTACAGCACCTGACCGGAGACGAAACCCGCGCCCTCGCTGACGAGGAACGACACGGCGTGCGCGATGTCCTCGGGCGTGCCGGTGCGGGCGACCGGGATCTGCGCCGCGGCGCCCTTCTTGAAGTCGTCGAACGGCACGCCGAGCCGCGCCGCGGTCGCGGCGGTCATCTCCGTCTCGATGAAGCCGGGGGCGATCGCGTTGACGGTGACACCGAACTTCCCGAGTTCCAGGGCGAGGGTCTTGGTGAAGCCCTGCAGCCCGGCCTTGGCGGCCGCGTAGTTGGCCTGCCCGCGGTTGCCCAGCGCGGACGTGCTGGACAGGTTGACGATCCGCCCCCAGCCGGCCCTGGTCAGGTAGCCCTGGACGGCGCGGGTGACGAGGAACGAGCCACGCAGGTGCACGTTCATGACCGCGTCCCAGTCGTCGGCGGTCATCTTGAACAGCAGATTGTCCCGGGTGATGCCGGCGTTGTTGACCAGGACGGCGGGCTCCCCCAACTCCTCGGCGATCCGGTCCACGGCCGCCCCCACGGCCTGCTCGTCGGCGACGTCGGCGCCGACGGCCAGGGCCCGGCCGCCGCCGGCCTCGATCTGCTCGACGACCGGCTTGCACGCCGCTTCGTCCAGGTCCACCACGGCGACGGCGAAGCCGTCCCGCGCGAGCCGCTTCGCGACGCCGGCACCGATGCCACGGGCCGCTCCGGTGACGACGGCGGTACGGGTGATGGTCATGGGTCAACTCCTCACTGGGTGGGGGATGTGGCAGGGAAGGACGGTCACGAGACGTACACCACCCGGCCGACCGTGACGCCGTCGGCGAGCCGCTGGATCCCCTCGGCCGCGCCGGCGAGCGGGAGGCGCTCGCTGACCAGTGGCCGTACGGCGCCCTGGTCGGCCAGCGCGGTGAGGGCCCGATGGCATTCGCCGACCGCCGCCGGGTCGTAGCGGTGGTAGAGGCCCCAGTGCAGGCCGACGATGGAGTAGTTCTTCACCAGGGCGTGGTTGAGTGCGGCGGACTGGATCCGGCCACCGGCGAAGCCGACCACGAGGATCCGCCCCTCGAACGCGACGCACTTGGTCGACCGCTGGTAGGTCTCGCCACCGACCGGGTCGTACACGACGTCGGCGCCCCGGCCACCGGTCTCGGCCCTGACCACCTCGACGAAGTCCTCGTCGTGACGGTCCACGACCACGTCGGCGCCGAGCGCGCGGGCGACCGCCGCCTTCTCCGGACCGCCCACGACGCCGATCACCCGGGCACCGGCCGCCCTGCCGAGCTGGACGGCGGCGCTGCCGACTCCGCCGGCCGCCGCGTGGACCAGCAGCGTCTCGCCCGCGCGCAGGCCTGCCCGGCGGTGCAGGCCGAACCAGCCGGTCTGGTACCCGATGTAGAGCGAAGCCGCCTCGGCGTCGTCGAGCGCGGCGGGCGCGGGAAACGTCGTCGCCGCGTCCAGCACCGCGAGTTCCGCGAACCCGCCGGACGGCAGCGCCGCGCCGCCGAGCACCCGGTCGCCGACGGTGAATCCGTCCACCCCCTCGCCGAGAGCGACGACCTCGCCGCACAGCTCGACGCCGGGGGTGAACGGGAGCTGCGGCTTGACCTGGTACTCGCCGCGGCACATGAGGACGTCCGGGAAGTTCGCCGGACAGGCCCGCACCTTCACCACGAGCTGGCCGGGACCCGGCTCCGGGTCGGCCACGTCGTCGAGCCGCAGCACGTCCCGGGGCTCGCCGAGCGCGGCCACCCGCCATGCCTTCATCACAGCGCCCCCTGGTCCTCGAACTGTCGCTGGATCCGGTTCATGCCGTTGAGCCACCGGTCGGTGTCGGTGGCGCGGTGCACGTAGTAGTCGGCCACCCGGGGATGCGGCAGGACGAGGAACCGGTCGTGGTGGAGGGCCCGCCACGTCGCCTCGGCCACGTCCTCCGGGGAGAGCGCCCCGTCGTGGCTGAGCATCTCCTGCAGCGGCCCGGCGTTCTCGAACATCCGGGTGCGCACGCCCTGCGGGCAGATGGCCTGCACCACGATCCCCCGGTGCCGGTACGTGGCCGACAGCCACTCGGCGAACGCCACGCAGGCGTGCTTGCTGACCGAGTACGCCGGATTCCCGATCGCCGTGAGCAGCCCGGCCGCGGACGCGGTCACGACGAACCGGCCCGAACCACGCGACACCCAGGTGGGCATCAGCAGCCGCGCGGCCCGCACGTGCGCCATCACGTTCACCTCGTGGCTGGCGGCCCACTCCTCCTCGCCGGCCCCGAGCCCCCGGCCCCGCTCGATCCCGGCGTTCCCGAACCACATGTCGATGCCGCCGAGGTGGTCGCGTGCCGCCTCGACCAGCGCGGCGACGCCCTGCTCGCCGGCGGCGTCGCCCGGAGCGGCGTGACCGCCGATCTCGTCGGCCACCTGGACGGCCGCGTCGGCGTCGAGGTCGTTCACCACGACCCGCGCTCCCTCGGCCGCGAGTCGGACGGCCAGGGCCCGGCCGATGCCGTGGCCGGCGCCGGTGACGACGACGCCCTGGTCCCGTACCGGCATCAGACACCTCCGGTCAGGGTGAGGCCACCGTCGAGGACCAGCAGCTGGCCGGTGATCCAGGCGGCGTCCTCCGACAGCAGGAACGCGACGGCGCCGGCGACGTCCTCGGCGACACCGAGCCGCTTCAGCGGGTACGCGGCCGCCACCTGTTCCTCCCGCCCCTCGTAGAGGGCGGTGGCGAACCTCGTCTTGACGACGGCCGGGGCGACGGCGTTCACCCGGACGTCCGGGGCGAGCTCCACGGCGAGCTGTTGGGTGAGGTGGGTGAGCATCGCCTTGGTGGCGCCGTAGAACCCGATGCCCGGCGCGGGACGGACACCGGCCACCGAGGAGACGTTGACGACGGCGCCGCCGTGCCCCTTCATCCAGACCCGGTGGACCTGCTGCACCCACGACAGGGCGGCCAGGCAGTTCACCTCGAAGACCTTGCGGGCCGCCGCGGGGTCCAGTTCGACCATCGGGCCGTACGCCGGGTTGATGCCGGTGTTGTTGACCAGCAGGTCGGCGCTGCCGAAGGTGTCGACGGCAAGGGCCACGACCTCGGCCTGGTGGTCGGTGTCGTCCGCGTGGCCGGCGACGGCGAGGGCGTGCTCGGGGCCCAGCCGGGCGACCGCCTCGTCGAGCGCCTCCCGCTTGCGGGCGGTGAGGACGACCTTGGCGCCGTCGGCGACCAGCCGCTCGGCGATGGCCAGCCCGATGCCCCGGCTCGCGCCGGTGACGATCGCGGTCCGTCCAGCGAACCTTGCGGGCGTCGGTGCTACTCCGTTGCGAGGTGTGGTCACGACACGGCTCCGAGGTTACTAAGCGCTTGCTTAGGATACATTTGATGGAGTGTGCGGCAGCGCCCCAGCCGCCGTCAACAGCCCGGACCCCGGCGACGTGGTATCAATGCCCGGCGAGGTTCGGGCAGGAAGGATGGCCGCGTTGACCGACACCGCCGAACTCTCCCGCGCCGACGCGACCCGCGCGCGACTGCTCGAGGCGGCCGTCTCCGCGTTCGCCGAGAAGGGCTTCCACGGCACGACGACCCGCGACATCGCCGCCGCGGCAGGGCTGAGCCCGGCCGCGCTCTACGTGCACCACAAGTCGAAGGAGGAGCTCCTCTACCTGATCTCACGATCAGGGCACGACCACGTGCTCCGGTTGGTGCGGGACGCCGCCGCGTCGTCCGACGACCCGGCCACCGCGCTACGGCGGCTGGTCCACGACTTCGTGGTCGTCCACGCCCGGGACCACATCAGCACCCGCGTCGTCAACTACGAGCTGACCGCGCTCAACCCCGAGCACCTCGCCGAGATCCGCGCCGTCCGGCACGGCATCGAGCAGGCGATCCGCCAGCTCATCGAGAAGGGCGTCGCCGCCGGGGTCTTCGACACGCCCGACCCGCGGATGGCGGGCGCCGCGCTGATGTCGCTCGGCGTCGACCTCGGCCGGTGGTACCGCGACGAGGGCGGCTGGAGCCCCGAGCACATCGCCGAGCAGTACGCCGAGATGGCGCTGCGCATCGTCGGCGCCCGCTGAGACCCGGGACCGAGGCACCCGCCACCCCGACGCGCCGCCGGTTTCTTGATGCATTCAAGAGAAAAGTGGAGCATACTGCGCATCATGGCCACGACGGCGGAGTTCGAGCGCATGCTACGCGGCGCCGCGCTCCGCGTGACCCGGCCACGGCTGGCGGTGCTGGACGCGGTGCACCAGCATCCGCACGCCGACACCGACTCGATCATCCGTGCCGTGCGCGGAGACCTTCCCGAGGTGTCCCACCAGGCCGTGTACGACGTGCTGCGGGCGCTGACGGCCGCGGGTCTGGTACGGCGCATCCAGCCAGCCGGATCCGTGGCCCGCTACGAGTCGCGGGTCGGGGACAACCACCACCACCTCGTGTGCCGCTTGTGCGGTGCCATCACCGACGTCGACTGTGCCGTCGGTGGGGCGCCCTGCCTGACCGCGTCCGACGACCAGGGCTTCTCGATCGACGAGGCCGAGGTCACCTACTGGGGCGTCTGTCCCGGGTGCGTCGCGGCACCGGCAGCCAGTTGACCGGACAAGAGACAAGACAGGAGATGGACCGACGTGCCTGAGCACGGCAGCGAGAGCGAGAACCCGGCAATCCCCTCCCCGACCCCCAAGCCAGACCGGCGACCGCAGACCAACCAGGACTGGTGGCCAAATCAGCTGAACCTTCAGGTTCTCCACCAGCACTCGCCCCGGGCGAACCCGCTGGGCGAGGACTTCAGCTACCCGGAAGAGTTCAAGAAACTCGACGTCGAGGCGCTGAAGCGGGACATCTTCGAGGTCATGACGACGTCCCAGGACTGGTGGCCCGCCGACTACGGCCACTACGGGCCGCTCTTCATCCGGATGAGCTGGCACTCCGCCGGCACGTACCGGATCGAGGACGGCCGCGGCGGCGGTGGCGACGGCGCCCAGCGCTTCGCCCCGCTCAACAGCTGGCCGGACAACGCGAACCTGGACAAGGCACGCCGGCTGCTCTGGCCGGTCAAGCAGAAGTACGGGCAGAGCATCTCCTGGGCCGACCTCCTCGTCTTCGCCGGCAACTGCGCGCTGGAGTCGATGGGGTTCCGGACGTTCGGCTTCGGCTTCGGGCGCGAGGACGTCTGGGAGCCCGAGGAGGTCTTCTGGGGACCGGAGGACACCTGGCTCGGCGACGAGCGCTACAGCGGCGACCGGGAGCTCTCCGGTCCGCTGGGCGCCGTGCAGATGGGCCTGATCTACGTGAACCCGGAGGGGCCCAACGGCACCCCGGATCCCCTCGCCGCCGCCCGGGACATCCGCGAGACGTTCCGTCGGATGGCGATGAACGACGAGGAGACCGTCGCCCTCATCGCCGGCGGTCACACGTTCGGCAAGACCCACGGCGCCGCCCGGGCCGACGAGTACGTCGGCCCCGAGCCCGAGGGCGCCCCGCTCGAGGAGCAGGGTCTGGGCTGGCGGAACACCTTCGGCTCCGGCAAGGGCAAGGACACGATCACCAGCGGCCTCGAAGGCGCGTGGACCCCCACCCCGATCACGTGGGACAACAGCTTCTTCGAGACCTTGTTCGGCTTCGAGTGGGAGCTCTGCGAGAGCCCCGCCGGCGCGAAGCAGTGGAAACCGAAGGACGGGGCCGCCGCGGACGCCGTGCCCGGCGCCCACGACCCCTCGGTCCGGTACGCCCCGATGATGGCGACGACCGACCTCGCGCTGCGCATGGACCCGACGTACGAGCAGATCTCCCGGCGCTTCATGGCGAACCCGGACCAGTTCGCGGAGGCCTTCGCCAAGGCCTGGTACAAGCTCCTGCACCGCGACATGGGACCGGTGTCGCGCTACCTCGGCCCGTGGGTCCCGGAGCCGCAGCTGTGGCAGGACCCGGTCCCGGCGGTCGACCACGAGCTGGTCACCGACGAGGACGTGGCCGCCCTCAAGCGCCAGCTCCTCGCCTCGGGGCTGTCCGTCGCGCAGTTGGTCCGCACGGCGTGGGCGGCGGCGGCGAGCTTCCGCGGCACCGACATGCGCGGCGGGGCCAACGGGGCCCGGATCCGCCTCGAACCGCAGCGGAACTGGGAGGTCAACGACCCGGCCGAACTCGCCACGGTGCTGCCGACGCTGGAGCGGATCCAGCAGGAGTTCACCAGCGCCCAGTCCGGCGGGAAGAAGGTCTCGCTCGCCGACCTGATCGTCCTCGGCGGGTGCGCGGGCGTCGAGCAGGCGGCCCGGAACGCCGGGCACGACATCACGGTCCCGTTCGCGCCGGGGCGTACGGACGCCTCGCAGGAGCAGACCGACGTCGAGTCCTTCCGGGTGCTCGAGCCGAAGGCGGACGGGTTCCGCAACTACGTCCGGGCGGGTGGCAAGCTGCCGCCGGAGACCCTGCTGCTGGACCGGGCCAACCTGCTGAACCTGACCGCCCCGGAGATGACGGTCCTCATCGGCGGCATGCGGGCCCTGAACGCCAACGTGGGGCAGACGCCGCACGGCGTCTTCACCGACCGGCCGGAGACGTTGACGAACGACTTCTTCGTCAACCTGCTCGACAACACCACGGAGTGGAAGGCGTCCACCTCCGCGCAGAACGTGTTCGAGGGCCGGGACCGCGCCACCGGGAAGGTCAAGTGGACGGCCACCGCCGTCGACCTGGTCTTCGGTGCGAACTCCCAGCTCCGAGCCATCGCCGAGGTCTACGGCGGTCACGACGCGCAGGGGAGGTTCGTCCAGGACTTCGTCACGGCGTGGGTCAAGGTCATGAACCTGGACCGGTACGACCTCGCCTGATCCCGAAGCGGCGGGCCCCGGTCACCGATGTGGCCGGGGCCTCCTCGTGCCCGGATCACTCCTCGCCGGCTCCGGCCCTCGCCGGGCCCGACCGGCGGGTGCCGTCGACGTACCGCCTAGGGTGGCGGCATGCCAGGCCCTGATCCGTCCGCCGGCGACTCGGTGGCGCAGAATCCGCTCACCCGGCTGACGCTGGCCGACCTCCGGCGGCGCACCAGTGTGAAGTGGCGCATGCACCCGCCCGACGTGCTCCCCCTCTGGGTGGCGGAGATGGACGTACCCCTCGCCCCCGCCGTGGCCGACGCGCTCCGCCACGCGATCGACCTCGGCGACACCGGGTACGCGCACGGCACGGCGTACGCCGAGGCGCTCGGCGACTTCGCCGCCGGCCGGTGGGAGTGGCACGACTTCCGCGTCGACCGCACGACCGTGGTGGCCGACGTGATGACGGGCATCGTCGAGGTGCTCCGGCTCGTGACCGACCCCGGCGACGCGGTGGTGGTGTGCTCCCCCGTCTACCCGCCCTTCTACGCGTTCGTCAGCCACGCCGACCGGCGGGTGATCGAAGCGCCGCTGGGGCCGGACCTGCGCATGGACGTCGCCGCTCTCGACGAGGCCTTCCGCCGCGCGCGGACGTACGGCCGCCGGCCGGCGTTTCTGATGTGCAACCCGCACAACCCGACCGGCGTCGTCCACCGCCGCGACGAACTCGAGGCCGTCGCCGAGGCGGCCGGCCGGCACGGCGTACGGGTGATCTCCGACGAGATCCACGCTCCGCTGGTGCTGTCCGGGGCGCGCTTCACCCCGTACCTCACGGTGGCCGGCGCCGAGAACGCGTTCGCCCTGATCTCCGCCTCGAAGGCGTGGAACCTCGCCGGCCTCAAGGCGGCGCTCGCCGTCGCCGGGCCACGGGCAGCCGCCGACCTGAGCCGGATGCCGGAGGAGGTCAGCCACGGGCCCAGCCACCTGGGCGTCATCGCGCACACCGCCGCGTTCCGCGCCGGCGGACCGTGGCTCGACCTCGTCCTCGACGGCCTGGACGCCAACCGCACGGCGCTGGAGACGCTGCTGGCGCAGCACGCGCCGGCCATCCGGTACCACCGCCCCGAGGGCACCTACCTCGCCTGGCTGGACTGCACGGCGCTGGGCATCGACTCCGGGCGGCCGACCGGCGAACCGGGCGTCGCCAGCGACATCGCCGGGCCCGCGAAGATGTTCCTCGACCGGGCCCGGGTCGTCCTCAGTTCCGGGCACGTCTTCGGCACCGGCGGGGCCGGCTTCGTACGCCTCAACTTCGCCACCTCGCCCGCGATCCTCACCGACGCCGTGACCCGGATGGGCCGGGCGGTCGAGACGCACCACGCGTCGGCCGGCTGAAGTCACCATCTCGACACACCTCTACCCCACCGCCTGCCGCGCCACGAACACTTCCGGTATGGAGAACAGCGAGCGTGAGCGCACGGACGAGCGTTTCGAGAAGGTGGCCGAGCAGACCTCCGAGACCGTGACCCACGCGGCCTCGGTGCTCGAGGAGGAACTCGCGGCGGGCATGGCCAGCGCGCGGCGGCTCGAGGAGCGGCTCAGCGCCAACCGCAGGGTGGACCCGGAGGCGTTCGACGAACTGGTAGGGCGGGTGCGCACGGACGGGCACGCGCTGATCGACACTGTGGTCGGGCAGCTGAAGACGTCGGACGACCAGCGTGGCGAGGTCATCCGCCGGTACACCTCCGACGCGCACGACGCGCTGGACACCGTACTCAACCTCGCGCGACTGCTGCCGGACATGGCGAACGGGCTCGCCGACCGGCTCACGCCGCCGGCCCGGCAGGACCCGACGCCGTCGGACAGGTGAGCGGGCGATGGCGTCGACCACCGGCCTGGCCGGTGGGCGCGTCGAGCACATCCTGGAGCGCTACCGGACGCTCGTGATCGGCGCGCTGCTCAACGACCTGCCCTCGGGCGGGCCACGCTACCTCTACGACCTGGTGGCCGAGTACCCACGGCGGTGGGGCAAGGGGCTGCGCGCCGCGCTGTGCCTCGCGACCTGCCGGGCGTTCGGCGGTGCGACGCCGGTGGGGCTCAACGCCGCCGTGACCGTGGAGCTGTTCCACAACGCGTTCCTCATCCACGACGACATCCAGGACGAGAGCGAGCGGCGGCGCGGGGCACCAACGCTGCACGCCGAGTACGGGGTCGGCGTCGCCCTCAACGTCGGCAACATGACGAACCTGCTGGCGCTGCAACGGCTCGCCGCCAACCGCGAGGCGCTCGGCTCGGGCATCGCGTGGCGGCTGTTCGAGGAGACCGAGCTGATGCTGCGCCACTCGTTGGAGGGGCAGGCGATCGAGATCGGCTGGATCCACGACAACGTCTGCGACCTGGACGCCGACGACTACTACCGGATGTGCCTGAAGAAGACCTCCTGGTACACGTGCATCTATCCGTGCCGGACCGGAGTCCTCGCCGCCACCGGGCGGCACGACGCGGTCGACATCCTGGACCGCTACGGCTGGTACCTGGGCGCGGCGTTCCAGATCCAGGACGACGCGCTCAACCTGACCGGCGACTACGCCCGGTACGGCAAGGAGATCGCGGGTGACCTCTGGGAGGGCAAGCGCACCCTGATCCTCATCGACTTCATGCGGAGGTGCACCGGCGACGAACGCGAACGGCTGGTCGGGTTCCTGAGCCGGACCCGGACGCAACGCACGGCGGCGGAGGTGCGCTGGCTGCACGGGCGACTCCTCGCGTACGACTGTGTCGAGTCCGCGCGCCGCAGCGCGCGGGAGCTGGCCGCGGCCGCACGGCGTGAAGGCCAACGGGCGCTGGGCGCGGCGGCCGAGACCGAGGACGGACGGTTCCTGCTCGACCTGACCGAGTACGTCGTGGAGCGCAGCCGGTAGACGACCGGCGCCCCGAAGCCGGACGCGAGGCTCGACGAACCAGGCCGGACGCGGCCCGGTCATGGCCCGACCGCGGGCGGAAGGTCGACGACGCGGGTCGCCAGGCGAGTCATCAGCGCGGGATCGTGGGTGATGAGGAGGACTCCGGCGTGGTGCCGCCGCTGGTAGTCGGTGACGACGGTGGCGAGATGGGCCTGGGTGGAGGCGTCCAGCATGGCGGTGGCCTCGTCGCAGAGCAGGTAACCGGGCCGGTGCACGAGCGCCCGGGCCAGGCAGGCGCGTTGCAGCTGTCCGTCGCTGACCGCGTGCGGGCGGCGGGTGAGCAGGTCCGGGGTGAGGCCGACGAGGTCGGCCAGCTCCGCCACCCGGGCCCGTGCCTCGCTCGTCGGGGTGCCGGTGGCGCATAGCGGCTCGGCGACGATGTCGGCGAGGCTGAGCCGCGGGTCGGTGGCGGCGCGCGGGCTCTGGAAGAGGATCGCGACCCGGGTACGGATCGCGGCCGGCAGCCGGTGCCGGGCTCCCGCCAGGGGCACGCCGTCGAGGGTGACGTGCCCGGCGTCGGGCGCGTGCAGCAGGGCGAGGACGCGGGCGAGGGTGGACTTGCCGCTGCCGGACGGCCCGCGCAGCCCGACCGTCTCGCCGCGGGCGACGTGCAGGTCGACGCGGTCGAGGACGCGTTGCCGGCGGTACGAGACGGTGACCGCCCGGGCGGCGAGCGCGGCGGCGGTCATGCCGTCACCGGGTGGTGACAGGCGACCCGGCCGGAGCCGTCCGCGCGCAGGCCGGGCAGGGAGCGGCAGGTGTCGGTGGCGCGGTCGCACCGGGGGGCGAAGGCGCAGCCGTCGGGCAGGGCGGTGAGCATCGGCGGGTGGCCGGGGACGGGTCGGAAGGCGCGGTCGGGCAGGGCGTCGAGGAGCCCGGCGGTGTAGGGGTGGGCCGGGGCGTCGAACAGGGCGCCGGTGGGGCGGTGTTCGACGATGCGGCTGGCGTACATGACGGCGACGGTGTCGGCGACACGGCGGGCGGCGGCGAGGTCGTGGGTGATGAGCAGGACGGTGCCGCCGGTGTCGCAGCGGCGGCGCAGGAGTTCCAGGGTGTGGTCGGCCAGGGGACGGTCGAGGCCGGTGGTCGGTTCGTCGGCGAGCAGGAGCGCCGGGTCGGGGGCGAGGGCGAGAGCGGTGGCCAGGCGCTGGGCCATGCCGCCGGACAGTTCGTGGGGATAGCGGTTCAGGTCGGCGGGGTCCAGGCCGACGTCGGCGGCGAGCCGGGCGGCGGCGGCGGGCGCGTCGCGGCGGGTGTGACCGTGCGCGCGCAGCGTCTCCTCCAGCAGCCGCCGTCCGGTGCGGACCGGGGTGAGCGCGGTGGCGGGGCTCTGCGGTACGAGACCGACGACGCGTCCGCGCACCGTACGGGCGAGGTGCCGTTCACCGCAGCCGGTCAGGTCGACGGGGTCTCCGGTGTGCGGGCGCAGGCGCGCGTGGCCGGTGACGGTGGCGTTGCCGGGCAGCAGGCCCAGCAGCGCGTGAGCGAGCACGGACTTGCCGCACCCGGACTCCCCGACCACGGCGAGGAGCTCGCCGGGTTGAAGGGTGAGGTGCAGGTCGGTGACGGCGTGGACGGTGGCGTCGGGGAGACGGAACCGGACGGTCAGTCCGTCGATCTCCAGAAGTGGCGGGCGGCGGCCGGTGCCGGTCCCGGTCGTGGCGAGGGGCGCGGTGGTGGTCACAGGTTCAGCTCCGCTCGTACGCGGGGGTCGAGGCGGTCACGCCACCGGCCGGTCAGGGTGGCCAGGGCGAGGGTGACCGCGACGAGGGCGAGGCCGGGGACGATGCTGGCCCACCAGGCGCCGGTGAGCAGGGACCGCTGCCCGTCGTTGATCATGTTGCCGATGGAGGCGAGGTGCGGGGGCAGGCCGAGACCGAGGAAGGACAGGGCGGTCTCGTGCCAGACCGCGTGCGGGACCATCAGGGTGGTCGCCAACGCGAGCCGGGGCAGCACGTGCGGGAGCAGGTGGCGGGTGAGGACGCGGGCCCGGCCGGCACCGCCGGAGATCGCCGCGTCGACGAAGGGCCGGGTGCGCAGGCTGAGCAGCTCGGAGCGGACGATGCGGGCGGTCGACAGCCAGTGGGTCAGCCCGATGGACAGGATCACCGCCCCGAGGCTGGGTCGCAGCATCGCGACGACGAAGATGCCCAGCAGAAGGTGCGGCAGCGCGGCGATCGTGTCGACGACGCGCATCAGCACCCGGTCCACCGTACCGCCGACGGTGCCGGCGACCGCGCCGACGAGGCCGCCGATGACAGTGGCCACCAGCGCGGCGACCGCGCCGACGAGCAGGGAGACGCGCAGGCCGTAGAGGCTGCGGTGGGCGACGTCGCGGCCCAGGTCGTCGGTGCCGGCCGGGTGCTGCCAGGAGGGGGCGAGCCGGACGCGGGACAGGTCCACGGCGCTCTGGTCCAGCGGCCAGAGGACGGGGGCGAGCAGGCAGGCGGCGAACGCCACGGCAAGCACGCCGGCCGCGACCGTGGCCCCGGTGCCACCGGAGCGCCGCCGCCACCGTCGGGCGCGAGCGGGCAGGGCGAGGTCAGTCATCGAGGCGTACCCGGGGATCGGCGGCGGAGTAGGCGAGGTCGGTGGCGAGGTTCGCGGCCAGCACCACGACGGTGGTGGCGAGTGTGGTGGCGGCCAGCAGCGGGAAGTCGGCGCCGAGCGCGGCCTGCACGGTGACCGCCCCGACGCCGGGCAGGGAGAACACGGTCTCCACCAGCACGGCGCCACCGACCAGCTCGGGCAGGTGGGTGCCGACCAGGGTGAGGAACGGCAGCAGCGCGGTGCGCAGCGCGTGGCCGAACAGGACGGTGCGGCCGGGCAGGCCGCGGGCGCGCGCGGCGAGGACGTGGTCGTCGCGGAGGCTCTCCGCGACGGCGTCGCGGATGAACAGCACGAACCACGGCGCCTGGGAGACCGCCAGCACGGTCACGGGCAGGATCAGGTGCCGCGCCACGTCCGCGGGATCCGTGCCGGTGCTCCGGATGTCGGTGAGCCCGCCGGCGGGAAGCCAGCCGAGGGCGAGGGCGAACACGGCGATCGCCGCGAGCCCGATCCAGAACACCGGCATCGACTGGACGGCGTACGCGGTGGCGCGCAGCGCGCGGTCGAACCAGCCGCCGCGCCGGTACGCGGCGAGGGTGCCCAGCAGCACGCTCGCCACCAGCACCAGGGCGAGCGCGGTGCCGACGAGCAGCAACGTCCAGCCGGCGCGGGCGGCGAGGACCGAGGTGACCGGCTCGTGCCGGCTGGTCGACCAGCCCAGGTCGCCGTGGAGCAGGTTGCCGACCCAGCGGGCGTACTGCACCGGCAGCGGGTCGTCGACGCCCCAGTTGGCGCGGATCTGGGCGAGGTTCTCCTCGCTGGTGGTGAAAGCGGCGGCGCCGGCGTACTGCTGGGCGGGGTCGATCGGGGAGGCGGCGCCGAGGGCGAACATCCCCATGCTGGTCGCGGCCAGCACGGGTACGGCGACCAGGGTCCGGCGGCGGATCACCGCGCCGGCGCCGGCCCACCGCCGCCGCCCGTCCCGGACCCGCGCCGGGGGTGCCGTGTCGACCGGTGACGTGGTGGTGGTCACGGCTTCGTCGTCCAGGTGTGGACGTTCCACCAGAGGCTGTTGGCCACGTCGTGCTCGTGCGGCTCCACCCGCGGCGTCACACCCGCCACCGTGTCCTTCACGACGTAGGTGTGCTGCAGGTAGGTGAGGAAGACCCACGGCACGTCGGCGGCGAGCTGCTTCTGGAAGGTCGCGTACGCGGCCTTGCGGGCCGCCGGATCGGTGCTGTCGCGGCCGTCCTGCAACGCGTTGTCCACCACGGCCGACCGGTACGAGCCGGGGTTGAAGAAGCCCTGCCCGGCGAAGGCGGAGCTGAACAGCTTGTAGGAGACGAAGTCCGGGTCGTACGGGGTGCCGTAGCCCATGATCAGCGCGTCGGTCTTCATCCGGGGGGTGATCGCGTCCCAGGTCAGCCCCTCCGGCGTGACCTTGACGCCGACCTTCTTCGCGTCGGCGGTGACCGCGAGGGCGAGTTCCTTGCGCAGGCTGTCGCTGGCCGGGTACATCAGCGTGAACGCGGCCGGCCGGCCGGCCTTGACCCGGATGCCGTCCGGACCGGGCTTCCACCCGGCGGCGTCCAGGATGGCGGTCGCGGCGGCCGGGTCGGCCGTGGCCGCGCCGACGACGGACGGCTCGGCGAACTCCGACGACGGTGGCACCGGCCCGAACGCCGGTTCCCCGGCCCCGCCGAGCACACCGGTCACCATCGCCCGCCGGTCCACCGCCGCGGTCAGCGCCCGCCGCACGGCGGGATCACCGGTCACCGGGTTGCCCATCGGCAGCATCACCCCGCGGTAGTCGGCGGTGGGTACCCGCTGCACCCGGTAGCCGCCCTGCCCGTCGAACCCGGCGGCCAGCTTGGGCGCCAGCTCGGCCGCGTCGAACTCGCCGGCCCGCATCCGCTGGGCGCGGACGTTGTCGTCGGCGACGAACGCCACCACCACACCGGAGTTGGCGGGCCGGCCGCCCCAGTAGGTTTCGTTGGCCGCCAGCACGAGCCGGTCCCCCGGCGTCCACGACGTCACCCGGTACGGGCCGGTGCCCACCGGCTTCCGGTTGAACTCCGCCTTGTTGACGTCCTGGCCGGCGAACGCCTTCGCGGGGACGATGCCCAGCGCCAGGCGCTGGAGGAACGGTGCGTACGCGTACTTCAGCGTGAACACCACGGTGGACGGGTCCGGCGCGACGACGGAGGCGAGCATGTCCAGATCCGAGCGCAGCGTCGAGTCGACCTTCGGGTCCAGCACCGCCTGGTAGGTGAACACGACGTCCTGCGCGGTGAGCGGGCTGCCGTCGTGGAACAGCACCCCCTCACGCAGCTTGGCGGTGACCGTCCTGCCGTCCGCCGACACGGCCGGCAGCTCGCGGGCCAGGGCCGGAACGATCTGGTTGCGGGCGTCCCGGGCGACCAGACCGTCGAAGATCAGCGAGCCACCGTCCACGCCGTAGTTCAGCACCGGGTTCAGCGTGTCCGGCTCCCCCGCCGTCGCCACCACGACGGTGCCGGCGCCGTCGGACCCACCGGAGGGCGTCGCCGACGACGAACAACCGGCGACGGCGAGGACGGCGGCGACGGCCGCCGCCGTCACACGAGCGGACATGCGCTTACCCATTTGACGTGCTCCCGAGGTTGTGCGGTGCGGTGCGGCCCGCTGATGCCAGCGTTACGCAGTTGCCATATCTTCGCAATAGCCTCGGGAGTCGCGATCATCGGGTCGCCGGTCGCCGCGAACTGAGACGCGACGATCCGCCAGCGGAACGCGTGGTACGGGCAGGTGCCCGGGGAGGCAGCTAGTGCGGTGTCCACTTACGTTTGCCGGGTTGGTGGCTGTGGGGATTTGTCGTATGGGTGGTGTTGGCTCGGCCTCATGCCACGTCGTCGTGATCCGGGCGCGCCGCGGGTTGTGCATCGCACTGCGCGTGTCGCGTTGAGGTTGACGTCGGGGCAGCGGCGGCGGTGTTTTGGGTTGTTGCGTTCGGCTGGTGACGTGTGGGCGTGCGTGCTGGAGATCAACTCGTGGAGGCGCCGCCGCCGCGATGCGCCGCTGGCCGGCTATCAGGAGTTGTGTCGGGAGTTGGCGGCGGCCGGGCCGGGCACGTTTGGCGAGTTGGACACGACCGGTGCCCGGTCGGTGTTGCGGCGGTTCTCGGATGCGTGGTTCGCGGCGGCGAAACGTCGCGCGGCGGGTGAGGTGTCGGCCCGGTTTCCGCGTCGGCGGCGTCGGTTGGTGCCGGTGCGCTGGTATCACGGCACCTTCACGATCGAGGGGCGTCGGGTGCGTATCCCGGCTGCCAAGCGCATGCCGCCGTTGCGGGTTCCGCTGGCGCGGGACCTGCCGTATCCGGTCGAGCAGGTCCGTTCGATCACCCTGCTGTGCGACGGTGGTCGCCTGTTCCTCGACGTCACCGCCGAAGTCCCGATCGCCACCTACCCGCCCGGTGAGGAACCGGACCCACACCGGGTGGCCGGCGTGGATCTGGGGATCATCCACCCGTTCGCGGTCGCCGGCTGCGACGGCGAAGGGCTGCTGGTGTCCGGGCGGGCGATCCGCGCCGAGCACCGCATGCACCTGGCCGACACCAAGGCCCGCCGCCGCGCCGTCACGCGGCGGGCCCCGAAACCGGGTGAGAAGGGGTCACGGCGGTGGCGACAGTACCGCCGCCGGGCCCGGGCGGTGCAGGGGCGGCATCGGCGGCGGGTCCGCCAGGCCCAGCACGAAGCCGCGGCAACGGTCATCGGCTGGGCGCAGCAACGGCGGGCCGGGGTGCTGCACGTCGGCGACCCCCGCGGTGTGCTCGACATCCCGGCCGGGCGGCGGCACAACCTGCGGCTGCGCCAATGGCAGATCGGCCGGCTCCTGCAGATCCTGACCGACAAGGCCACCCTGGCCGGGATCACCGTCCGGCTGGTCGACGAGCGAGGCACCTCCTCCACCTGCCCCACCTGCGGCAGACGGGTACCCAAACCACGTGGACGGACGTTGTCCTGCCCGCACTGCACCTACTCCGGGCACCGCGACCTCGTCGCGGCCGCCACCATCGCCGCCCGCACCCCGGGCGGCGGACCCACCACCACGGCAGCACCCGTGCTGCCGGAGGTGGTCACGCACCGTCGAGCCGGCCGGCACCTCCCCGGCGCCGGCCGGTCCCGACGTGACCCCCGCCGCCCAACGATGGCGGCGCGAGGATCAGTTGGCCCGCGGAGGCCCGCCCCACCACCCGGTGGGGAGTCGCTCGCCCACCCGGCGAGGATCCACAGCATCCACCGGATTACCCGGTGAACGTTAGTGGACACCGCACTAGGCGCCGACGTAGGCCGCGAGATGCTCGCCGGTGAGGGTGGAGCGGGCCGCGACCAGATCGGCGGGGGTGCCCTCGAAGACGATCCGGCCGCCGTCGTGGCCGGCGCCCGGGCCGAGGTCGATGATCCAGTCGGCGTGCGCCATGACCGCCTGGTGGTGCTCGATGACGATCACCGACTTGCCCGAGTCGACGAGCCGGTCGAGCAGACCGAGCAACTGCTCGACGTCGGCGAGGTGGAGGCCGCTGGTCGGCTCGTCGAGGACGTAGACGCCGCCCCTGTCGGCCATGTGGGTGGCCAGCTTGAGCCGCTGCCGCTCGCCGCCGGACAGCGTGGTGAGCGGCTGGCCGAGGCTGAGGTAGCCGAGCCCGACGTCGGCCATCCGGGACAGGACCGCGTGGGCCGCCGGGGTCTTCGCCGCGCCGGACCCGAAGAACTCGGTCGCCTCGGTCACCGACATCGCGAGCACCTCGCTGATGTCCTTGCCGCCGAACAGATAGGTGAGCACCTCCGCCTGGAACCGCTTGCCGCCGCAGTCCTCGCAGACGGTCGTGACCCCGGCCATCACCCCCAGGTCGGTGTAGATCACGCCCGCGCCGTTGCAGGTGGGGCAGGCACCCTCGGAGTTGGCGCTGAACAGCGCCGGCTTCACGCCGTTGGCCTTGGCGAACGCCTTACGGATCGGGTCGAGGAGTCCGGTGTACGTCGCCGGGTTGCTCCGCCGCGAGCCGCGGATGGGCGTCTGGTCGACCGACACGACCCCGGCGGAGGCGGGGATCGATCCGTGGATCAGTGAGCTCTTGCCGGAGCCGGCGACGCCGGTGACGACGCACAGCACCCCGAGCGGGATGTCGACGTCGACGTCCCGGAGGTTGTGGGTCGCGGCGCCGCGGATCTCCAGCGTGCCGCTCGGCTTCCGGACCGACTCCTTCAGGGCGGCCCGGTCGTCGAAGTGGCGGCCGGTGACGGTGCCGCTGGCCCGCAGGCCCTCGACGGTGCCCTCGAAGCAGACGGTGCCGCCCGCGGTTCCGGCGCCGGGGCCCAGGTCGACGACGTGGTCGGCGATCTCGATCGCCTCCGGCTTGTGCTCCACGACCAGCACCGTGTTGCCCTTGTCCCGCAGCCGCAGCAGCAGGTCGTTCATCCGCCGGATGTCGTGCGGGTGCAGCCCGACGGTGGGCTCGTCGAAGACGTAGGTGACGTCGGTGAGCGAGGAGCCGAGGTGGCGGATCATCTTGACGCGCTGCGCCTCGCCGCCCGACAGCGTGCCCGACGGCCGGTCGAGCGAGAGGTAGCCCAGCCCGATCTCCACGAACGAGTCGAGGGTCCGCACCAGCCTGGTGAGCAACGGCGCCACCGACGGCTCGTCGAGGCCACGGGCCCAGTCGGCCAGGTCGCTGATCTGCAGCGCGCAGACGTCGGCGATGTTCCGCCCGTCGATCCTCGACGAACGCGCCTCCGCGCTGAGCCGGGTCCCGTCGCACTCGGGGCAGGTCGTGAACGTCACCGCCCGCTCGACGAAGGCGCGGATGTGCGGCTGCATCGCCTCGACGTCCTTGGACAGGAACGACTTCTGGATCGTCGGGATGAGCCCCGTGTACGTCAGGTTGATCCCGTCGACCTTGATCTTGGTCGGCTCCTTGTGGAGCAGGTCGTGCAGTTCCCTCTTGGTGTACCTGCGGATCGGCTTGTCGGGGTCGAAGTAGCCGGACCCGCGGAAGATGCGGCCGTACCAGCCGTCCATGCTGTAGCCGGGGATGGTGAGCGCGCCCTCGTTCAGCGACTTGCTGTCGTCGTACAGCGCGGTCAGGTCGAAGTCGGTGACCGATCCGGTGCCCTCGCAGCGCGGACACATGCCGCCGAGACGGTTGAAGGTGACCTTCTCGGTCCTGGTCCTGCCGGGGCCGCGCTCCACGGTGACCCCACCACTGGCCCGGACCGAGGGGACGTTGAACGAGTAGGCGTTGGGCCCGCCGATGTGTGGCTGTCCGAGCCGGCTGAACAGGATGCGGAGCATCGCGTTGGCGTCGGTGGCGGTGCCGACGGTGGAGCGGGGGTTGGCACCCATCCGCTCCTGGTCGACGATGATCGCGGTGGTCAGCCCTTCCAGCACGTCGACCTCGGGCCGGGTCAGCGTCGGCATGAAGCCCTGCACGAACGCGCTGTAGGTCTCATTGATCATCCGCTGCGACTCCGCGGCGATCGTGCCGAACACCAGCGAACTCTTGCCGGAGCCGGACACGCCCGTGAACACCGTGAGCCGGCGCTTCGGGATCTCGACGCTGACGTCCTTGAGGTTGTTCACCCGCGCGCCGAGCACGCGGATCAGGTCGTGGCTGTCCGCGGCGTGCGTCGTCGGCGGCTGCGTCCTCGTGGCCTTGCTCATCGTGTCTCCATCTGTGACGCGGGGCCGCCGTCGCGGACGGCGACCAGGGCACCGCCGCCGACGTCGCGGCCGTGCCCCAGGGCGCCGTCCGTGCGGATCACCGGACGGCTCAGCCCAGCTCCTGGATGCGGATCATGTTGCCCGCCGGGTCGCGGAACGCGCAGTCGCGGACGCCGTACGGCTGATCGGTCGGCTCCTGGACCACCTCGGCGCCGCTGGCCGCCAGCTTCGCGAAGGTGCCGTCGACGTCGGCGGTGGCCAGGTTGACGCCGAAGTAGCTGCCCTTGGCCATCAACTCGAGGATGGTGCGGCGCTCGTCGTCGGTGAGACCGGGGGTGGCGGTCGGCGGGTGCAGGACGACGGACGTGTCGGGCTGGCCGGCCGGGCCGACCGTGATCCAGCGCATCCCCTGGTGTCCGACGTCGCCGCGGACCTCGAAGCCGAGGGTGTCGCGGTAGAAGGCCAGGGAGGCGTCCGGGTCGGTGTGCGGAAGGAAGCTGGCGTGGATGGTGAGGTTCATGGCGGTCACGCTAGTTGCGGCTCGTCGGCCGGGGCTTCTCGATTCCTGACCGGTCTGGTCACCTGCTTCGCCACGCACGGCGGCATCCCCGCCGTCGCGCGCGCCGCCTGCTCCCGGTAGACGCTGGGCGGCACACCGACCAGCTCGGTGAAGCGGGTGCTGAAGGTGCCCAGCGACGAGCAGCCGACCGTGAAACAGACCTCCGTGACGCTGAGGTCACCGCGACGCAGCAGCGCCATCGCGCGCTCGATGCGCCGCGTCATCAGGTACGCGTACGGCGACTCCCCGTAGGCCAGCCGGAACTGGCGGCTGAGGTGCCCGGCCGACATGTTCACGCCGCGGGCCAGCGCCTCGACGTCCAGCGGCTGCGCGTACTCCCGGTCGATCCGGTCCCGGACGCGACGCAGCAGCGCCAGGTCGCGCAGGCGCTGCGGGGTGGCGGATCGGCCGGTCACGCGCACGATCGTGCCACGTCGCGCGGACATTGCCCAGGTAGCCGGCGCCGGTGTCCCCGTACCGTCCCGCGGCCGGTCCGCACGACGTGACCACGTCGCGCGGACCGGCCGGCGCCGTGGCGCCTCGCCCGCGGCCGGGGTCAGCGTCCGAGCCACTCCCGGTACGTGGTGGGCGCCACGACAGCGCCTTCCTTCGCGATGAGCACGTCACCCGGTACGGCGGCGAACATGCCGGCGCTGTCGTCGGTCGTGACGGTCCGCTGGTCACCGCGCGCGGCCAGCGTGATCCTGCCCAGCTCGTCGAGGGTGAAGACCTCGGGGCCGCCGACGTTCCGGGTGCCCTGAAGTGGGGCGCCCAGGCTGACATCCGCGACGGCCTGTGCCACGTCGGCCGCGGCCATGGGCTGGACCGGGGTGGCGGGCAGGCGGACGGTGTCGTCGTCGGCGGTCCAGGAGAGCACCGCGTCGACGAACTCGAAGAATTGGGTGGCCCGGACGATCGAGTACGGCAGCCGGCTCGACTTGAGAATCTCCTCCTGGAGGACCTTGGCGCGGTAGTAGGCGAGGTCGGGGACCTGGTCGACGCCGACGATGGAGAGGACGACCGTGTGACCGACGCCCTCCTGCCGGGCGGCCGCCAGCAGGTTGTCCATCGTCGTCTGGAAGAACCCGGCCGACGCCTCGTCGAAGGTCGGCGAGTTCGTCAGGTTGACGAGGACCTCGGCGCCCCGCAGCGCCTCCGGCACGCCCGCTCCGGTGAGCAGGTCGACCCCCGTGGACGGCGAGTGGGGCACCGCCTCGTGTCCGGCCGCCTGAGCGATTTTGACCACCTGTGAGCCGATCAGCCCGGTCCCACCCATGACAGCGATCTTCATGTCGTACACCTTCCCAGGGTTCTTCCCTTTTAACCGGTTTGCCCGGTCGGCTGGAATTCTCCCGCGCCTAAACTCGGACCCGTCCTGTCCGGGTACCATACTCGGACACAGGATGGCCGAGTATTCGGGTGGCTAAGGTGGGGCGATGAGGATGTCCGGCGGTGTCGAGTGGGCACTGCACTGCTGCGTCGTCCTCACCGCCAGCAAGGAACCGGTGCCCGCCGCCACGCTCGCGCAACTGCACGACGTGTCCGGCAGCTACCTGGCCAAGCAGTTGCAGGCCCTGTCCCGCGCCGGCCTCATCCACTCGGTGCAGGGGAAGTCCGGCGGCTACGTGCTGACCCGGGCCGCGGAGAGCATCACGGTGCTCGACGTGGTCCAGGCCGTCGACGGCCCGGCGCCCGCCTTCGTCTGCACGGAGATCCGTCAGCGCGGCCCGTTGGCGGCCCCGGCCGCCGCCTGCACGGCGCCCTGCCCGATCGCGCGGGCGATGGGAGCGGCGGAGGAGGCCTGGCGGCAGGCGCTCGCGACGGTCACGATCGCCGATCTCGCTCGCGACGTCACCGCCGACTACGGCCCCGAGGTCATGCCCGGCATACAGGCCTGGCTCACGGGCAGCAGGAAGACCGCCTGACCGGCTCGGACGTCGCGACGACCGGCACCGGGTCTTCCCAGGGTTAGTGCCGGTCGGGCCGGGTAGACGCGTCTGCCACGCGGGCGGTCCGGGGACCATCCTCGGACCCCGTCCGCGTTTGGGACTGCCGAGATGTTCTCGGAGGGTCGATGTCAGACGGGCCAGCGGGACCGCGCGGGCCGGCGCGGCCGGATGACGTGGTCGAGCTGCGGGTGCACGGGGTCTCCGCCCCGAGCGCCGCCCAGGTGCTGGCCCGCCCGCTCGTGCACCAGGTCGCGGGGGATCGCAGCGCGGGCTTCTTCCGGCCCCGACCCCCCTGCGCGGAGGTCACCGGCCCGAGCGGGCTGACGACCGTCGAGGCGTACCGGTGGAGTGACCTGCCCTCCGGCACCGCGGTCCGGACCCTGTCGCTGCTGTTCCTGCTGCCGTTCATGCTGCTCAACGTGGCGGTCTGGATGCGACCGGGAGACCCGCCCTCCGACGCCGTGGTCAGGTCCCTGTGCCGGGTGCTGGGCCTCTCCCTGACCGTGCTCTTCGTGCTGGCCGCCGCCGGCATCGCGCTGGATCTGGTCGCCTGGCAGTGCATGTCGTCCCCGGCCTGCCTGTCCGGCCGCAACTGGTTGTCCTGGCTGGGTGAGCGACCGGCCGGGTTGCGGTTGGCGGTGCTCTCGCTGGTCCCGGCCGCCGCCATCGGTCTGATCTGGTGGGGCAGCACCCGCCCGGGACGGGCGTTCACCGCGTTCCGTCCGCCGGAAGGCACGGCGTCCCGGCACCCGCTCAGCACAGTCGGCCAGTGGGAGGCCGAGCCGCTGGTGGGACGGTTGCGCTCCATCCACATCGCTGCCGCGTTCGCCACCCTGGACGTCAGCCTGCTCGCGGCGCGGGCGGCACAGGGCGCCTCGGCCGCCACCGTCGTGTTGGCGGTGGCAACGGCAGCCGTCCTGGCGACCTGTGTCGTCCTGCTCTGCACTCCCCCGCTGATCGATCAGGCACCCGCGAACCGGCAGCTCGACCGGGCCGCCCGCGTGCTGCGGATGATCGCCATCGGTCTCACGATCGTGGTCCCCGCCCACCTTCTCGCCGCGCCGACGCGCTGGCACGAAGGGGGTGGCCTGCCCGGCTACGGGTCGACCCTCACCTGCCTGTTCGTCGCTCACTTCGGGCTGCTGGCCGCCCTGGCGGCCGTGCTGCTGTTCAGCCGGGGCCGGCAGCCGGGTCGCCAGCCGCTCATCGGGCTGGGCACGCTGGCGGCCGCGGCCACCGCCACCGGTATCGCGGTCGCGTTCTCCGCCGAGATCGTCCACGTGGCGGCCGACTTCCTGGACCGCAGCGCGGCAACCGCCGAAGGCATGGTCCCCCGCGCGCCCCGACCGTACACCTGGGCGATCTACGGGTTCTTCCGGGCGGCGCTGATCACGCTGGTCGTCGCCGGCCTGGTGACCCTGATCTCCCGGCCCGGCCGCTCGCGCACGGCGGCCGCGATCGTCGCGCGCGACTTCCCGGACGCCCCCGCGGAGGCCATGCCCCGGCTGCGGCAGGTGCAGCAGGCGATCGTCCGGGCCCGCTTCACCGAACGGCTGTTCCCGCTCGCCGTGCTCTACGCCGGCCTCATCGGGCTCGGCGCGGCAACCACCGCGATCGACCTGCTGGCGCTGTATCCCGGCGACGCCCTCGAGCGGAACGTCCAGGTGCCCGCCGGCCTGGTCGACTTCGCCATCCGGTTGGGCGGCTACACGATCGCGGCGACGATGCTCGGCCTGGTCGTCGGCGGAATCTTCGCCTACCGGACCGCCGCGTTCCGGCGCTACGTCGGCGTCCTCTGGGACCTGGCCACCTTCTGGCCCCGCGCCGCCCATCCCTTCGCGCCGCCCTGCTACGCCGAACGGGCCGTGCCGGAGCTGGCACGACGCATCACCTACCTGGTCGGGAGCGGCAACGCGGTCCTGATCGCCGGGTACAGCCACGGCTCGGTACTGGTCGCCGCCACGATCCTCCAACTGCCGCCCCAGGTCAGCGGCCGGGTCGCCCTGCTCACCTACTGCTCACCACTGCGCCGGTTCTACGCCCGCCTCTTCCCGGCCTACATCGACGACGACATGATGCAGGAGGTGGGTGATCGGGTCGGCTGGCGATGGCTGAACCTGTGGCGCGACACCGACGGCATCGGCGGATGGATCTTCTCGCCCCACCGGCCGGACGAGCCGGTCACCGTGACCGGTCCGAGCGCGACGGTGGACCGCCGCCTGCGGGACCCCAGCGACCTGGTGGCCCCACCCGGCGACAGCGTCCCCCCACCGATCAAGGGACACTGGCCCTACGAGGACGAGCCCTTCACCGAGGCGACCAGGGAGCTGGCCGAGCGTCTCCGCGAGCCGACGGATCCCGGGCCGGATCCGGCCGACCGGGCCGGACCATGAGTTCCGACGCGACGAGGTGACCGGGCCGCCGCCGTTACGGCCGTGCGCCGCGCAGCGACAGGGGCTCCGGTGGGTGCCGTCGGGCACGGGCCGCGTCGGCGGCGGCGACGCCGGCGAGCACGGCGGTCGCGGCGACACCGGACAGCAGCGGCGGCACGTGCGGCATCGCGGGTGCCAGGGCGGCCAACGCGAGCAGCCCGGTCAGCCGGCTCCGGGAGACGCGGGCGAAGACCACGTACTCGAAGGTGGCCCGCCCGGCGAGGAACAGCGCGGGACCGCCGAGCACGACGGCGGCCCAGGCCGGCCGACTGTGCCCGAGTGGGTGCGCGATGACGAGTTCGGCGCCCACGGACGTGACCACGACGCCGGCCACCATGGCCAGGTGGGTGTGGAAAGCGAATCGCGCGCGCCGGGCCGGGTCGGGGGCCGCGGCGATGGCCGCGGACAGCAACTCCCCGGCGCGGAAGATGTAGATCCGCCACAGCAGCACGGCAGTGGTGATCGACACGAGGAAGGCCACGGTCCGGTGGCCGGTGAAGGCGGTGCCGCGCATCGTCAGCCCGGCCAACAGGATCAACTCACCCAGCGCGATGATGTAGAACTGCCGGTACCGCTCGGCCAGATGCTCGGCGGCGCTCGGCAGCTGAGCGGCGGGCGTGCGGCCGATCCGGGGCGTGGGGTGCCGCAACACGTACGCGGTGTAGTCCAGGGCCACCGCCAGGGTCCACAACGCACCGCGCGCCGGACCGTGCACGAGCGCCCCGGCGAGCCACGGCAGCGCGGACAGGCCGAACCAGAACAGTCCCCGGATCGTGCTGCGTCGAAGGTCGTGACCCCGCAGAGCGACCACCAGGAAAAGGTCGCGACCGATGTGGATGGCGACGTACACACCTGCGAAGACCAGGCCCTGCGCACCGAACGCGTCCGGTAGCGCGACCGCCATGATCAGGGCGCCGACCATCATCGCGATGGTCAGCATCTGGATCGCGGGGCGGTGCGGGTCGAACAACTCGGTGATCCACGCCGTGGTGAACCAGACCCACCACACGGCCAGCAGCAACACCGACGCCTGGAAGGCACCGCTCCACGTGAGGTGCTGGACCAGCGCGTACGAGAGCTGCGCGAGCGCGAAGACGAAAGCCAGGTCGAAGAACAGCTCCAGGAATGTCGCCTGCGACGCCCCGGGCCGCCGCAACAGCCCGTCCGCCCTGCTGGTCGTCATGCGCTCGCCTGTCCTGCCGGTTCCGCCCGGGCAGAAGCAGTAATACCACGCTTGTCAGAGCTACCACCGCAAACCGGAGGAACGACCGGCGAGGCGTCGACGGTCTGGACGAGGACGCCCCAGCGGAGCAGGCGCCGCAGGACCGCTTCGTGTGGGGACGGGCGGGAACGCCCCAGGTTCGGGCCGGCGGCGTACAGGTTGGTCATCGTGGTGCCCGGGTGGGCGACGTTGCTGCTGATGCCCCAGCCGGCGGCCCGGCTGCGGCGGTCCAGTTCGAGGCCGAAGTGCAGGGTGGCCAGCTTCGAGAGGTTGTACGCCCGGACCGCCGAGTACTTCCGCTCGCCCTGCAGGTCCGTCCAGTCGATCTTGGCGTAGCGGGCCGCGCTGCTCGACATCGTGGTGACCCGCGCCTGCCCGGCCCGCAGCAGCGGCAGCAGGCCGGCGGTCAGCGCCACGTGGCCGATGTGGTTCGTCCCGAACTGCAGTTCCATGCCGTCCCGGGTGACGTGCCGGGTCGGCGGGGCCATCACCCCGGCATTGTTGATCAGGATGTGGACGGGGCGACCCTCGTCGCGCATCCCGTCGGTGAACGCCCGGATCGAGGCGAGTGAGGCGAGGTCGAGGTTCCGGACGGAGACGGTGCTCCCGGGCGCCGCCGCCCGTACCGTCTCGGCCGCCGCGGCACCTTTGTCCGGGTTGCGGACCGGAAGTACCCCCTCGGCGCCGGAACCCACCGTCACACCGGCGTCGGCGGGCAGCCAGGTCACGCGTATCCAGGGATCGAGAGGCCCTGGATGTCGGTGCCCGCTTCGTCGCTTGAGCTCACCGACGGGCGCACGGCAGACTCGGGGCATGACGCGAGGCACCGCCCTGGTCCGGCGACCCAGCGCCCGGCTGGCCGAAGGGCTGGTCACCCACATCGAGCGCACGGACGTGGAGGTCGAGCGAGCCCGGCGTCAGCACGACGCGTACCGGGCCGCGCTCGCCGACGCCGGCTGGCAGGTGCGCGAGGTCTCCCCCGCCGACCACTGCCCCGACTCGGTGTTCGTCGAGGACACCGTCGTGGTCTGCGACGACCTCGCGGTGATCACCCGGCCGGGAGCGCCGCAGCGCCGCCCGGAGACCGCCGGCAGCGAGAAGGCGGTACGCGAGGCCGGGCTGGAGGTCGTGCGCGTCGCGGCTCCCGGGACGCTGGACGGCGGCGACGTGCTGCAGGTCGGCAGCACCGTGTACGTGGGCGAAGGGGGCCGCACCAACGGCGAGGGCATCGCCCAGCTGGGTGCGCACCTGGCGACCCGCGGGCGTACGGTGCTCCCGGTTCCGCTGCGCGACGTGCTGCACCTCAAGTCGGCGGTGACCGCACTGCCCGACGGCACCCTGCTCGCGCTGCCCGACCTGTTCGACACAACCGGGCTCCGCCACCCGCTGCGCGCGGTGCAGGAGGAGACCGGCTGCCACGTCGTACCGCTCGGTGACGACCTCGTGCTGCTCGCCGCGTCGGCGCCGCGCACCGCGGCGCTCGTGGCGGACCTCGGCTTCACGCCGGTCGTCGTCGACATCAGCGAGTACGAGAAGCTCGAAGGCTGCGTCACCTGCCTGAGCGTGCTGATCCCCCGGGCCTGACCTCCGTCCACCTCGTCGACGCGAGCAACGCAGTGGTGCGGGAGCGCGCCGCGGTGGGGCTGGCCGGGCTGGAGCGGCGCCCGGCCGAGGCCGGATCGATCAGGAAGAGAGAAGCCCTGGCCCGGGAGCCGCGCCTAGCATGATCGTCATGGACATCACCATTCACACGAGCTTTCTCCCGCATGACGACCCGGAGGCGTCGTTGGCCTTCTACCGCGACGCCCTCGGCTTCGAGGTCCGCAGCGACGTCGGGCAGGGCAATATGCGCTGGATCACGGTCGGCCCCGCCGGTCAGCCCGACACGTCCATCCTGCTGGCGCCGCCGGCCGCCGACCCCGGCGTCACCGAGGACGAGCGCCGCACCATCGCCCGGATGATGGCCAAGGGCACCTACGGCTGGATCCTGCTCGCCACCCGGAACCTCGACGAGACGTTCGACAAGGTGCAGGCCGCCGACGCCGAGGTGGTCCAGGAGCCGACCGAGCAGCCGTACGGAATCCGCGACTGCGCCTTCCGCGATCCCGCCGGCAACCTGGTGCGCATCCAGGAGCTTCGCTGAGCCAGGAGGTCTCTCATGTGTCACCCCTCGTGGGGGCGCGCACGCGCCGAGGCGCAGCGCCTCGGCGACCTCGCGCGGCAACCGCCCTCTGCTGTGTCACCGCCAGCCGCTCGGCCCGGCCGCCGGTCCGGAGACGGCAGCCGGGTGGACCCGAACGATGACCGACGGAGCCCGTCCCGTGGAGGACGGGCTCCGTCTCAGCCGATTCCGTAACGCTCGCGCGCCTCCTGAACGGTCTCGGGCTTGACCTCGCCGCGCCGGGCCAGGGCCGCGAGGGCCGCGACCACGACCGACTGCGGGTCGACCCCGAAGTGACGACGGACGGCCTCGCGGGTGTCGGAGAGGCCGAAGCCGTCGGTGCCGATCGAATGCCAGTCCTGCGGCACCCACTGGCTGATCTGGTCCGGGACGGCCCGCATCCAGTCGCTGACGGCGAGCACCGGTCCAGGTGCGCCGTCCAGCGCCCGGGTGACGTAGGGGATCCGGTCCTCGCCCTTGAGCAGCGCCGCGTCACAGTCCAGGGCGTCGCGGCGCAGTTCGCTCCAGGAGGTGACGGACCACAGGTCGGCCGCCACGTTCCAGTCGGCGGCGAGCAGCCGCTGGGCCTCCAGGGCCCAGTGGATGGCGGTGCCGGAGGCGAGCAGTTGCAGACGCGGGGCGTCCGCCGCCACCTGCCGCGTGTCCGCCTCCCGGAACCGGTAGATGCCCTTGAGGATGCCCTCCTCGACGGCCGGGCCCGGCGGCATGGGCGGCTGGATCTTCGCCTCGTTGTAGACGGTGAGGTAGTAGAAGATGTCCTCCGCCTCCGGCCCGTACATCCGGCGTAGACCGTCGCGGACGATCACGGCGATCTCGTAGGCGAACGCCGGGTCGTAGGCGATCGCCGCCGGGTTGGTGGAGGCGATCAGGTGGGAGTGGCCGTCCGCGTGTTGCAGGCCCTCGCCGGTCATGGTCGTCCGGCCGGCGGTGGCACCGATGAGGAAGCCACGTCCGAGCTGGTCGGCGAGCGCCCACATCTGGTCGGCGGTCCGCTGCCAGCCGAACATGGCGTAGAAGATGTAGAAGGGGATCATCGGCTCGCCGTGGGTCGCGTACGACGTGGCGGCGGCGGTGAAGTCGGCCATCGAACCGGCCTCGGTGATGCCCTCGTTGAGGATCTGCCCGTTCGTGGCTTCCTTGTAGTACAGGAGCGTGTCGCGGTCGACCGGGTCGTAGGTCTGGCCGCGCGGCGAGTAGATCCCGGCCGTCGGGAAGAGCGACTCCATGCCGAAGGTACGCGCCTCGTCCGGGACGATCGGCACCCAGCGCCGGCCGGTCTCCGGATCCCGCATCAGGTCCTTGACCAGGCGGACGAAGGCCATGGTCGTCGCGATCTCCTGGTTGCCGGATCCCTTGGCCAGGGTTTCGAAGGGCTTGGCGGGCGGCCGGGGCAGCGCCACCGGGTGGACCCGGCGGGCCGGGGCCGGTCCGCCCAGCGTGGCCCGACGCTCGTGGAGATAGCGGACCTCCGGCGAGTCGGCGCCCGGGTGGGCGTACGGCATCACCTCGTCGTCGAGCCGGTGGTCGGGAATGGGGAGTTCGAGGCGGTCGCGCAGCGCGCGGAACTCGTCACCGGTCAGCTTCTTCATCTGGTGGTTGGCGTTGCGTGACTCGAAGCCGGAGCCGAGCGTCCAACCCTTGACCGTCTGCGCGAGGATCACGGTCGGCGCGCCCCGGTGCTCGACCGCGGCCCGGTAGGCGGCGTACACCTTGCGTGGCTCGTGGCCCGCCCGCGAGGAGTGGAAGCACTCGGCGATCTTGGCGTCGGTGAGCACCTTCGCCATCTCGACGAGCGCCGGGTCGGCGCCGAAGAAGTGGTCCCGGATGTAGGCGACGTCCCGGGCGGCGTACGTCTGGAACTGCCCGTCGGGGACCTCGCGCAGCCGGCGTACGAGCGCGCCCGTGGTGTCGAGCGCGAACAGGTCGTCCCAGGCGGTGCCCCACAGCGACTTGACCACGTTCCAGCCCGCCGCGCGGAACTGGGCCTCCAGCTCCTGGACGATCTTGGAGTTGGCGCGTACCGGCCCGTCGAGCCGCTGGAGGTTGGCGTTGACGACGAAGGTGAGGTTGTCCAGGCCTTCGCGACCGGCGAGGGCGAGTGCGGCGGTCGACTCGGGCTCGTCCATCTCGCCGTCGCCGAGGAACGCCCACACCCGCGAGGCGGAGGTGTCCTTGATGCCACGGTGCTGCAGATAGCGGTTGAACCGTGCCTGGTAGACCGCCGACAGCGGACCCAGGCCCATCGACACGGTCGGGAACTCCCACAGCCACGGGAGCCGGCGCGGGTGCGGGTAGGAGGGGAGGCCGTCGCCGCCCGCCTCCTGCCGGAACCGGTCGAGGTGGCCCTCGGTGAGCCGCCCGTCCAGGAAGGCGCGGGCGTAGATGCCGGGCGCGGCATGGCCCTGGATGTAGAGCTGGTCGCCGGAGCCGTCGGCCTCCTTACCCCGGAAGAAGTGCTGGAAGCCGATCTCGTAGAGCCAGGCGGCGGAGGCGAAGGTGGCGATGTGGCCGCCCAGGCCCCGGCGGCTGCCGCGGCTCACCATCGCGGCGGCGTTCCAGCGGTTCCAGGCGGTGATGCGCCGCTCCATCTCCTCGTCGCCGGGGAACTCCGGCTCGGCGGCGGTCGGGATGGTGTTGAGGTACTCGGTCTCCAGCAGCTTGGGCAGCACGAGGCCGGAGCGCTCGGCGTGTTCGACAGTGCGGCGCACCAGGTACGAGGCGCGGTTCGGCCCGGCCGCCGCGGTGACGGCGTCGAGCGAGGCCGCCCACTCGGCGGTCTCCTCGGGGTCGCGGTCCGGGATCTGATCGAGGGCGCTCGGCTGGTTACGTCCGATGTCGGTCATTGCGGGTCACCTTCCGACGGTTCCGGACCTCCCGCCGGCAGGGCGGGAGGTCGACACGATGGGACTGGGGGAGCTGCCGGCCGGGGATACTCCGGCCGGCAGCTCCCGGCGACGGGACGTGGGAGTACTAGGACCTGGGAGCGCCGGACGCGTGCGCGTCCCGGTACGGGGCCAGGAACGTGGTCAGCGTGGCCAGCATCTCGTCCGGGGCCTGCTCGGCGAGCCAGTGCCCGGCACCGGGGATGACCACGGTCCGCACGTCGTTCGCGGCGGCCTCCATCGCGTGGCCGGCGTGGTCACCCCAGCTCTTCTCGCCGCCGATGCCGAGCACCGGCATCGTCAGCGGCAGGGTCTTGCGCTGCTCGTTCTGCGCCAGGGTGGCGTCCCACGCCCGGTACAGCCCGAAGCTGCCCCGCAGCACCTCCGGATCCGAGTACACGCCGACGTAGTACTTCACGACGTGCTCCGGCAGCGGCTCGCCACCCTGGATCGCGAACTCGTAGCCGTAGAAGATGTCCTCCCGGCCCCGGACCAGCTTCTCGGTCAACTCGTCGTCGACCCGGTTGAACGGGATGTGCCACACCCGGTTGTTGACCGCCGCCGGCACGAACAGCGGCGGCGCCGGCGCCACCCCGGGCGGCCCCGGGATCTCGGCGAGGGCCACCCGCTCGACCCGGTGCGGATAGTCCGCGGCCAGGGCGTACCCGATGATGTAGCCGGTGTCGTGGCCGACCACGGCGAACCGCTCGTGACCCAAAGCGTCCATCAACGCCGCCAGGTCGTTGGCCAGCGTCGCGCTGTCGTAGCCGTCCCGAGGCTTGTCGGTCAGCCCGATGCCCCGCTGGTCCGGCACGATGACCGTGAAGTCCCGCGCCAGGGCCGGCATCACCAGACGCCACGCGTACCAGTTCTCCGGCCACCCGTGCACCAGCAGCAACGGCGGACCCTCACCACCGACCACCACATGCTGGCGAATCCCACCGGCCTCCACGTACCGGCTGGTGAACGTGTCGGTGAACCCGGCCGGAAGCTGCGGCGCCTGCGAAACCGAGCCGGGGCCCTCCGCGAGGGGGAACCGGCTGAAAGATGAACTCACGACGTCTCCTTCTCACCACACTCGGCGAATCGGTACCGGATCGGTGCTTCGTCCTGCGCCTTTCGGCTTCGTCGGCGAGCTGCCCCGCCCTGTTCACCATCAAGGACCAGGTGACCCTGGGATCCGTGACAGCCCGGCCCGACGCCCAGATGGCGATTCGAATCACGGAACGGGTATGCCGGTCGCTGAGGCGGCAACCGGCACGCTGGAATCAGGTGGACGACAAGAATCCGACACTACCGACAGCCCGTGACTTGTGGGAGGAAAGGGATGTCATGCCCCACGGCGAGGTCTTGACGGATGCGGTGCGGGCCTTCGACGCCGTCCGGCCCCGCCTGTTCGGCATCGCATACCGGATGCTCGGCACCGTCCAGGACGCCGAGGACACCGTCCAGGACACCTGGCTGCGGTGGCAGCACGCGGACCGGAGCGCGGTGCGGGACGCGACAGCCTTCCTCGTCACCACGACGACCAGGCTCGCCCTGAACGCGGCCACATCGGCGCGTGCCCGGCGGGAGTCCTACGTCGGCCCGTGGCTTCCCGAGCCCGTCCAGACGTCGCTCGACCCGGCGGACCGAGCGGAGCAGGGCGAAGCCGTCGGCCTCGCGTTGCTCCTCCTGCTGCAGCGACTGACCCCGACCGAGCGCGCCGTGTACGTGCTACGCGAGGCCTTCGACTACTCCTTCCGGCAGATCGCCGAGGTCCTCGACATCACCGAGGCGAACGCCCGGCAACTCGGGCGCCGGGCGCGTACGCACCTCGCGGAGGAACGGCACATGCCGGTCGCCCCCGCCGATCACGGCCGGCTGCTCCACGCCTTCCTCGGCGCCGCCCGCTCCGGCGATCTCGGCCGGCTGGAGAAACTGCTCGTGAACGACGTCGTCTCCTACGCCGACAGCGGTGGCCTCGTCAGCGCGGCACGGGTGCCGGTCACCGGCAGCGCCAACGTCGCCCGCTACCTCGTCGGTCTCGTGCGAAAGTACGGCGCGGGCGTCTCGCTGGACGTCGTCGAGTCCAACGGCCAGGAAGCCGTCCTCGTCCGCCGGGCGGGGTCCGCCGTCGCGCTCTGCGCGATCGATGCGTCGCCCGAGGGGATCGCCCGGGTGTTGATCATCCTCAACCCGGCCAAACTCGCCCGGTTCGGCCCGCACGCCGTCTTGTGATCCACATCACCCCGCTTCACGGCCGGCGTTAGCCCCCTCGTCTCGTGGTTGTCATCACCGCGAGAAGGAGCAGGGACATGAACAGGATCGTGATTCTCGGCGCGGGGTACGCGGGCATGGCCGCGACCGTCAGCCTGGCCGCTCGCACCGCCCGCCGCGACGACGTGCACATCACCGTCGTCAACGCGGACGATCGGTTCACCGAGCGCCTGCGGTTGCACCAGACCGCCTCCGGGCAGCAGTTGGCCGACCTGCGCATCCGGCACCTGCTGGACGGCACCGGGGTGGAGTTCGTGCGCGGCTGGGTCACCGGCGTGGACGCCGACGCGCGTACCGTCCGCATCGACGACGGGCGGTCGCTGGAGTACGACCGACTGGTCTACGCGCTCGGCGCGGTCGCCGACACCGCCGCCGTGCCCGGTGTGGACGACCATGCGTACACCTTGAACAGCGCGTACGACGCCGAACTCCTGGCGCGGCGGCTGGCCGACCTGGGCACCGGAACCCTGGCCGTGTGCGGCGGCGGGCTGACCGGCGTCGAGGCGGCGGCCGAGATCGCCGAACGGTACCCCGACCTGGACGTGATGCTCGTCGGCCGGCAGGAGCCGGGGTCGACGATGGGACCGAAGGCGAAGGCGTACGTGCTAGGCGCGCTCGCGCGGCTCGGCGTACGCGTCCTGAGCGGCGTCGAGATCGCCAAGGTGCGGCCCGAGGCGGTGGATCTCGCCGGTGGGGACAGCGTCCCCGCCGACGTGGTGCTGTGGACCAGCGGGGTGCGGGTGTCGCCGTTGGCGGCCGCGGCGGGTCTGCGGGTCGACGAGCGGGGCCGGATCGTCACCGACCACGCGCTGCGGTCGGTGTCGCATCCGCAGGTGTACGCGATCGGTGACGCGGCCGCCATCCGGCAGCGCTACGGGACCATGCACGGCACCTGCCAGAGCGGCATGCCGACCGGCGTGCACGCCGCGCTGTCGATCGCGCGGGAGCTGACCGGCCGGCGGCCGGGACGGTTCCGGTTCGGCTATCTCCACGCCCCGGTCAGCCTGGGCCGGCGCGACGCGGTCGTCCAGTTCACCCGTCCCGACGACAGCCCCGGGAGGCTCTGCCTGACCGGCCGCGCGGCGGTCTGGTACAAGGAGACGGTGAGCTCGTCGCCGTGGCCGTCGTTCGCCCGGCTGAAGACGTTCCCGTCGGCGGGCTCGTTCGCGTGGCGTCGCGGCGGCCGGTACACGCGATGACGTCCGACCCGCGCGGGCAGGTGTTCGACGACCATCGGAACCTGCTGTTCTCCGTGGCCTACCGCGTCCTCGGCACCGCGGCCGATGCCGAGGACGCGGTCCAGGACGCCTGGCTGAGGTGGTCGGCGGCCGACCGGTCGCAGGTGGCCGACCCCAAGGCGTATCTGGTGCGGATCGTGTCGAACCTGGCACTCGACCGGTTGCGGTCGGCCCGGGCCCGGCGGGAGACGTACGTCGGCCCGTGGCTTCCCGAGCCGATCCTGACCAGCACCGACACCGCCGACGACGTGGCCGCCACGGACGCGCTGTCGATGGCCCTGCTCGTGGTGCTGGAGACGCTGACCCCGCTGGAGCGCGCGGTGTTCGTGCTGACGGAGGCCTTCGGCTTCAGCTACGCCGAGATCGCCGAGGCCGTCGAGCGCTCGGAGGACGCCGTACGCCAGGCCGGGCACCGCGCCCGCAGGCACGTGCAGGCCCGGCGGCCCCGCTTCCCGGCCGACCGCGCGCGGCAGACGCAGGTCACCGAGCGCTTCCTCGCCGCCGCCACCGGCGGCGACATCAACATGCTGATGCAGATGCTCGCGCCGGACGTGACGCTGTGGACCGACGGTGGCGGCAAGGTCCGCCAGGCCATGCACCCGGTCACCGGCGCGGACCGGGTCGCCGCCTGGTTCGCGGGTATCGCGACCCGCCCCTACCAGGGCGTGGAGCCCGCCGACATGGTCGTCGAGCTGGTCGAGCTGAACGGCCGGCCGGGCATCGTGTTCAGCGGCGGTGGCCGCGTCATCGCCACGCTGACCCTCGACCTCGACGAGGACGGCCACATCGCGGGCATCCACAACGTGGCCAACCCCGACAAGCTCCACGCCGTCGCCGCCCGGACCGTCCACCGCCTCGAAACCGGCCCCTGACCAGGTCCGCGGACCCGACGGAGGCGGCGCGGCCGGGGACGGCATAGCCAAAAACTCTTGTGGGGTTCCTACAAACGGCACCGCGAAGGGTTCGGCGGTTACGACATGGCGCTGCCGGCCGGCAGGCGGAAGGGTGATCACTGCCGGAGGCCCGGGGGGTCGCGGCGCGTACCTGTGGGTCTACCGGAGGGGTCGGACGGGTGTTCAGCCGTGTCGCCATCGTCAACCGTGGTGAGGCCGCGATGCGGCTCATCCACGCGGTCCGGGAGCTGGCCGCGGAGACCGGGTCCCGGATCGAGACCGTCGCCCTCCACACCGACGTCGACCGTACCGCCACCTTCGTGCGGGAGGCGGACATCGCCTACGACCTCGGTCCCGCGTCCGCGCGCCCGTACCTGGACCTGAAGACGCTGGAGCGCGCCTTGGTCGAGACCGGCGCCGACGCCGCGTGGGTCGGTTGGGGCTTCGTCGCCGAGGACCCGGCGTTCGCGGAGCTGTGCGAGAAGGTCGGGGTGACCTTCGTCGGGCCGAGCCCGGAGGCCATGCGCAAGCTCGGCGACAAGATCGGCGCGAAGCTGATCGCCGAGGAGGTCGGCGTACCGGTCGCGCCGTGGAGCCGGGGAGCGGTCGAGACCCTGGACGCCGCCCGCGCCGCGGCGGCCGAGATCGGCTACCCGCTGATGCTGAAGGCGACCGCGGGCGGCGGCGGGCGCGGCATCCGCGTGATCACCAACGAGGCCGAGCTCGCCGACGCGTACGAGCGCACCAGCCAGGAGGCGGCGCGGGCGTTCGGCAGCGGCGTCGTGTTCCTGGAACGCCTGGTCACCGGCGCCCGGCACGTCGAGGTCCAGGTGATCGCCGACGGCCAGGGCACCGCCTGGGCGCTCGGGGTCCGGGACTGCTCGGTGCAGCGGCGCAACCAGAAGGTCATCGAGGAGTCGGCGTCGCCGGTGCTCAGCCCGGCGCAGGCGGCCGAGCTCAAGGCGTCGGCCGAGCGGCTCGCCGTCGCGGTCGGATACCGGGGCGCCGCGACCGTCGAGTTCCTCTACCACCCCAGTGACCGGCTGTTCGCGTTCCTCGAGGTCAACACCCGCCTCCAGGTCGAGCACCCGATCACCGAGCTGACCACCGGGTTCGACCTGGTCAAGGCGCAGCTGCACGTCGCCGCGGGCGGCCGGCTCGACGGCGAGCCGCCGGTGGAGCGCGGGCACGCCATCGAGGCCCGGCTCAACGCCGAGGACCCCGACCGCGACTTCGCGCCCTCCCCCGGCCGTATCGCGCGGCTGGACCTGCCCGCCGGGCCGGGCATCCGCGTGGACACGGGTGTCAGCGAGGGTGACACCATCCCCGCCGACTTCGACTCGATGATCGCGAAGATCATCGCCTACGGTCGCGACCGCGACGAGGCGCTCGGCAGGCTGCGCCGGGCGATGCAGAACACCACCGTGATCATCGAGGGTGGCGCGACGAACAAGAGCTTCGTGCTCGACCTGCTCGACCAGCCCGAGGTGATCGACGCCAGCGCGGACACCGGCTGGATCGACCGCGTCCGCGGGCAGGGCGGGCTCGCCACCCACCGGCACTCCGCCGTCGCACTGGCGGCCGCCGCCGTCGAGGCGTACGAGGAGGAGGAACGCGTCGAGCGGCAGCGGCTGCTGTCGACGGCGTCCGGCGGTCGCCCGCAGGTGCAGCACCAGAGCGGCCGGCCGCTGGACCTCAAGCTGCGTGGCGTCGGGTACCGCCTGCGCGTGGCACGCGTCGGCGCGCACCGGTTCCGCGTCGGCCTCGAGGCGGGCGGCGACGTCCGCACCGCCGACGTCACGCTCGACCGCTTCGACCGGCACACCGGGCAGATCGCCGTCAACGGCGTCACGTACCGCCTGCTCACCGGGACGCACGGGCCGATCCACCTGGTCGAGGTGAACGGCGTGACGCACCGGGTCGGCCGCGACGAGGGCGGCGTCGTCCGCTCTCCCATGCCGGCCCTGGTCGTCGCCACGCCACTGGCAATCGGCGCCGAGGTCGAGGCGGGCGCGCCGGTGCTGGTGCTGGAAGCGATGAAGATGGAGACGGTGCTGCGGGCGCCGTTCCGGGCGCGGCTGAAGGAGTGCGCCGTCTCCGTGGGCAGCCAGGTGGAGGCCGGCGCGCCGCTGCTGCGGCTGGAGCCGCTCGCCGACGAGGGCGCCGAGGCCGTGGCCGCCGGGCCCGCCGGGTCGGTCGAGCTGGACCTGCCCGCCGCGCCCGAGGACGTACCGGCGCGCATGCGCGCCCGGCGCGGCCAGGAGGATCTGCGCGGCCTGCTGCTCGGCTTCGACGTCGACCCGCACGACGACCGTCGGGTGCTCGACGACTACCTCGCCGCCCGGCGGGCGGCCGCCGAGGACGGCCACCGGCCGCTGGCCGAGGAGCTCGACCTGGTCGACGTCTTCGCCGACCTCGCCGAGCTGAGCCGCAACCGGCCCACGGGCGAGGACGGCGGTGTCGGGAGCCAGGTCCACAGCGCCCGCGAGTACTTCCACACCTACCTGCAGAGCCTCGACGTCGAGCGGGCCGGGTTGCCGAGCGCGTTCCAGGCCAGGCTCGCCAAGGCGCTCGGGCACTACGAGGTCACCGACCTCGAGCGCTGCCCCGAGCTGGAAGCCGCCGTGTTCCGGATCTTCCTCGCCCAGCAACGCGCGTCCGCCGACGCCACGGTCATCGCGACGCTGCTGCGCGCGTGGCTGCGGGAGCCGCCGCCGGACGAGACGCTGCGTGAGCCCGCCGGCCTCGCGTTGGAGCGGCTGGTCGCCGCGACGCAGGTCCGCTTCCCCGTGGTCGCCGACCTCGCCCGCGGCGTGGTGTTCGCCTGGTTCGCCCAGCCGCTGCTGCGCCGCAACCGCGCCCGCGTCTACGCCCAGGTCCGCGGGCACCTGCGTCACCTGGACGCAGACCCGGACGCCCCGGACCGCGCCGAGCGCATCGCGGAGATGGTCCGCAGCACCGAGCCGTTGGTGCGGCTGCTCGGCCAGCGGCTGATCCGCGACCACCTCGACAACACGGTCATGCTGGAGGTGCTGACCCGGCGCTACTACGGCAACAAGGCGCTCACCAGCGTCCGCGCCCGCACGACCGCCGGCTGCACGTTCGTGGTCGCCGAGCGTACCGACTCGACCGTGGTCTCCGCCGCGGTGGGTTTCGACGCGCTCGCCGGCGCGCTGCGCGGGCTCGCCGAACTGGCCGGCGGCGAGGATTCCATCGACGCCGACATCTACCTCGCCTGGGAGAACCAGCCGGAGGACTTCGACGCGATGGCGGCCGCGCTGCTCGAGGTCATCGCCGCGCACCCGCTGCCGCGCCAGGTACGCCGGGTCACCACCACCGTCGCGGGCCGAGGTGGAGCGGTGATGCACCACCACTTCACGTTCCGCCCCACCGGCGCGGGGATGAGCGAGGAACGGCTGATCCGCGGCCTGCACCCGTACATCGCGCAGCGGATGCAGCTGGAGCGGCTGCACAAGTTCGACCTCACCCGGCTGCCGTCGTCGGACGAGGAGGTCTACCTCTTCCAGTGCGTGGCGCGGGAGAACCCGTCCGACGAACGCCTCGTCGCGTTCGCGCAGGTGCGCGACCTGACTGAACTGCGCGAGCACGACGGGCGACTGGTCGCGCTGCCGACGACCGAGGACGCCGTCGCGGCGTGCCTCGACTCGATCCGCCGCGCCCGGTCGCGGCGACCGTCGAAGACCCGCTTCAACACCAACCGGGTCGTGATCTACGTCTGGCCGCCGAGCGAGCTCACCCGCGAGGAGATGGAGATGATCGCCGGGCGGGTGCGCCCGACGACCGCGGGCGCCGGGCTGGAGGAGATCCTGTTCATCGCGCGGCAGCGCGACCCGAAGACCGGCGAGCTGACCAAGATCGGCGTACGGATCTCCTTCGACGTCACCGGCGGCGTCGAGCTGGCCATCGGCGAGCCGCCGGTCGAGCCGGTCGAGCCCCTCGACGACTACCGGCTGAAGGTGCTGCGGGCGAGCGCCCGCAACACGGTGTACCCGTACGAGCTGACCCGCCTGCTCGGCGACTTCGTCGAGCACGACCTCGACGACGACCACGCGCTGGTGCCGGTCGACCGGCCCAAGGGGCGCAACAGCGCGGCGATCGTCGCCGGCGTGGCCACCACGCCGACGCGGCGGCACCCGCAGGGGGTCACCCGGGTCGTCCTGCTCGGTGACCCGACGAAGTCGCTCGGCGCGTTGTCGGAGCCGGAGTGCCGCCGGGTGATCGCCGCACTGGACCTGGCGGAGCGGATGCGGGTGCCGCTGGAGTGGTACGCGCTGTCCGCCGGCGCCCGGATCTCCATGACGTCCGGCACGGAGAACATGGACTGGGTGGCGGCGGCGCTGAAGCGGATCGTCGAGTTCACCCAGGACGGTGGCGAGATCAACATCGTGGTCGCGGGCATCAACGTCGGCGCGCAGCCGTACTGGAACGCCGAGGCGACGATGCTCATGCACACCAAGGGTGTCCTGGTGATGACCCCGGACTCGGCGATGGTGCTCACCGGCAAGCAGTCGCTCGACTTCTCCGGCGGCGTGTCCGCCGAGGACAACTTCGGCATCGGCGGCTACGACCGGGTGATGGGGCCGAACGGCCAGGCGCAGTACTGGGCACCGGACCTGCCCGCCGCGCGGGACGTGCTGATGGCGCACTACGACCACACGTACGTCGCGCCCGGCGAGGACGCGCCGCGGCGAGCGACCACCGTCGACCCCGTCGACCGCGACATCTCCGACTTTCCGCACGACGTGGCCGGCAGCGACTTCACGACCGTCGGCGAGATCTTCTCCACCGCGGCCAATCCGGACCGGAAGAAGCCGTTCGACATCCGGACCGTGATGCGGGCACTCTCCGACCAGGACCACCCGGTGCTGGAACGCTGGGCCGGCATGGCCGACGCGGAGACCGCGGTGGTGCAGGACGCGCACCTCGGCGGCATCCCGGTGTGCCTGCTGGGCATCGAGTCCCGGTCGGTGCCGCGGCGCGGCTTCCCGCCCACCGACGGCCCCGACACCTACACCGCGGGCACGCTGTTCCCGAGGTCGTCGAAGAAGGCCGCGCGGGCGATCAACGCGGCCAGCGGCAACCGGCCGCTGGTGGTGCTGGCGAACCTGTCCGGCTTCGACGGGTCACCCGAATCGATGCGGAAGCTGCAACTGGAGTACGGCGCCGAGATCGGCCGCGCCATCGTGAACTTCCGCGGGCCCATCGTGTTCTGCGTGATCTCGCGCTACCACGGCGGCGCGTTCGTGGTGTTCTCGAAGGCGCTGAACCCCAACATGACGGTGTTGGCGCTGGAAGGCTCGTTCGCCTCGGTGCTCGGCGGCGCTCCCGCCGCCGCGGTGGTGTTCTCCCGCGACGTCGACGCCCGCACGGCGACCGATCCGCGCGTGCGGGACCTGGAGGCCCGCGCCGCGGCCGCCTCCGGCGCCGACCGCGCCGCGCTGACCGCGGAACTCGACGAACTCCGCTCGTCGGTCCGCGCGGAGAAGCTCGGCGAGGTGGCCACGGAGTTCGACCGGGTGCACGACATCCAGCGCGCTGTCGAGGTCGGCTCCGTCGACGCCGTCGTCCGCGCCGCCGAACTCCGGCCCCGCATCATCGAGGCCATCGAGTCACCTCTGCGGTGACCGGTGTCTGCTCATCCGTGCCGGTGTCTGCTCATCCGTGCCAGGAGCGCCACAGCGCGGCGTAGGCGCCACCGGCACGGATGAGCTCGTCGTGGCTGCCGAGTTCGGTGATCCGGCCGTCCTCCAGCACCGCCACCCGGTCGGCGTCGTGCGCGGTGTTGAGGCGGTGCGCGACGGCGATGACGGTACGGCCGGTCACGACGGTGGCGAGCGCCCGCTCGGTACGCCGGGCGGTTGTCGGATCGAGCGCGGCGGTCGCCTCGTCGAGGACCAGGATGTCCGGGTCGGCGAGGACGAGCCTGGCCAGCGCGAGCTGTTGCGCCTCGGCGGCACCGAGTTCGCGGCCACCGTCGCCGACGTGCGTGTCGAGGCCGTCGGGCAGGTCGGCGTACCAGTCGGCGCCGACGGCCACCAGCGCGGAGCGCATCTGCCCGTCGGCCGCGTCCGGCGCGGCGAAGGCGAGGTTGTCGCGCAGCGAGCCGATGAAGACGTGGTGCTCCTGCGTGACGAGGGCGATCCGGCGGCGCCGCTCGGCCGGGTCCAGGTCGGTGACCGGGCGGTCGCCCAGTCGCACCACACCCTCGCGCGGCGCGTCGATGCCGGCGAGCAACCGGGCGAGGGTGGACTTCCCGGCGCCTGAGGGGCCGACGACGGCGAGCCGTTCGCCAGGGCGTACGTCGAGGTCGATCCCGTGCAGCACGTCATGGCCGTCGGCGTACGAGAATCTCGCGCCGCGCACCACGAGCCGCTGTCCGGCGGGCTCGGACGCGGCGCCCCGTGGTTCCGGTACGCCGACCGCGGCCGGAGCGACCGTGCCGGAGCGGGACGGGTTCCCCGGCGCCTTCTCCGGGCCGACACCGAGCACGCGAGCGAACGAGGCGAGGCCGCGTTGCGCCTGCTCCATCCACTGCAGCAGCCGGTCCAGGGGGTCGATCGCCTGCTGGAGATAGAGCGCGGCGGCGACCACCTCACCGAGCGTCACCGTGCCTCTGGGCAGGAAGAAGCCGCCGACCAGCAGGACCGCGGCGATCGGCAGCGGGTAGCTCGCCTCCACCACCGGGAAGAAGACGGACCGCAGGGCCAGGGTCGCCCGGCGGGTTGCCCACACGCGGCCGATGCGCCGCGTGCCGTACCCGACGCGGTCGCCGCCGAGACGGAGCGCCTCGACGGTGCGGGCGCCCTCCGCGGTCGTGGTCAGCGCCTCGGTCAGCTCGGCGGTCGCGGCCCCCTCGGCGAGGTACGCCGGCCTGGCGCGACGCAGATACCAGCGGGTCACCGCGACGATCGACGGCAGCCCGGCCAGGGCGACCAGGCCGAGCAGCGGGTGCAGCAGGAAGATCGCGCCGAAGAGGAGCGACAGTTGCGCCGAGGCGATGACGATGACCGGCACCACGTCACGGACGGTGGTCCCGACGGTCGTCACGTCGACCGAGCTGCGGGTGGCGAGGTCGCCGGTGCCGGCGCGCTCGACGAGCGAGACGGGCAGGTCGAGCGTCCGCGAGACGAACTCCTCACGCAGCCGGGCCACGGCACGTTCGCCGAAGCGGTGGCCGGCGTACTGGGCGTACCGGGTGAGCAGCCCCTGGGCCAGCACGCAGATGCCGATCGCCAACGCGAGGCGGTCCACGGCGGCGGCGCCGGCGCCCGCGGCGACCTCGTCCACGATCGTGCCCAGCAGCCACGGTGCGGCGAGCCCCGCGATCGCGGCGGCACCGTGCAGCAGCAGCACGACGGCGACGGCGCGGCGGTCGCGGGCGATGAGGTCCAGCGCGGCCCGCCGGACGACGGCCCGGTCCGCGACGGGGAGGCCGCTCACCGCACTGCCCCGTCGACGTCGGCGGACGCGCTGTCCCGGGACACCAGCGCCCGGTACCCCGGGTCCCGGTCGAGCAGCTCGACGTGGGTGCCGGCGGCCACGATCCGGCCCTCGCGCAGGTACGCGACCGTGTCGGCGCACCCGAGCAGCAGCGGTGACGTGGCCAGCACGATCGTTGTCCGCCCGGCCCGCGCCGCCCGGAGCCGCTGGGCGATGCGCGCCTCGGTGTGCGCGTCCACGGCCGACGTCGGGTCGACCAGGATCAGCACGTCCGGTTCGGCGAGCAGGGCCCGGGCCAGGCGTACGCGTTGTCGCTGGCCGCCGGAGAGGCTGCGGGCACGGGTGCCGATCGGCGTGGCGAGCCCGTCCGGCAGGGCGTCGACCACGTCCTCGGCCGACGCCGTCCGCAGGGCAGCTCCGATGTCGGCGTCGCCGATGCCCGCCCGGGTGCGCAGTATCTCCCGCAGCGTCCCGGCGAAGACGTAGGAGTCGTGGTCGGCGACGAGGATCCCGGCGCGCACGTCGTCGAGCGCGATCCTGGCCAGCGGTACGCCGCCCCAGGTCACGTCGCTGGCGACGAACCGCCCGAGGCGGTCGGCCAGCGCCACGGCCTCGGCCGGGTCGTCGGCGGCGACGGCGAGCAGCCGCCCGGCGGGTGCCGTCAACCCGGTGGCGGGATCGTGCAGGTCGGCGTGGCCGTCCGGCGGGGGCGGGACGGTCGTTCCGATCGCCCGCGACGGCGGCGCGGCGTCGTCCGGAGTCAGGTTGAGCAGGGCGACGATCCGCCGGGCGGCGACCCGGCCGCGGATCAGCTGGTAGCCGCCCTCCAGCAGGAACCAGACCGGCACGATGAGGACCGCCACGTACCCGTAGACGGCGATCATCTGCCCGATCGTGATGTCGCCGTCGGCGGCCATCCGCGCCGCCAGCCAGACCACGGCGGCCAGGAAGAGACCCGGGATGACGATCGTCAGCGCCTCGATCCAGCTGTTCACGGCGCCGACCCGGTACCCCTCGGCCAGCAGTTGCCGGGACCGGGCCGCGTACCGGCCGGCGAACAAGCCGCGCCCACCGACGCCGGCGAGGACGCGCAGCCCGGCGACGATGTCGCCGGCGCGGGTGGTGAGGAGGCCCTGCTGGTGCCGGTAGACCGACTCGACCCGTTCGAGGCGGCGCAGCAGCGGCCCCACGACCACCACCATCGCGGGCACTCCGAGCAGCACGAACAGCGCGAGGAGCGGGGACACCGACCACAGCAGGACGGCGACGAACGCGTACGCGAGGACCGCGCCCACGCCGGGCCCGGTCATCGTCAGCACCGCCGACGTGTGCGTGATGTCGGCGCCGCCGACGGTGGCCACGTCCCCGGCGGCGAGCCTGCGTGGCAGCACCGCGCCGATCCGGGACAGGTGTCGCAGCAGGACGGCGGCGGAGCGGGCCGACGCGTCCTCCCGGACGAACGTCATCGTGCGGTGCCGCATGATGCCCAGGTACGCCAGGCCCACTCCCGCCACGACGATCGCGGCCACCCACGACAGCAGTGCCCGGTGGTCGGAGGCGCGCAACCCGTCGTCGATGGCGCGGGCGACGAGGTACGGCCGGACCGCCAACCCGAGCATCCAGGCCGTGCCGATCAGGCCTCCGCGCAGCACCCGCCACGGCTGGCAGCGGACGAGCCACCAGATGTACCACATCGGCCCCCTCGTGTCCGGCACGCCAGGCTCGGGGTGAGGGAGCTGTGGGGGCACCCGCCCAGATTACCGATCACGGTCGCCGGCGGATGCCCCGCTCGCGAATGCATCGACAGCCGTCTCTAGCGCGAACGACGCCCAGGTGGTAGGAATCTGCCAAGGGTTTGATCGGGTATGAAATTTCCTACCGAGGGGGCGTCGATGAGGATGCGAAGGATCATGGCCAGCCTCATGGCCGTGGCCGGTCTGGCCGCCTCGGCCACACCGACCTCGGCGGCCCCGTCGGACGAACGGGCCGTCAGCTACCGCGGCTACCGCCTGACGGTGCCCGCCGGTTGGCAGGTCGTCGACCTGTCCACCGACCCGCACGCGTGCGTCCGGTTCGACCGGCCCACCGTCTACCTCGGCCATCCGGGCGACGAGCCCTGGTGCCCCACCCGGCTCGCCGGGCGAACGGCAGGACTGATCATCGAGCCCATCGACTCGGTCACCGCGGACCGGCTCACCGCGGACACCGCGATCACGAACAGCGGAACGGCGACCGCGGGCAACCCGGTGTCCCGCGACGGAACGATCCAGATCGCCGTGCGCGACGCGGGCGTGCTCGTCACCGCCCTGCACACGCCGGACACCGAGCCGGTGGTCCGCCGGGTCCTCGCCGCCGCCCGGCTGGGCCCGGACGCCAGGCCGGCGCCGACGGGCCCGGTTCGCACCGACGCGGGACCCGCCACGGCGACGCCGTCGGCGGCGTCCGGCCCGCAGCCGGGCACCTACACCGGCAAGGGCTTCGACACGTGCACCGCCCCGTCGCAGTCCACGATGGATGCCTGGCGGAACGCCTCGCCCTACCGGGCGATCGGCATCTACATCAGCGGCTCCAGCCGCTCCTGCACCCAGGCCAACCTGACCGCGAGCTGGGTGACCAACCAGACCGGCAACGGCTGGCACCTCATTCCCATCGAACTCGACCGCCAGGCGCCGTGCGGCACCCGTACGCCGAAGATGTCGTACGACCCGGCCACGGCCCGGTCCGAGGGTGCGACCCGGGCGACCGCCGCGGTGAGCGCGGCCCAGGCGCTGGGCATCCCCGCCGGGAGCGTGATCTACAACGACATCGAGCACTACCCGTCGAGTGAGTCGTGCAAGGCGGCCGTGCTGTCGTACCTGTCCGGCTGGACCGACCGGCTCCACGCGCTCGGCTACCTCTCGGGCATGTACTCCAGCGGATCCTCCGGGGTCCGGGACCTGTGCGACGCCTACCACGACAGCCGCTACACCCGCGTCGACCACCTCTTCTTCGCCTGGTGGAACGGGGTGGCCGACACCGACGCCGGCGACTACTGCCCGGACGCCCACTACGCCGCCCGGCAGCGCATCCACCAGTACACCGGTGACAGCTACGAGACCTGGGGCGGCGTACGGATCTACATCGACCGGGACTACCTCGACGTCTCGACCGGCACCCCGCCACCGCCGGACGGGTTCGACAGCACGATCGACAACACCACCACGGGGCGGTTCACGGCGAGCGCGAACTGGGGCACGTCGACGTACTCCGGCCAGCGGCACGGCGCCGACTACCGGTTCGCCACCCCGACCCCCACCAGCGACGTCGCCTGGTTCCGGGCGGCCCTACCGGAGACGGGCTCCTACCAGGTGTCGGTCTGGTACCCGGCCGACCCGGGCTACAACGACTCGACCCCGTACGTCGTGGCCACCGCGAACGGCAGCCAGACGGTACGGGTGAACCAGCGCCTCAACGGCGGCCGCTGGGTGTCGCTCGGCGTGTTCACCCTCTCCGCGGGCGACCGCAACACGGTGGGGGTGAGCCGGTGGACCAGCGGCACCGGCTACGTCATCGCCGACGCCGTCCGCATCACCCGCGTCTGACGGTGCCCACCGGTTCATCCGTTTGCCGCGGCATCCCGCGCCCGTTGCGCCGGCACGGCACTCGCCCGGTTGCCGCCCGCGCGCTTCGCGGCGTACATCGCGCGGTCGGCGTGTGCGAGGGTCTCGGCGACCACGTACGCGGGACCGCTGGCGACCCCGACGCTGACCCGTGTCCGGCAGGTCGTCATGCCGGCTACCGCGTCGACGGTCCGCCGGGCGACGTGCGCGGCGGCCGCGGAGTCGGCGCCCGGAAGGATGGCGACGAACTCGTCCCCGCCCAGCCGGGCCACGAAATCCCCCTTGCGGACGCTGGCCGTGAGCACCTGCGCGACGGCCCGCAGCACGTCGTCGCCGGTGGCGTGCCCCAGCGAGTCGTTGATGTGCTTGAACCGGTCGATGTCCACGGTCAGCACCGCGACGCAGTCGCCGGCTGCGGCGCCGGCGGGCAGGTTCCGCAGGAAGTTGTCGAGACCACGGCGGTTCGCCACCCCGGTCAGTGGGTCGGTCTGCGCCGCCCGCTCGGCCTGCTCGTGCTGCCACCGCAGGACGTCGTACGAGTGCATGGTGACCGCCGTGTGCAGCCAGCGGTGCCGCTGGCGCCACAGCAGCTCCGCGAGCGCGTCTCCGTAGGTGAGCCCCGGTGCGGCGTCGCGCGACCCGTTGGCCGCGAGCAGCACCGCGTGTGTCCGGTGCAGCGCCGCCGTGACCAGCCAGTCGGTGTCGGGCGACAGGGCGGCGACGGCGGTCTCGATGACGCGCAGGGCCTCGTCCGGGCGCCCCGAGCGGCTGAGCGCGACGGCGTGGAAGGGCCGGCACAGCAGCAGTTCCTGCTGCTGCTCCTGCAGGCCGTGGGTCCGTAGCAGCGCCATGTACCGGGGAATGTCGGCCGCCGCGCCGGCCGGGTCCTGGCGGTCGGCGCGGGCGCACGCCGCGTACAGCAACGCCGAGAGCCGCCACACCTCCGCCTTGGGCCCGCTGGCCTCCGCCGCCGCCCGCACCGCGTACTGCTCGGCGGCGGTGGTGTGCTGCTCGGCCTCGGCGACCTGACCGACCTGGTACAGCTCCAGTGCCCACATCAGGTTGAGCTCCGCCAGGTTGCACAGCCACATCGCGCGGTTGCCGTTGTCCGGGTACGACACCCGGCGGGTCGCCTCGTAGGCCGCCTGGAACTGGGGTTCGGCCAGCTCGTAGAGGCGCAGCTGCGCGTACCCGATCGCGATCCCGGTGTGCGCGTTGCCGGCGATCACCGGGTCCGGTTCGCCGGCGAGCAGGGCGGTCTCCGCGCTGACGAGGTCCCGTAGCACCGCCTCGATGTCGTACTCGGCGATGTCCTGGTCGCCGAGGCGCAGCCGCCGGTTGGCGCGCAGCGACAGCGCGCAGGAACGCCACCCGACGCTGTGCTCGCGGTCGGCGGCGGCCAGCATCAGGTCGGCGGCGGCGACGGCGGCCGGCAGGTCCCCCAACCGGGTCAACGCCACGACGCGGGCGAAGTGCATCGCCGCCGGACCGTCGCAGATCTCTCCGGTGGCTTCGCGGAGCGCCGACTCGGCAGCCGCCAGCACCTGCGCCGCGCCGCCGGCCTGTGCCTCCTCGAGGAGGCACAGCGCCCGGAGGGTCATGTCGTCCATGCGGTCGCCTCCGCACCGCCAGGGAAGAAACAGCCCGATGTTACGGTAATCGATCCGATTCGAGGAGCCGCAGCCGTCCCTCGCACCGGCGAGCAGCCCGCGAGCCGCTGCCTCGGCGGCCGTCACCGGGACATTCGATCAGGTCCGTGGGCCGCCGGCACCACTACGATGCGAGCGTGGCTCGCGTTGCCCGCCGTCGCCGACGCGCTCGCCTCCCGCGGCCTGCCGCGTCCGGTCGTCGACACGGCCGCGCCGACGTCACCTGCCACGGCCGCGACCACCCCGCGGCCCGCCGCCGGCGCGCCGGCCACCTCCCGGCCGGCCACCGGCAGCCGGACCGCCCCAGCCCCGGACCTCTCCGCCGTGACCACGCTGCGAGCGGGCGTGCTCGCCACCCTGACCAGGGCGCCGGAGTCGTACCGGCTCAGCGTCCGCGGGACCGAGTTGGCCGTCGAGGGCAGCGACGTCGGTGGCACCGCGGCCGGACTGTACCGGCTCGCCGACCGGATCCGCTCCGGCACCGAGGCGCTCCCCGCCGCCGACGCCGATCGGCTGGTCACACCCCGGCTCGGCCTGCGGCTGACCGACGCCGGCTCGGTGGGCCGCGAGCCCGACCCCGCCGCCTTCGCCGCCGGCGACGACTACAACCTGAACACCGACGTGGTCCGGGAGGCGCTGCGGCCGCGGGCGCCGTGGGTGGACGCCGACGCGGTGGCCCGCATCGACGCGCAGTTCCGGCAGTTCGTCGACCATTCGGTGAGCCAGGGCTACAACGCCGTCGTGGGGGTACGCCGCCGTCGCCGGTGCCACCCTCACCGCCGTCGGCCTGCTGCTGTCGCTCGGCCGCCGCCGGCCGGCGGCCTGACCGCCGCTGTCGCCGGCGGACCCGGGGAACGCATCGGCGGGCTGGGCGCGCCCCCGGGGTGGGGCGGTCGGCGGCGGCTGCCTACCGCTCCGCCGGCCGCCGGCCCCGGGTCGACACGAACTGGTACGACATCACGGCGAACGCCGGGTCCCGCAGCAGCCTGCGGAACGCCTCCAGTTGGCCGGCCGACAGGCCCGCGTCGAGCAGTTCGGGCTCCAGCTGGCGGGAGTTCGTCCCGTACAGCGACGCCCCGGTCGAGCCTCCGGGCCAGCTCCGTGAGTGGGTCACCGTGTCGACGTCGACGAGGCCGGCGCCCACCAGCTCGGCGTGCACGTCCTGCGCCCAGGCCAGGTCCGCGCCGTGGGTCTGCAGAACGCCGAGCATGGCGTCGGTCACCTGGGCGAAGAGCTTCGCCGCGTCGTCGTTGGGCGCGGTCAGCACCCGCAGCGGCGCGGTGCAGTCGAACTCCTCGACCACCAACCACCCGCCCGGGGCCAGCGCGCCGGCCAGGGTGGCCAGCACCCGCCGCCGCTCCGGCAGGTGCAGCAGCACCAGCCGGGCGTGGACCAGGTCGAACGCGTCGCCGGGCGGTGGGTCGCTGCGCACGTCGTGCCGGCGTACGTCGAGATTGGCGGCCGGGGCGAGGTGCGTGGTGTCGATGTCGGTCGCCAGCACCCGGCCCGCCGGACCGACCGCCCGGGCCATGCTGCGGGCCACCGAGCCGCCGCCGGCGCCGACCTCCCAGCACACGGCGCCCGGAGCGAGCACCGGCGGGGCGATCCGACGAGCCGTCACCGGATCCAGGAACGACTCCAGGGCCCGCAGTTGGGGCACCGCCTCCGGGGAGCCGTTGTCGAAGGTGTACCCGCTGTCACGGATGCCGGTCGGCATGATGACTCACTCCTGTCCACGGTTGTCGGGTCGGGTACGCGGGATCTGCCCAGAGCCCGGGCACCGGCCGGGGAGCCGGCGGCTCCGCGACCGCGGCGACGCTGAGCATCGCCGCCAGCGCGCCCGGGTCGGTCCGGGCCTCGCTCGCCGGCCGGTCGTAGACCACCCGGCCGTACTCGAGCACCGCGATCCGGTCCGCGACCTCGATGGCGTGCTCTAGCTGCTGCTCCACCAGCAGCACGGTCAGCCCGGTGCGGGCCAGGACGCCGACCAGGTCCCGCACCCGGGCCGCCAGGTCGGGGGCGAGGCCCTCGCACGGCTCGTCGAGCAGCAGCACCCGGGGCTGGCCGAGCAGGGCGCGGGCGATCGCCAGCATCTGCTGCTCGCCGCCGGACAACTGGTCGCCACGATGGCGCAGCCGGGTCGCCAACCGTGGCAGCAGCTCCAGGATCCGGGTGACCGTCCACCCCTCGCCGCCGGGCGTCGCGGCTCGCCACGGCGCCGCGGCCAGGACCAGGTGTTCGGCCACGGTCAGCCGGGAGAAGACCCGCCGGCCCTGCGGGACGAGACCGACCCCGGACCGGGCGATCCGGTGCGGCTGCCGGCCGGCCACCTGCACACCGCCGATCTCGATCCGCCCGCCGTACGGCCGCACCAACCCGGCGACGGTGTGCACGAGGGTGCTCTTGCCGGCGCCGTTGCGGCCCACCACCGCCAGGACGGTGCCGGCCGCCACGTCGAGGCTCACCTCGTGCAGCACGATCCCACCGGCGTAGCCGGCGCAGAGCTGCTCCATCCGCAGCATCAGGCCATCCCTTCCGCGTAGGCCCGGCGCACCGGACCGGAGGCACGGATCTCGGCCGGCGTCCCGGTGGCCAACGTCCGGCCGTCCCGCAGCACGGTCACCGTGTCGCAGAGCGCGTACACCAGGTCCAGCCGGTGCTCCACCAGCAGCACCGCGACGGCGCGGGGCAGCGCCCGCAGGAACCCCACCAGCCGCTCGACCTCGACGCCGGACAGCCCCGCGGCCGGTTCGTCGAGCAGCAGCAGTCGGGGCCGGCCGGCCAGCGCCATGGCGATCTCCAACTGGCGGCGCTGGCCGTGGGCGAGCCGGCCAGCGGGGATCCCGCCGAGCTCCGGCAGGCCCACCCGCTCCAGCAGGGTCGTCGCGGTGCGCTCGGCGGCCCGCCGCCGCCCGCCCGGTCGCCACCGGTCGGCGCGCACCGCGTGGGGCAGCGCGGCGACCACGACGTTCTCGATCGCGGTCAGCGTCGACCAGACGGCGGGGCGCTGGTGGATCCGGCCGATCCCCCGCCTCGACCGGGCGGCCGGGCCGAGCCGGGTGACGTCCCGGCCGGCGAGGAGCACCCGTCCCCCGCCCGCCGGGGTCGACCCGCCGAGCACGTCGAGCAGCGTGGTCTTACCGGCCCCGTTGGGCCCGACCAGGGCGTGCCGCTGGCCGTGGTCGATCCGCAGGTCGACGCCGTCCAGCGCGGCCAGGGCGCCGTAGCGCACGGTCACACCCCGGGCCGACAGCAGCGGTGTCATGCCCGGGCTCCCGTCGGTGCGGGCCGGTCCCGGCGGGGCCGTCGGGCCACGAGGTCCGGGAACAGCCGCCCGCGCACCGCCGGCCGCCGGTGACCGTTGCCGGGCAGCAGGTGGACGGTGACCACGAAGGCCAGTCCCAGCACGAGGGGCGCCTGCCCGGGGAGCACGCCGAACAGCCAGTCCCGGGCGGCGATGACGATCACGGCTCCGACCAGGGCGCCGCCGACCGACGCCGTACCGCCGATCACCACGCCGAGCAGCAGCAGGGCGGAGGTGTCGAAACCGAAGTCGGCCGGCGAGACGTACCGCTGGGCCACCACCAGCACGGAGCCCGCGGCGCCCGCGACCGCCCCCGCGGCGACGTGGACGCCAGCGACGTGGACCGGTACCCGGTGCCCGCTGGCCCGCAGCCGCGCCTCGTCGTCCCGGCCGGCCCGCAGCAACAGCCCGACCCGGGTACGCAGGACCAGCAGCACCACGCCGACCAGCACCACGACGATCGCCAGCGTGTAGAGGTAGCGGGCCCGGTCGGTGGCCAGCACCGGCAACCCCCACAACGGACGGACGGCCGGGACGCCGGCGAGCCCGTCCGTCCCGCCGGTCACCGACCGCCACCGCCCGGCGACGTTGACCACGAGTTCGCCGACCGCCAGGGTGATCATCAGGACCACCACCCCCCGCGCGGACACCACCAGCGGGACGGTCATCGCGGCCAGCGCCGCGCCCGCCGCCGCCGCGACGGCGAGGTGCACCACGCCGACGTCGGAGAGCTGACTGCCGACGACGGCGCTGGCGTAGGCGCCCGCCGCGTAGGGCGCGGTCTGCCCCAGGGTCGGCAGCCCGGCGACGCCGGTGAGCAGGGCGACGCTGACCCCGACCAGGCCGAGCGCCAAGGTACGGGCGAGCAGCGCCGCGGTGTAGTCGTCGACGGCCCACGGTGCCAGCACCAGCGCGGCCAGGACGACCACGGCGACGCCGCGCCGCAGGGCGCCGACGGCCTCCTCCCTCACGTCGTCCTCCGGGCCGGGGCCAGGCGCCGCGCCCGCACCGCGAGCACCGCCGCCATGGCGGCGAAGAGCAGGAACGGGGCGGCGGACGGGGCGAGCGCGACGCCCAGGGTCTGGACCTGCCCGACGGCGAGGGCGGCGAGCAGGGTGCCGGTCATCGACCCGAGCCCGCCGAGGACGACGATGACCAGGGACAGCAGCAGCACCACGTCGGCGGTGTCCGGCCCGGGTCCGATGATCGGCGCGCCCAGCACGCCCGCCGCGCCGGCCAGGGCCCCGGCGACGGTGAGCACGCCCACCCGGATCCAGGCCGGGCTCACCCCCAGGACGGCCACCATCTCCGCGTCGTCGACGGCCGCGCGGACCAGCATCCCGGCCCGGGTACGGCGCACCGCGAGGTGCAGCAGGCCGGCGAGCAGCGCGGCGACGACGATGAAGACCAGCCGGTACGCCGCATAGCGGTGGCCGGCGACGACCACCGTCCCGTCCAGCGCGGCGGGTACGCGCACCGGCGGATCGTCCGGCCCGAACGCCCCGACGAGCAGGCTCCCGCCGGCCAGCGCCACCCCGAACGTCAGCAGCGCCTGGGTGAGGTGGTTACCCGCGGCGACCCGGGTGAGCAGCACGGCGACCAGCGCGCCGGCCGCGGTCGCGGCGACGACCCCGACCGCCAGCGCCAGGACCAGACTCGGCCAGCCACCGTCCAGCAGCGCGGCGGCGGTGTAGCCGCCGATCGCGTAGAGGGTGCCGTGCGCCAGGTTCAGAATGCCGGCGACGCCGAAGCTGAGCACCAACCCCGCCGCCGCGACGAACAGCAGCAGTCCGTAGGCCACCCCGTCCAGGGCCGGCACGACGTACGGGTCGAACCGGAGCGCCACCGCGGTCACCCGCCGACGGTGGCGAGGTCGTCCACGACGGTGTTGGACAGCGCCCGGCCGTCCTGGCGCACCTGGCGCAGATACCACTTCTGCACGGGCGCGTGGGTGCTCGGTGAGAACTGCCAGCTGCCGCGCGGACTGGCGATCTGGCCGAGCTGGCCGATGGCCGCGTTGATGCTCTCCGGGGTCGGATCGTCCCCGGCGGCGGCGATGGCCCGGTCCAGCACCGCCGCGGCGTCGTACGAGGCCATCGCGTACGTCGTCGGGGAGCCGTCCTTCGTGGCCTTCCAGGCCGCCACGAAGGCCCGGTTCTCCGCGTTGTCGAGGTCGGGCGAGTAGTTGAGCACCGAGTAGATGTCGCGGGCGGCCTCGCCCTGCGCCTGCAGGACACCGCCCTCGGTCAGGAAGCCGGCGGCGTAGAGGGGCAGGTCCTTGATCTCCGACTGGGCGTACTGCTTGACGAAGTCGACGGCCGCGCTGCCGGCGTAGAAGGTGTAGACGGCGTCCGCGCCCGAGGCCTTGATCCGCGCGAAGTACGGGGTGAAGTTGGTGGTCGTCGGGAACGGGGTGAAGGTGGTCCTGCCGTCGGGGTTGGCCAGGGTGCCACCGGCCTTCACGAACGTGTCGGTGAAGCCGCGCAGCTCGTCCCAGCCGCCCTGGTAGTCCGGGCCGATCGCGTAGACGCTGCCCTCGACGTTGTCGCGCACGTGCTGGGCGATCGCCTCCCCCGGCTCGTCGGAGAGGTAGGAGGTGTGCCAGATCCGGGACACGTCCTTCAGCTCCGGACGCCCGTTCGAGCCGACCAGCGGCACCCGGGTCTCGTTGAGCAGCGGGTAGACCGCGGCCACCGAACCGCCACCGACGATGCCGGTGAGCGCGACCACCCGGTCCTGTTTGAGCAGCTTCGTCGCGGCGGGCACCGCGGTGGCCGCGCCGTTGCCTTCGTCGGCGACCACGAGTTCCACCGAGCGACCGCCGAGCTTGCCGTCGTGCGTGGACAGGTAGAGCTCGAAACCGTCGCGGATATCCTTGCCGACCGCCTGGTACGTGCCGGACAGGGAGGCCAGCAGGCCGATCTTGACCGGTCCGCTTGACGACGCGCCGCGCTCGCCGTCGGCACAGCCGGACGCGGCGAGCAGGATCAGGGCGAGCAGCGCCGCGGTGCGGGCACGGCGGCGCCGCGGGGTGGTCAGTGACATCTTCTCTCCTGGGGAAGGGGTGGAGTTCCGGCGTGCGGGCGCCGGGGTGTCAGCGGCTGCGGCTGAGCGCCGCCGGGGTCAGCGCGTCGCCGATGCGGTTCGCCAGCTCGGTCATCTCGTAGGAGACCTTGCCGACATCGCACCGCGGGTCGGCGAGCACGAGCAGGGAGGCGCCGTCGTTGAAGGCCATGGAGAACATGAAGCCGCCCTCCAGCTGGGTGACGTTGGAGATCACCGCGCCCGCGCCGAAGAACGCCGCCGCGCCGCGCAGGAGGCTCACCAGCCCACTGCCGGTCGCCGCCAGCTGGTCGGCCCGGTCCGGCGGAAGGCCGCGGGTGGCGGCCACCATGAGGCCGTCGCTGGAGATGGCGATCGCATGGCTGACCTCGGTGGCGCGCTCGGCGAAGGCGTCCAGCAGCCAGCCGAGATCCTGTTGGTCGGTCACGTGCACTCCCTGTCGGATCAGTTGTTGACCAGGTTGGGCCGGCGGCCGGCGACTCCCCGCGCGTACGCGGCCATCGCGCTGGCCACCTGGGTCGGGTCGCGGTACTCGGAGCGCTGCTGGGGCACCGTGACGCCGCCCGGCACCAGCAGCCGTTGCGGCTGCCGCCGGGGCAGGCCGGCGGAGGTGGTGTCGGTGACCTCTGGCGGGTGGGCACGGGCGGCCGTACGCCAGGCGTCGTCGGCGGGGCTCGCCCACGGTGTCCCGTCGGCCCCGTCGGGGCGGTCGGCCTGGAACCACTGGTTCGTCTGCTGGAAGATGCGGAGCTCCTCGGTCGGCGCGTCGCCCCGCCCGGGCGGCATCGGCGCGGGCCGGAAGACCGGCGCCGCTGGCAGCACCCGGTCGCTCACCGCTCTCCCGGCCTGCGGCTGTGGGCCTGGCCGGTGGGCCGGCGGCGCGACGGCGGCCCGCGCCGCGCGCCGGGACGGTCGAGCGGGCGTGAGCAGGAACTCCTCCGGCGGCAGCGGCCGGATCATCGTTCCCGGGAGCGCCGCCTCGGCGATGGTGCCGCGGCGGGGACCGGGGCGGAGCTGGACGGCCACGCCCAGCCGCGCGGCGAGTTGCCCCACGACAACCAGTCCCATCGCCCGCACGGCGGCGACGTCGATGGCGGGCGGGCGGGCGAGCAGGTCGTTGAGCTGCTGGCGACGTTGCGGGGACAGCCCCACGCCCTCGTCGCTGATCTGGACGATCACCCGGTCGCCCAGGCTGCGTCCGGTCACCCACGTCTCGGTGTCCGGCGGGGAGTACCCGGTGGCGTTGTCCATCAGCTCGGCCAGCAGGTGCACGATCTCGTCGACGGTCCCGGCCGCGACCGCGACGTCGCCGTCGACCATGCCGAGGCGGATCCTGGCGTAGTGCTCGATCTGGCTCTGCGCGGCCTGGAGCACGTGTTGCAGCGGTACGTCGTGCCGCCGCACCCGCCCGACGCCGACCCCGCCGAGCACCAGCAGGCTGGCGTTGATCCGCCCCATGCGGGTGGCCAGGTTGTCCAGCGTGTACAGCTGGTGCAGCCGCTCGGGGTCGGTCTCGTCCTGCTCGACCTTGTCGACCTGGGCGAGCACCGCGTCGACCAGCCGCTGCTCCCGGCGGCTGAGGTGGATGAAGATGTCGGCGGTGTTGGCCCGCATGACGGCCTGCTCGGCCGCGGTACGCACGGCCGCCCGGTGCACCGCGCTGAACGCCTCCCCCACCTCGCCGATCTCGTCGTCGCTGGACGGTTCCAGGGCGTCGGCGGCCTGCCGGCGGGCCAGGTCGTCCGGGTCCACCGAGGAGCTGTCCGGCTGCTGGAGGCGGGCCACGACCTGCGGCAGCCGCTCGAAGGCGACCTGGTTCGCGGCGTCCCGCAGCCGGTGCAGCCGCCGGGTGATCTGCCGCGCCACCGCCCAGGTGACCAGCGCGGTGAGCAGCAGGGCCACCAGTGCGGCGGCGGCCTCCACGACCGTGCGTCGGCGTTGGTCCGCGTGCGCGGCCCGGATGTCGTCGAGCACCGCCGCGTCGACCCGGTGGCGCAGCTCGGCCAGGCGGACGGTCCACTGCTGGGTCGCGGCGACCCAGGTGCCGAGGTCCAGCCGGAGCCGGCTCCCGGACCGGGTTCTGGACACCTCGTCCTGCATCCGTTGCAGCAGCAGGGCGTCCTCGCCGCTGCCGGCCTGCGCCCACCAGCCCCGCCAGTCGGGCCGGGCGAGCGCGAGGAAGGACAGGCTGGACTCGGTGAAGCCCGCCCGGGCGGCCGTGATGTCCTGCTGCACGGCGGGGGTCAGCTGATCGGCCGCGACCGCCCGCAGGACGGCGACCTGCTGCTGGCCGACCGCCTCGGCGGCCTTGGACAGCGCCGCGGAGGCTCGGATGCCGTCCGCGATCGAAGGGTTGACCACCCCGAGGGTGACGCTCTCGCGCAGGCTGAACAGGTCGGCGATGGCGATCCGGTAGCTGAAGGTCATCGCCGACACCGAGGCGTGTTCCGCCGTCCGCACCTGCGCACGCAACGGCGGCAGGCTGGCCAGGGCCGCGTCGACCCGCAGCAGGACGGCCTGGTCGGTGGCGGGCGCGGCGGGCATCCGCGCCCGTTGCCGCTGGTAGCGGGCGACGGCGTCGTCGGTCGCGGCGGTGACGTCGGCGAAGGCCTCCTGCTGCTCGGGCGCGCCCCGGGTCAGCAGGTCGGCGGCGGCGATGCGCTCGTGCTGCAACCGGTGGGCCAGGTCGCCGGCCTCGGCGCCGAGTTGTGCCAGGAGCCCGAGATCGCTCGCGCGGGTGGTCTGGCGGGCGCTCTCGGTCAGTGCCAGCCCGGCGAAGCCCATCACCGCGACCAGCGGGGCCGCCACGATCAGCCGCAGCCGGCCGGCTATCTTCCAGCCGCGGCGGCGCGTCGGGTAGGGTCGGGCCGCGTGGGACCTCGTGCTCGACGCCAAGAGTGACTCCTGCACTTCATCTACGAAGGTCTGTGTGCAGATTGCCGTTTGCACGTCTCATTGCGCCGGAACCTGTGCTCGGAGACCAGACCTGACGGTGGTACAAACAGCCCGTACCAGCATCTGTACCCAGAGTCAGGCAGCGCTGAAGGGACACTTCCCCAGGTCCGGTGTACTCCCGGGCGAGGGTCAGCGCTGGTCGGCCGACCGGCGCGGCGGTCCGCCGGTCTCCGGCTGGCCGAGCACCTGGCCGATCAGCTCCCGCAACTCGTCGATGGCGGCCGCCACGACCGCCTCCGGGTTGCGCGCGTCCCGCAGGTGGACCGGCGCGGCACCGTCCGGGTCCGCCCGCGGTGTCTCCCCGGCCCGGGGCCCGCGCCGACCATCCGCGGCCAACTGCTCGGCCGCGACCTGCGGCCACAACGCCGCCAGCCGGCCCCCGGTGCCGAGCACCTCGTCGCAGCGGACGGCGAACTCCTGACTGCCGTACCGGCGGCCGGACTCGACCGCGGCGACCGTCTCCCGGCTGAACCGGACCCGCTCCGCCAGCGCCCGCTGGGTCAGCCCCTGCCGGGTCCGCCAGCCGCGCAGTTCGGAGCGGAACCGATGGCTGGCGTCGGAGGGTGCGGCGCTCGACGGTGGCGTGCGGTCCATGTGCTCACCTTCACGACGCCGGCTCGGCATCGGCGTCAGACCGAGGTTGGGCGATGACTGGGCGTTCGCAGGGGACAATTCTTAACCCACGGATCAACGGGTGTGAAGACGTGACTGCGCTGAGTGTTCGCCCGGCGGGGGTGGACGGTTGCTCGGGACGACCCGGCGGATCCGGCGCGGACGGTGCGTGCCCGCAGGCCGGCGGCGGTCGCCCGATCCGGCCCGGTCGCCCGGTCGACGCCCCGTGCGGCAGCATGCGTCAGGCCGCAGGCCGCTCGACGCCGGACGCCGTCCGGCTGCCGGACGGCCGTGCCGTGTCGATGACCACCGGCAGGCCGCGGTGCGCGCGGAACGCGAGGTTGGGCTGGTACGAACGGCGGTGGCCGGTCGCCAGCCGCAGGCCGGGAAGGGCCGCGGCGAGCCGGTCCAGCGCGATCCCGGCCTCCAGTCGAGCGAGTGCGGCGCCGATGCAGAAGTGCGGCCCGTGCCCGAAGGAGAGATGGTCGCCGGCGTCGGGCCGGGCGGGGTCGAACCGGTCCGCCCGGGCGAACACCGCCGGGTCCCGGTTCGCCGCGCCGATCAGCAGCAGGCAGCGCGCCCCCGCCGGGATGGTGACACCGCCCATGAGGACCGGTCGGGTGGTCACCCGCAGCCAACCGTCGATGGCGGGCGCGTACCGCAACGTCTCGGTGAGGAACCCGGGAATCAGCCCCGGGTCCTCGGTCAGCGCCCGCCACCGGCCCGGACTGGACAGCGCCTGGTCCAGCGCGTGGGCGAGCAGCCCGGCCGTGGTCTCGTGCCCCGCCACCAGGAGGTTGAACACGATGCTCGACACCTCGGCCACGGTGAGCACCTCGTCGTCACCGTCGCGGTACGCCAGCAACCGGCCGACGTGGTCGTCGCCGTACCGGCCGCCGTCGAGCCGGCGGCCGACGAACTGCTGGCAGTAGCGCCAGAACTCCAGCAGCCCCTGCGCCAGCCGAACCTGTTCGGCCGGGTCCGGCCTCCCCCAGATCAGCGCGATCTGCCCGTCCGCCCAGGCCCGGACCCGCCCGATGTCCCCCTCCGGCACGCCGAGGATGTCGAGCAGGACCAGCAGGGGCAGCTCGGTGGTGAAGTCCGGGACGAGGTCGGCCCGGCCGCCGTCCCGGGCGACGAGCCGGGACACCAGTTCGTCGACCCGGCGCCGCACGATCGCGCCGTACCGCCGCTCCACCCGGTCCGGGGTGTTGGCGAAGGTCGCCCGCAGCGCCCGCCGGGTCCGGGGGTGCACCGGCGGGTCGGCGGCGGCCGTCGTGGGCGGCGCGTCGATCCGCATGACGACGTCCATCGCCTCCGGGCAGACGTCGTAGACCGGCGCGAGGGTGAGCGCGTTGCCGAAGGCCCCGGCGTCGCTCAGCGCCCGGCGCACGTCCGCGTGCCTGGTGATCAACCACAGCCCCAGCTCCTCGTCGTGACGCACCCCGCCGGGCACGTCGAGGAGCTGCCGCCAGACCTGCGCCGGATCGGCGAGATACGCACCGGCGAACGGATTCAACCGCATGATTGCCTCCTGACTGTCGAACACCGGATTCGACGCAGCATCCGGACGGTCCTGATCGCCGCCGGACACCTTCACGGTGCGCGAACGACGGAATCAAGTCAAGAATTGTCCTTGTCAATGGTTTTCGATTGGGAATTGCGACTCCGTCGCATTGCGCATTCCTTGCCCACCTGCAAATTGCGGCCCGCCGCTTGCGCGGTGAAACCCTTCTTGAGCAGCGCAGACAACCCAGCAACCCGGGGTGCGCGCCAGCGCCCGAACACCGCAGTCGGTTCCACCCGCAACGGTCAGGGTGTCACCGAGAGGCGGACCTGTCCGCGACCTCTCCTGGTCATTCGCGGCCACGACGGCGCGGCCACGCCCGCATCGCATTCTGGGGACGCGCGCGTCCATTGTCTCGGCCGCGCATCCGCCGCTGCCATTGTCGGGAACAAGCTCCGGCAATACTCCACGGCGTCTGTCGGGCCGGCACGCGGGGCAGCGACCGGAGCGACCTCCCCCGAACCTTGCCCTTACCTGACTCGAACATCGGCGGACTAGCGTTGCTGCACATGACTGAGCGGGAAGCCGTCGCACATCTGCTGCGTCGCGCCACCTTCGGCCCGACGGCCGGGGAGGTGGACGCGGCGGAGCGGGCCGGCGTGGCGGCCACTCTGGACTCACTGCTCGCCCCGCCCGGCGCCGACCGGGGAACGGCAGCGACCCCGCTACCTGCGCTGGGCCCGGACCCGTACGCGGAACTGGCCGACAAGCCGACCCGGGAGCAGCGGCAGGCGGCCAACCGGGAGCGACGCGAGCAGGTGCTGCGGCTGTCCGGCTGGTGGCTGGACCGTATGGTCGCTGCCGACGACCAGGCGGGCGAGAAGTTGCTGTTCTTCTGGCACGGCCACTGGGCGACCAGCGTACGCAAGGTCCGGTCCGCGCCGCTGATGCTGCGGCACCTGGAAACGCTACGCCGGCACGGGCGCGGTCCGCTGGACGCGCTGGTGACCGCGATGGTGCGCGATCCCGCCCTGATCCTCTGGTTGGACGGCCACAGGAACACCCGGAAGGCGCCGAACGAGAACCTGGCCCGCGAGCTGATGGAGCTCTTCACGCTCGGCATCGGCGGCGGCTACACCGAGACGGATGTGAGGGAGGGCGCCCGGGCGCTCACCGGCTGGGTGGTGGACCGCCGCACCGGGGCGGCCCGGTTCACCCCGCGCCGGCACGACCCGGGGCCGAAGACCATCCTCGGGGTCACCGGCGACCTCGACGCCACGGCGTACGCCCGGCTGCTGGCCAGCCGTCCGGAGGCCGCGCGGTTCGTCGCGAGCCGGCTGTGGTTCCGGTACGCCGGCCCGCAGGTGCCCGCACCGGCCGACCTCGCCGGCCCGGACACCGTCGGTACGCTGCGCCGGGTGTTCACCGCGCCAGCCTTCGCGCAGAGCCCGGGCACCCTCGTCAAGCAGCCCGTCGAGTGGCTGGTCGGGGCGCTACGTCAGCTCGGCGTCCGCCCCTCCACCCTGCCGGAGCAGCGACGCCGGCAGCTGCTCGCCGGCTTGGAGGCGATGGACCAGGTACCCCTGCGCCCGCCGAGTGTCGGCGGTTGGCCGGCGGGCGGCGCCTGGTTGACCACCTCGTCGTTGCAGGCTCGACTCCGCTCGGCGAACCTGCTGGCCGCCGTCGCCGCCCCCGCCGCGCTGGACCGTCTCGCCGCCGCGCCGCCGGACGGCCGGCTCGACGCGCTCGCCCGGCTGCTCGTCGTGGACAGCTGGAGCGTCCGCACCCGGGCCGCCCTGACGCCGCTGGCCGGTGAGCCACGGCAGCTACTGGCCGCCGGCCTGGTCAGTCCCGAATACACCGTCAGCTGAGCCGGAGGAAGCCCGATGGACGCCCTGACCCGACGACGGTTCCTCCTGGCGAGCGGGGTGGTCGGCGCGACCGCGCTCGCGGCCGGCGCCGCCGCGTACCGCCTGGACGACCTGTTCGCCACCGCCGGCGACCGCGACCCGGACGCCGCCACGCTGGTCCTGGTCACCCTGTACGGCGGCAACGACGGTCTCAACACGGTCGTCCCGTACACCGATCCGGCGTATTACTCCGCCCGTCCCGAACTGGCCTACTCCGCCGAGCAGGTGAAGCGGCTCGACGACACGGTGGGCCTCAACCCGGCGCTGGGCGGGCTGCACCGTCTGCACGGCGAGGGCCGGCTCGCGGTGGTCCGGGGTGTCGGCTACCCGAAGCCGGACCGCAGCCACTTCCGGTCGATGGACATCTGGCACACCGCCCAGCCGGCGCGCCCCGGCACCACAGGGTGGCTCGGTCGGTGGCTGGACCGCGCCGGCGGCGACCCCCGACTCGCGGTGTCGTTCGAGCCGGCCCTGCCCCCGCTGCTCGCCGGTGAGCGCGCGGCGGGTGCCTCGGTGCCGGTGACCGAGCGAAAGGCGGCGCGCGGCCTGCCCGAGCCGGTCCTCGCCGCGCTCGCCGCCACCGAATCGGGCGAATCGGCGGCCCGGGCCCGGGCCGCCGCCTGCTTCGCCGACCTGCTGTCGGTCGACGAGATGGTGCGCACGGTGCACGACGCCGCCGGCACCGACGAGCCGGAGGCGGACGGCGAGGCCGGCCCCGCCACCGCGACCGGGGGTGCCCGCACTCCGCTCGACGCCCAGCTCGACCTGGTCGCGCAGTGCGTCGAGGCCGGGGTGATGACCCGGGTCTTCTCGGTCTCGCTCGGCGGCTTCGACACGCACGCCGACGAGAAGCAGTTGCAGGAGGTGCTGCTCGGCCAGGTGGACCGCGCGGTGACCGCCTTTGTGGACCGGATGGCGCGGAGCGGGGCCGGCCGGAAGGTCGTGGTGGCCGTGTACTCCGAGTTCGGGCGCCGGGTGCGTGCCAACGCCTCCGACGGCACCGACCACGGCACCGCCTCCGACGTGCTGCTGCTCGGGTCGGCGGTGCGCGGCGGAGTGCACGGCGAGGCACCCAGCCTCACCGACCTGGACGACGGGGACCTCACGTTCACCACCGACTTTCGGGACGTCTACGCCACCCTGCTGGAGCAGGTTCTGGAGACCGACCCGGGTGCGGTGCTGGACGGCTGGCGTGGCCGGCTGGCCGGCGTCGTGTGACCGTGCGGCCCCGACCGGACCGGCACGGTCTCCCGACGGGGCATCGCACATGAACCGACCATCGGTGGGTAACGGTCGGCGATGGCACGGTATACCAAGCCCGATCTCCGGGAGCAGATCAAGGAAGAGATCAAGGCATCGGACAAGGGCGGCCGGCCCGGACAGTGGTCGGCCCGCAAGTCGCAGCTGCTCACCCAGGAGTACAAACGGCGCGGAGGTGGCTTCCAAGGCCCGAAGGACGAGCGGCAGAAGTCGCTGCAGCGGTGGGGCAGCGAGAACTGGCAGACCAAGGAAGGCGACACCCGGGCGCGGCGGGACGGCGAGACCCGCCGCTACCTTCCGGAGCAGGCCTGGAAGCGGCTCTCACCCGAGGAGCGACGCGCGACCGACGCCAAGAAGCGCAGGGAGTCGAGGTCGGGCCGGCAGTACGTGCCCAACACCGGGCCGGCCAAGCGCGCCCGCCGGAACGCCACGTCCGCGGGGAGGCTGTCCGAGCTGACGGTCGCCGAGGCGAGCAAGCTCGTCCACGGCCTGGACACCCGCCAGCTCAAGGCGGCCCTGGAGCGGGAACGCGGCGGCAAGGCCCGCAAGACCCTGATCCAGCGGCTCCAGTCGGAGCTCAACCGCCGCTGACCTGGCGGTTGGGGTGCCGCGCCCGCAACCCGTGACGACGAACTCGACCCGACCGGCGACGCGGGTCCGGGTCGCGTGGGGCCCGGACCCCCGGCTCACCGGTCACGACCACGACACCTGGGGGGACGGGTAGAAGTCCACCTCCTGCAGGCGCCACCGCGGCGCCTGCGCCCCCAGTCGGGTCCGGAACGACTCCCAGTCGTGGCTGGCCGCCTGCGACCAGCCGAGTTCGGCGATCGCGGGCAGGCGCGGGAAGGCCATGTACTCGATGTCGTCCAGGCTGCGCAGCGTCTCCGACCACAGCGGCGCCTCGACGCCGAGGATCGCGTCTTCGCCGACGCCCGTCACGCGGTGCGCCGGGTCCCAGCCGTACGCGTCGCGCACCTCGATGTAGCCGGCCCACCGCAGGCCCAGGCGGGTGGTGGCGTCGTACTTCATGTCGAGGTAGGCCTTGCTCGCCGGCGACATGATCACCTTGTTGCCCCGGGCGGCGGCCTCGGCCAGCACGTCGTCGGTCGTGCCGGTACCCCAGAACTGGGCCACGACGTCGGTCGGCGGGTCCACCTGCACGATCTCGTTCCAGCCCGAGGTGCGCTTGCCGTACTTCGCGACGAGCGGCAGCACGCGCTCCATGAACGTGCGGTAGTCCTCGTCCGTGGTCGCGTGCGCCTCGTCGCCGCCGATGTGCAGGAACGGCCCGGGCGTGATCGCCGCGACCTCGCGGATGACGTCCTCGACGAACCGGTAGGTCAACTCGTCGTCGATGCACAGGGAGCTGTAGCCGACCGCCATGTCGGTACGGGGCGGCGGCGCGATTCCGTCGCAGTTGAGTTCGGGGTACGTCGACTGGGCGGCGTTGGTGTGCCCCGGCATGTCGATCTCGGGAACGATCGTGATGTGCCGCTCGGCGGCGTGGGCCACCACGGCCTGGTAGTCGGCCTTGGTGAGGTACCCGGGCCCGGCACCGTCGACGCCGGTGCCCGGACCGCCGCCGACGGTGGCGAGCCGGGGCCAGGAGTCGATCTGGATCCGCCAGCCCTGGTCGTCGGTGAGATGGAGGTGCAGATAGTTGATCTTGTACTGGCTCAGCAGGTCCACGTACGCCGTGATCTCGTCGACGGTGTGGAAGTGTCGAGCCAGGTCGAGCATCGCCCCCCGGTACGCGAAGCGCGGATAGTCCACGATCCGCCCGCCGGGCACCGACCAGGTGACCCGCTGCCGTTCGGACGCCTCGATCCGGGCGGGCAGCAGTTGCCGCAGCGTCTGCGTGCCGGCGAACAGCCCGGCCGCCGTGTTCGCCCGGATCGTCACGCCCCGCCGGGTGACGTCGAGCTGGTATCCCTCCGGGCCGACGCGCCCGTCCGCGCCCTCCATGACCAGGGCGATCTCCGGCAGCGGCGTCGAGCGGACCGGCAGTACCGGCAGCGGGTAGCCGGTCGCGGGGCGCAGCGTCTCGGCGAGTTGCCGCCCCACCCGCCAGGCGGGGACCGAGCCGGGCGACGTGCGGATGACGGTGTGCGGGCCGAGCGTGAACGTGCCCCGGGCGTCGGGGCGGGTCTCGACGGGCGCGGGGACCACATCGCTCAGCTGCCGGACCGGGGCGGCCACGGCCGGGGGCACCGGGAGGACGAACGGCAGTCCGAGTACGGCCACGGCCAGCAGGCGGGTCATGGTGTTTCGCCGACGCACGAGTACCTCCAGGGTCGCGGCAATCGATACAGGTCGATCGATCAGCACGCTACCCGCGCGGGGCGCATCCTGTAAACCTTCCTTACAGTAAGGTCTCCGAACGTCCGCCGGGTGGGCGCGACCCGGCGTCCGGTCGGGATTCGCCTACTCCTCCTCGGCGAACACGACGTCGCGGCGCTTGCGGATGGTCGGGAGGAGGGCGACGACGAGCGCTGCCACGGTCAGGGCCAGCAGCACCGCGGAGATCGGTCGGGTCAGGAAGACCGACGAGTCGCCGCGGGAGATGATGAGCGCGCGCCGCAGGTTCTCCTCCAGCAGCGGTCCGAGGACGAAGCCGAGCAGCAGGGGCGCCGGTTCGCAGCCGCACTTGATCAGGATGTACCCCAGCAGCCCGAAGAACACGATCGCGTAGACGTCGTACGGGTTGAAGCTCAGCGAGTAGGTGCCGATCGCGGCGAACAGAATGATCATGGGGAACAGCACCCGGTACGGGATGCGCAGCATGCGCACCCAGACGCCGATCAGCGGCAGGTTCAGCAGCACGAGGAGCACGTTGCCGATCCACATCGACGCGATCAGGCCCCAGAACAGCGCCGGCTCGTCGGCGAGGACGTTCGGGCCGGGGGTGATGCCGTGCACGATGAACGCGCCGACCATCAGCGCCATCACCGGATGGGCGGGCAGGCCCAGGGTCAGCAGCGGGATGAACGACGTCTGCGCGGCGGCGTTGTTCGCCGACTCGGGGCCGGCGACGCCCTCGATCGCGCCGCGCCCGAACTCCTGCTGCCGCTTCGAGATCCGCTTCTCCACGGCGTAGGAGGTGAACGAGGCCAGCACGTGGCCACCGCCGGGCAGCACGCCCAGCGCGGCGCCGAGACCGGTGCCCCGCAGGATCGGGCCGGCGATCCGGCGCCGGTCCTCGCGGGTCGGCCAGAGGTTCCGCACCTTGCCGACGATGGCCGTGCGGCCCTGCTCGTTCTCCAGGTTGCGCAGGATCTCCGCCACCCCGAACATGCCGACGGCCACCGACACGAAATCGATGCCGCCGTACAACTCGCGCTGGTCGAAGACGAACCGGGGCGTGCCGGTGTAGATGTCCTGACCGACCGTGCCGAACAGGACGCCGAGCGCGATCATCGCCAGCGCCTTGAGCACCGAGCCACGCGCCAGCGCGATCGACACGATCAGGCCGAGCAGCACCAGCGAGAAGTAGTCCGCCGGGCCGAACTGCAACGCGACGCGGGCCAGCGGTGGGGCCGCGACGGCCAGCACGACCGTGGCCAGGGTGCCCGCGACGAAGGACCCGATCGCGGCGGCGGCCAGCGCCGGTCCGGCCCGACCCTGCCGGGCCATCTCGTGACCGTCGAGCGCGGTGACCGCCGCCGACGACTCACCGGGCAGGTTGATCAGGATGGCCGTCGTCGAGCCGCCGTACTGTGCGCCGTAGTAGATGCCGGCCAGCATGATCAGCGCCGTCACCGGCTCGAAGTTGAACGTGATCGGCAGCAGCATCGCCACCGTCGCCGTCGGTCCGATGCCGGGCAGCACGCCGACCGCCGTGCCGAGCAGCACGCCCACGAAACAGTAGAGGACGTTCTGGACCAGGAAGGCGGTCGAGAAGCCCAGCACGAGGTTGTCGAGAAGGTCCATGCCTCAATCCGGGTGGCGCGTCAGAACGACAGCCAGGGACCCCACAGCGGGATCCGCAACTGGAGGCCGACGACGAAGATGAGCGTGCTGGCCACGGTCAACCCGGCGGCCACGACCACGGCCGTGCGCAGTCGCACCTGTCGGCTGGCCAGGGTGGAGAGGAGGGCGGTCACCGCCGCCGTGGGCACGAACCCGAGCTTCCGGAAGCTGTATCCGAAGAACACGACCGCGACCACGATGACGGCGACCGCCCGCCAGGGCACCACCCCGAACGTGAGCGCCTCGCCGGCGACGAGCCCCTTGCCGACGATCGCCAGGCCGAGAGCGGCCAGGATCACGCCGAGCACCAGCGGGAAGTAGCCGGGACCCATCCGCAGCGGGGTGCCCAGCTCGTAGCTGAGCGACCCCACCACGAATGCGCCGCCGACGAGGACGAAGATTCCTCCGGCCAGAACGTCCGGAAGGGACCGTCGGCGTTCCACCTCAGGAGGCCTTGACCCCGGCGTCGGCGATGATCTTCGCCCAGGTGCCGAGCTGCTCCTCGAGGTGCGCCCGGTGTGCCTGCGGGGTCGCGTCCGCCGCCGGGACGGGCGCGGTGCCCAGCTTCGCCATCTGGTCGATCACCGCCTGGTCGGCGAGCGCCGCCGTCAGCGCCTCGGACAGCTTCTGGACGACGTCCTGCGGTGTGCCCTTCGGGGCGTACAGGCCGTGCCAGACGCTGACCTGGAGCTGGGGCAGCCCCGCTTCGGCGGTGGTGGGCAGGTCGGGCAGGCTCTTCACGCGCTCCGGGGTGGTGACCGCGTACGCCTTGACCTTGCCCCCGGAGATCTGGCCGCTGGTGTTGGTCGTCTGGTCACACATGAAGTCGACCTGGCCGCCGACGAGGTCCGTCAGCGCGGGGCCGGTCCCCTCGTACGGGACCTCCTGAAGCTTGACACCGGCGGCGTGCTGGAACAGCAGGCCGCACAGGTGGGACGCGGCGCCGATGCCGGCGTTGGCGAGGGTGACCTTGTTGGCGTTCGCCTTCACGTGGCTCACCAGGTCCTGGAGAGTCGTGGGCGGGAAGTCCCGGCGGGCGACGATGGTCATCGGCACCTCGGTGACGAGCCCGATCGTCTCGAAGTCCTCGAGCGGCTGGTAACCCAGGTTCTGGTAGAGGGCGGGCGCCGTGGACATGCCGATGTGGTGCATGAGCACGGTGTAGCCGTCGGGCTCGGCCCGCGCGACCTCGCCGGCGCCGACCGTGCCACCCGCCCCCTCGACGTTCTGTACGACGATCTTGGCGCCCAGCTTCGCGGCCATCGGCTCGGCGATCATGCGGGTGACGGTGTCCGTCGGACCGCCGGCGCTGAACGGCACGACGAACGTGATGTTCCGGTCCGGGTAGTTCCCGGCGTCGCCGCCGCTGCCGCCGTTGCCGGAACAGGCGGCCAGGAGCGCAACGGCGCCGATCGCGGCGATCATCCGCGCGGCGGCCCGGTGCCTGGTCGTTGTCATGTCGGGGCCTCCTCGTCAGCGCATGCGCACTCGTCCGTGAGTGCGCCGCCCCAGTCTCGACCGGCGGGGACGCGGATGGTGTCAGAGGAATCCCAAGAACTGGAGGGCTTACACGAGCGTCGATCGGGCTCGTACAATTCGCCGGTATGCGGATCACCGTCATCGAGGATGACGACCGTGTGGCGCGGGGTCTGGTGACCGTCCTGGCCCAGGCGGGCTTCGAGGTCCACCGTGTCGCCACCGCCGCGGCGGCCCTGCGGGCCGCCCCGTCCGACGTGGTCCTCGTCGACCTGGGCCTGCCCGACGGCGACGGCCTCGACGTGATCCGCAGGCTGCGTGACCGCCCGGCGACCGCCGTCATCGCCGTGACGGCGCGCTCGGAGGAGCACGAGCGGGTCCGTGGCCTGCGCGCCGGCGCCGACGACTACATCGTGAAGCCGTTCGGCATCCCGGAGTTGCTGGCCCGGATCGACGCCGTCCTGCGGCGCACCCGGGCCGCTCGTGCCCTGAGCCGCCCCGACGAGCCGCTCGTCCTGGGTCCGATGCGGGTCGGCGTCGGCACCCGCGAGGTCACCGTCGACGGCACGCCCGTGACGCTGACCCGCAAGGAGTTCGAGCTGCTCCTGCTGCTGGCCCGGCGTGCGCCGAACGTGGTGAGCCGCGACGTCATCCTCGACCAGATCTGGGGCGCGACCTGGGAGGCGTCGAGCCGCACCCTGGACACCCACATCGCGGCGTTGCGGCACAAGCTCGGGCCGGCCGTGCTCATCCGCACGATCCACGGGGTCGGCTATCGGCTCCTGGCCGACCAGCCGGAGCTGATCGGCTGACGTGCCGTGCACCGTCGCCTGCTCGTCGTCCTGGTGCCCCTCGCGGTGCTGCTCGTGGCGGCGCTCGGGGTGCCGCTCAGCGTCACCGTGGCCGAGCGGGAGATGCAGGAGACGTACGTCGACCGGCTGGGCGACGTCGGCCGGTTCGCGTCGCTCGCCGAGACCGCGCTGGCGACCGGGCGGACCGAGGCGCTCAACCAGGCGCTGGTGCGCTACCACGAGCTGTACGGCATCCCGGTCGCGCTGATCGACACGTCCGGCACGGTGCTGCTCGGACCAGGCCGTGCGTACCAGGAGGCGGCGCGGGCCGAGCCGGAGTTGCCCCGGATCGTGACGGCGGCGCTGGCCGGGTCGAGGTCCGAACCGTCCGGGGAATGGGCGCCGTGGGACGACTCGGCCCTCGTGGTCGCGGAGCCCGTGGGCCGGGACAGCGAGGTCGTCGGCGCCGTCGTGACGATCTCCGACCTGTCGAGGACGCGCGACCGCATCCTCGTGCGCTGGGCCCAGCTCGCCGGGCTCGGGCTGCTGCCGCTGATCGCGCTGGTGGCCGTCGCGTGGCCGGTGTCGGCGTGGGTGCTGCGACCCGTCCGGGAGCTGGACGCGGCGAGCTCGCGGATCTCGCGGGGCGACCTGACGATCCGGGCGGACGCCGAGGCCGGCCCGGTCGAGCTGCGGCGGCTGACGGAGTCGTTCAACACCATGATGGACGCGGTCGAGAACGCCGTGCAGCGGCAGCGGGCGTTCGTGTCCGACGCGTCGCACCAGTTGCGCAATCCGCTGACCAGCCTCCGGCTCGCGGTGGAGAGTCTGGAACCGCACCTGCGTCCGGCCGGTGCCGGGCGGCAGGTGTACGACGTCGCCGTCGACGAGCTGAAGGCGATGCAGCGGATGCTGAACTCGCTACAGGCCAGCGCGCGGATGGAGAGCATGCGGACGGCGTCGCCGGTGGACCTCGACGCGGTACTGGCGACCCGGGTGGACCGGTGGCGGGCGTTGACGGCGGCAGCGGGGCAGACACTGGCGGTCGACGTGCCGCCGGGGCTGCGGCTGCTGGAGCCGCCGGGCGGGCTGGGCAGCGTCCTGGACGAGCTGGTCAGCAACGCGTTGCGGCTGTCCGACGCTCAACTGGTGGAGGTGAACGCCCGGGTCGTCCCCGGCGCGGCGGACGCCGGACGCGGCAACGGCCCGACGGCCGGAGGCATGGTCACCATCGCCGTCCGTGACGACGGCCAGGGCCTCGACGTCTCCGAGCGGGCCCAGGCGCTCGGACGGTTCTGGCGGTCGCCGCGGCACCAGAACGTGCCCGGCACCGGGCTGGGACTGGCGATCTGCGCCGACCTGGTCGGGGCTGCCGGGGGCGCGCTGCGGCTGGAGGAGGGCCTGCCGCGTCCGGACGGGTCCGGGCACGGATTCGCCGCCGTGATCACGTTGCCGGTCGTTCCCCGGGTGGCGTCGCCGGCCGCCCCGGCTCCGACCCCGGTCTGAGCGGGCCCGGCCGCGCCGCTCCCCCGGCGTCAGCGCTTACGGTCGCGGAACCAGGCGGCCGCGCCCGGATGGAGCGGGACCGATCCCGTGGAGATCCCGGTACGCACGTTGATCTGCCACGCTTCCGGAACGGCCTCGGCGTCGTCCCGGCTCGCGGAGGTGATCGTGCGGGTGTGCGTGAAGATCGTGTCGGTGATGGCGTGGACCAGGTCGTCGGGCAGGTCGTCACGCACCAGGAGCACGTTCGGCACGGCGACGGTGCGGGTGGCCGGGACGCCGGCGTAGGCGGTCGCGGGGATCACCGCCGGAGCGTACGGACCCGGGTACGCCGTGAAGAGCGCGTCCGCCTGTGCGTCCAACGGGATCAGCCGGACCGGGTGCCGCTGCGCCAGCTCCGTGACGGCGGGGGTCGGGACGCCGGTCAGGGAGAACATCGCGTCGATCTCGCCGTCGCGCAGGGCCGCCGCCGATTCGGCCTGGCTGAGGTACCGACCGTCGGCGCTCACCGGGCCGAGCTCCAGGACCCGCAGCGACGTGAACTCGGTCCCCGAGTCGCGCGCACCGAGGGAGACTCTCCTGCCCTGCAGGTCCCGGAACGTGTCGATCGCCGAACCGGCCAGCACCACGAGGTGCAGGTGACTGTCGTAGAGCCGGCAGATCGCCGAGAGCCCCTCGGGTGCGCTGCCGTCGGTCCTGATCAGCGCGTCCAGGCTCGTCAGCCCGAGGTGCACCTCGCCGGCCAGCAGCATCCGGATGTTGTCGGTGGACGCCCCGCTCGGCACGGTGGTCACCGTGACCCCGGGCACCTGCTCGGCGATGTGGTCGGCCAGCGCACCACCGATGCGCCGGTAGACCGCCCCCGCCGGCCCGGTGGCCAGTCGCAGGTGAACCTCGTCGACGTCGGGCCGCCGGGAGCACCCGGCGAGCAGCCCTCCGGCGGCCACCAGCACCACCCGCCGGCTGAACCGGACCTCCAGGTTCAGCGCCATGCCGAGATGATACGGACGGGGGTCGATCGAGGCCGCCGCGCGCCTCAGGCGGCGTAGCGGGCAGCCAGGTCCACCGTCCGCCGGGCGGCGGCCACCATCGCGCGGTCGGCGAACCGGCCGTCCGGCAGCACCACCGTTCCCGAGTCCCGGGTCTGCGCCTCGGCCACGGCGGCCAGCAGTTCCTCGGCCCGGGCCACGTCCCGCTCGGCGGGGCGGAACGCCTCGGCGATCACCGGCAGTTGGCGGGGATGGATGGCGGCCCGGCCCAGGAGGCCGAGGCGCCGGCCGACCGCGCAGGAGGCGGCCAGTCCGTCGGTGTCGGCGACGTTCGCGTACACCGACATGGCCGGCGGGGCGAGGGCGGCCGCGCGGGCGGCGACCACCACCCGCGAGCGCGCCCAGGCCAACCCGGCCTCGTCGTCGACACCCAGGTCCGACCGGAGGTCGGCCTCACCGAGCCCGACCGAGGCGACCGCCGGGTGGGCGGTGGCGATGGCGTACGCCGCCTCCAGGCCGAGCGCCGACTCGATCAGCGGGTGCAGCGGGGTGTCCACCCGGGCGGCCAGCGCGGCCACGCTCGCCGGTGACTCGACCTTCGGCAGCCGCAACCCGGCCAGCCCGGGGCGGCCGGCGACCGCGGTCAGGTCGGCGTCGAGATCCGGGCCGGTCAGTTCGTTGACCCGTACCTGCACCGGCAGCGGGTGCGGCTCGGCGAGAAACTCGGCGACCGCGTCCCGGGCGTACGACTTGCGGCCGGCGGCCACCGCGTCCTCCAGGTCGAGGATGACCGCGTCGGCGCCGGCGGCGACCGCCTTGGCGAACCGGTCCGGCCGGTCGCCGGGAACGTAGAGCCAGGTGAGCAGCACTCAGATCACCCCCTGGTCACGCAGCGCGGCCAGCTCGGCGTCGTCGAGTCCGAGGGCCCGGAACACGGCGTCGGTGTCCCGGCCGTGCCGGCGCCCGGCGTGCCGGATCGCTCCGGGGGTGTCGGCGAGCCGGAACGGCACGTTCTGCATCCGCACCTCGCCCAGGTCCTCGTCCGGCACGGTGTGGACGGTGCCGAGCGCGGCGTACTGCGGGTCGGCGAGGACGTCCCGCACGTCGTAGACCGGCGCGACCGCCGCCTCGGCGGCCTCGAACGCGGCCACCACCTCGTCCCGGCCGCGCCGGGCGACCCAGGCGCTCACCGCGGCGTCCAGTTCGTCGGCGTGCGCGGCGCGACCGCTGCCGGTGGCGAACCACGGCTCGTCGACCAGTTCGGGGCGGCCGACCAGCCGCATCACCCGCTCGGCGATGCTCTGCGCGCTGGTCGACACGGCCACCCACCGCCCGTCCGCGCACCGGTAGGTGTTGCGCGGGGCGTTGTTGTTGGACCGGTTGCCCAGCCGTGGCTGGAGGTAGCCGAGCTGGTCGTACCAGGTGATCTGCGGACCGAGCATCGCCATGATCGGCTCGATGATGGCGAGGTCCACCACCTGCCCGGCACCGGTGAGGTCGCGGGCCCGCAGCGCCAGCATGGCCGCGTACGCGGCGGCCAGCGCGGTCACCGAATCGGCCAGCCCGAACGGGGGCAGGGTCGGCGGGCCGTCGGGTTCCCCGGTGGCGGCGGCGAAGCCGCTCATCGCCTCGGCCAGGGTGCCGAAGCCGGGCCGCCGGGCGTACGGGCCGACCTGCCCGAAACCGCTGATCCGGACGATCACCAGCCGGGGGTTGACCGCGTGCAGCTCGGCCGGGCCGAGTCCCCACCGCTCCAGCGTGCCGGGGCGGAAGTTCTCCACCAGCACGTCGGCCTCGGCGAGCAGCCGGCGCAGCAGGTCGGCACCGGCGGGGTCGGACAGGTTGCAGGTGACGGTGCGCTTGTTGCGCCCGAGCACCTTCCACCAGAGGCCGACGCCGTCCTTGGCCGGTCCGTGCCCGCGCGACGGATCCGGCTTGGCCGGGTGCTCCACCTTGATCACGTCGGCGCCGAAGTCGCCGAGGAACGCCGCGGCGAGCGGCCCGGCGAACAGGGTGGCCAGGTCGACCACCGTCACCCCGTCCAGCGGCGCGGTCACCGGGTCGCCTCCGTCGCGTCCCCGCCGCCCGGCACCGCAGCAACCAGGTCGGCCGCGCAGCGGAAGCCGACCTGGTCGGAGCGGGTCATCCCGGCGCCGAGCAGCAGCAGCTTCACCGAGACGTCCGGCGGCTGGGGGCCGCCGTCGAGGTACCAGTCGGACCCCTCGGCCCGGTACGCGGCGCCGCCCTTCACGATGGCGAACCGGGTCCGGCCGTCGGAGTGCTCGCTCTCGGTGAGGTTCCACACCAGCGGCTCCCCACGAACCAGCAGTCCCGCCTCGGCGGCCACCTGCCACTCGTCCTCGGTCGGCAGCCGCAGCCCGGCCCACGCCGCGTACGCGCGGGCGTCGGCCAGTTCCACCCCGGTAACCGGGGCGTCGGCCGGCCCCTGACCGGCGGTGAACCGCTCCGCGCGCACCGGCCGGTAGCCGGTGGCGCGCAGGAACTCGGCGTACTGACCGTGGGTCACCTCGTGGGTGGCGATGGCGAACCGGCCGAGGTGGACGCTGCGGCGCAGCGTCCCGGTGTGGTGCAGCCGGGGCGGAAGCGGCTTCCACTCGTCCAGGTAGGGGGTCTCGCCGTAGAGCCCGGTCTCCCGGACCCGGTGGCGGACCACCAGCTCGCGCCGGCCGCCGTCGACGGCGACCATGCCCGTCGGCACCCCGGTGCGCGGCGCCCACGGGGTCCGGACCCGCACCGCGGCGCGGGCCGGGAACGACGGGTCACCGACCGGGGAGGCGTGCGCCGGACCGGCGTCGTCGGCGGTGGCGACCACGGCGGCGATCGCCCCGGCCGGCAGCGGCCCGCCCACCGCGACCCGACCGTCGGCGGTCGGGGCGGCGGCCAGCTCCGCGCCGGTGACCAGGTCGACGTAGCGTCGGCCGGGGCGCGGCTCGGTGACCAGCCACGGGCCGTCGTGGTCGCCGCCGGTGTTCGCCACCGTCCACAGCGGCTCGCCGTCGTGCGTCCAGCGGGACGCGTACACCCGACCGGTGCCGGGGTGGTCGGCGAGCGGGACCCAGTCCTCGGCGCGCAACCACGCGGCGTGGCTGGCCTGCACGCGGCGCATCGCCCGCAGCACCGCCCGGTCCCGGTCGTTCCAGCCGACCCAGACCCCGAAGACGCTCTCCCAGACCAGCACCCCGACACCGTTGAGCCAGGCCGAGTGCAGCTCGTCGAGGTGGCTGCGGTGCCAGCGGCGGGTGTGGTGCAGCACGTGCCGGCGTTCGAACCACTTGGCCCGCAGCACGCCCGGCACCTCGGAGTCGGCGAACCACTGCGCCCAGCTCATCGCGTGGTCGGCGACGCGGGCCAGCGGCACCCGGCTCTCCCCCTCCAGCACCAGGCCGGGGCGGACGGCGTCCAGCTCGCGACGCAGCTCGCCGGCGCCCTCCTTGAGGGTGTCCAGGAAGACGCCGTCCACGCCGAGCGTGCCGGCCAGCGCGGCGACCTCCCGGGCGTCGGTACCGGCCTCGCGTCGGGTGCCGGTGTCCCACGGGTTGTAGTCGACGAACACCCGCACCCCGCGCCGCTGAAAGGCGCGCACCACCTCGGGCAACTCCGGCACGTCCCGGTAGAAGTCGAACTGGTTGCGGTCGTCCAGGCCGATCACCGGGTACGCGTGCCAGAGCACCACCCCGTCGAAGCCGCCGAAGTCGCGCTCGGCGGTGTCGAGGAACTCGTCGACGGTGAAGACACCCCGCTCGTGGTCGTACAGCGTCTCGTCCCACAGCCAGGCGAGGCAGACGCTGAAGCAGTCGCCGGGGATCTCGGCGTAGTGGGAGCCGGTGTACCCGATCCGCGCCCGGGCGTCGGCCCGCCAGCGGGTGAGCTGCTCCCGCCAGGCCGGCCAGTCCGCCGGGTCGGCCGGGGCGGCGAAGATCTTCGCCTCGTCCAGCGTGCTGAGGTCGGCGTCCGCGCCGAGCGGCACCTCCGTGGGCCGGTCGATCGGGCGGGGCACGTACGGGTTGAAGCTCACTCGGTACCTCGGTAGGTCGCGGTGTACAGGGCGTCGATGGCGGCCCGCTCGGGCAGCGCGGTCGACGCGCCGGGGCGCTGCGCGCAGGCGGCGCCGGCGGCGCACGCCCAGCGCACGACGTCGGTGACGGCGTCGGCGTCCGGCGCGCCGCCGCGCTCGGCCCAGCCGACCGCGAGCGCGCCGGTGAACGCGTCACCGGCGGCGGTGGTGTCCACGGCGTCGATCAGCGGGGCCGGGACGGTGCGGCGCGCCCCGTGGCGGTCGGCGTACGCGGCACCGCGCGCGCCGAGGGTGAGCACCACCCGGGGCACCAGCGTCAGCAGCGCGTCGAGCAGCACCGCCGGGTCGTCGGAGAACACCCCGGCGACGACGGCCGCCTCGTGCTCGTTGACCACCAGCACGTCGACCAGGTCGAGCAGCTCCGCCGGCAGCGGGACCGCCGGGGCGGCATTGACCACCACGACGGTGCCCGCGGCGCGGGCGAGGTCGGCGGCGCGGACGACGGTGGGCAGCGGCACCTCCAACTGGAGCAGCAGCACGTCGGCCGCGCCGATCACCGCCGCGTCGTCGGCGTCGAGTTCGGTCAGCGCGGCGTTGGCGCCGGGGGCGACCACGATGAAGTTCTCCGCCGCCTGGTCGACGGCGATCAGCGCGACCCCGGACGGGCCGGGCACGGTCCGCAGGCCGCGCAGGCCGACCCCGGCGCCGGCGAGACTGTCGCGTAGCTGCCGGCCGAACGCGTCGTCGCCGACCGCGCCGACGAACTCGCAGCCGGCGCCCGCGCGGGCGGCGGCGACCGCCTGGTTGGCGCCCTTGCCGCCGGGAACGGTACGGAAGTCGCCGCCGAGCACCGTCTCACCGGGGCGGGGCAGCTGCGGCGTGCTGACCACCAGGTCCAGGTTGGCGCTGCCGACCACGACCACCCGCGCGCTCATCGCGTGCCCGCCGGGGTGCTTCCGGCCGGCGCGCCGGTCCCGGCCAGAGCGGCGGTACGGGCCGCCAACTCGTCGAAGCCGATCCCGTCGAAGCCGGCGATGCTGCTGGCCAGCCGGTTGTGCAGCGGCGCGACCCAGCGGTCCGGCAGCCCGGAGACGCCGGTCAGGGCCCCGGTGACCGCCCCGACGGTGGCGCCGGTGGAGTCGGTGTCCCATCCCCCGCTGACCACCGCGCAGATCGACCGTTCCAGGTCGCCCCGCCCGTACGCGAGCGCGGCGGCGATCAACGCGGCGTTGTTGCGCACGTGCACCCAGTGCAGGTGGCCGTGCCGGGCGTACAGCTCGTCCACGACGGCCTCCCAGTCGTCGGTGCCGGACCCGAGGGCGCGCGCCTCGCGGACGGTGGCGGCGAACCGGCTGCGCGGCGGCAGCACCGCCTCGCCCGCGTCGAGCACCTCGTCCACGTCGCCGGCGACGGTGGCGGCCGCGGCCATGGCCGCCACCCAGATCGCCCCGTACGCCCCCGCGCGGACGTGGCTCACGCTGGCGTCCCGCCAGGCCAGCTCGGCGGCCCGGTCCGGGCGGCCCGGGTTGACCCAGCCGTGGACATCGGTGCGGATCTGGGCGCCGATCCACTCCCGGAACGGGTTGTGCCGCCGCGCGGTGGCCGGCGGGGCCAGCCCGAGCAGCAGGTTGCGGTAGGCCACCCGCTCGGCGGTGAAGACCCGCCCGCCGGGCAGCCAGTCCAGCCACGCCTGGGCCACGTCGGCGCTGGTGAAGCCCGGCCCGTGCGTCTCCAGCACGCGCAGCGCCAGGAGCGCGAAGTTGAGGTCGTCGTCCTCGGGCATCCCGTCGATGTTCTCGGCCAGGCTGGTCGGGGCGCTGCGCCGGTTCCACGGCCAGCGGGCCGCCACGTCGGCGGGCAGCCCGCGCGCGGTGAACCAGTCCCGCAGCGGCCAGCGACCGGTCGCGACGAGAATCTCCCGGATGCCCTGCCGGGGGATCTTCTCCACCGGCTTGCCGAGCAGGCAGCCGACCGCCCGGCCGAGCCAGGCCCCGTGCAGCCGGTCGTCCGCCGCCGGGCCGGCCGGCAGCGACCAGGTCGCCGGCCAGGTGGCCCGGACGGCGTCCAGGTCCTCCGGTTCGTCGGCGGACGCGGCGGCCGGCAGCGCGTCGGCCGCGTCGAGCAGCTCGGTGGCGAGGGACCGCAGCTCCGGCGTGGCCGGGCTCGCCGAGGCCCCGCTGACCGGCGGGGTCAGCTCCCCACCGGCGGCGGCCCACCGCCGGGCGATCGCCTCCACGTCGCGACCCTCGTCCCGGCTGGCCGCGATCTCGTGCGGCAGCAGGTCCTCCGGCTGCACCCAGGTGATCCTCACGCCGACTCCCCCACCTGCCCGTCGCCGAGGCCGGCGAAGCGCTCGGCGCGGCGGGCGAAGCGGGCCCGGTCGCGGTCGAAGACCTCGGTGGCCACCGCGGCGAGGGTGCGGGCCGGCTCCACCAGGTCGGTACGCGAGGCGGTGGCGACCGCCTCGGACCACTCGGCGGGCACCGCCGACGCGCCGCCCAGCGCCCCGGCGATCGCCCCGGCCATGGTGGCGGTGGAGTCGGCGTCCCGGCCGTAGTTGACCGCGCCGAGCACCGTCGCGCGGTAGTCGCCCCGGGCTACGACGAGCATGCCGATGGCGACCGGCAGTTCCTCGATGGCGTGCAGCCGGCTGGGTCGCCGGGCCCCGAGGCCGGGGTTGCGGTACTCCTCGCCCACCGTGTCGTAGCGGGACACCGCGGCGCGCAGCGGCGCGATGGCGGCCCGCCAGTCGTCGTACGCCCGGGCCTCCTTGACCACCGCGTCGATGGCCGCCCGGGTGCCGTCGCGGGCCAGGTCCAGGGTGGCGGCGACGACGTCCTCGACGCCCGCGCCGGGGGCCGCGGCGGCGGCGACCGCGGCGGCGAAGACCGCCGCGGCCTCCCGCCCGTAGCTGTGCTGGTGCGCCCCGGCGACCTCCACCGCCTCGGCGTACGCCCCGGCCGGGTCGCCCGCGTTGACGATGCCGACCGGGGCCATGTACATGGCCGCGCCACAGTTGACGATGTTGCCCACGCCCGCCTCGCGGGGGTCGACGTGCGCGTGGTGCAGGCGGGTGACCAGCCACCGCTCGGCGGCCGCGAGCCGGTGGAAGGTCACCCCCTCGCGCTCCAGGTCCGGGATGTACACCACCCGCTCGATCAGGTCGGGGACCAGCAGCTCCACCACGTCGTACGCGTCCAGGTGGTCACGCTTGGCCGCGTACGCCCGCACCAGCGCGTGGGTCATCAACGTGTCGTCGGTGATGTGCCCGTCGCCCTTGTGGTACGGCGCGAGTGGCCGCGCGGTGGCCCACTCGGCGTGGAACGGGGGCACGATGCCCTCCACCCAGCCGCCGAAGCGGTGCCGGATCTGCTCCGGGAGTGCCGTCTCCGTGGCCCCGCCGAGGGCATCGCCCACGGCGGCGCCGACGAGACATCCGACCGACTTGTCGAGCAAGAGTGACATCGTTACCTCAGAACCTGCTTGCCACCGTCGACCAGCTGCGTGCCGAGCTGGTCCAGGGTGATCTTGTTGGCGAAGTACTGCTGCAGGGCCGGAGTGGCGTACTTGGTCTTCCACTCCGGGTACCCGTCGGCGAGCTGGAACGGCGCGACGGTCAGGTCGGCCGCGCTGTCCGCGGCGACGTCCCAGCCCTGCTTGCCACCGGTCAGCTTGACCAGTTCCTCGTTGGCCTGCCTGCCGGTGGGCACCAGCCAGTCACCCTTGGCGAGCGCGGCCATGTTGGCCGGGTTGAGGAAGTACTCCAGGAACTGCGCGGCCTGCTTCTTGCTCTTGGAGTCCTCGGCGATGGACAGCGTCTGCGGGTTCGCCGCCTGCTTGCTGGACAGCCCCTTGACCGGGGGCAGCGTCACCCACTCGAAGCCGGCCGGCGCCTGCTCGACCATCTGCTGGCGCAGCGACACCGAGCCGGGCAGCATGGCGTACTTGCCGCCGAAGAAGCCGGGCAGGGTGTCCGCGCCGCTCATTCCGAGCGCCTCCGGGGACGCCGACTTCGTCGTGTAGATCATGTCGTGGATGCGCCGCGGGACCTCCTTCTCCGGGTCGCCGACCTTCACCTCGGTCCGGCCACCGTCGGTGTAGAAGAACTTCCCGTCGAAGTTGAGCGCCAGGTTGAGCACCCGGTTGGTCGGCGACTTCAGCGCCCAGGCCACGCCGTACTGGCCGGGCTTGGTGAGCTTCTGCGCGTTGGCCTGGAACTCGTCCCAGGTCCAGCCGCCGTCGGCCGGCGGCACCGCGACGCCGGCGGCGTCGAGCAGCTTCTTGTTGGCGACGACGACCTGTGACTCCAGGAGGAACGGCACGCCGGTGACCTTGCCGTCGTAGGTGACCGTGTCCCAGACGCCCTGGTCGATCTGGCCCTTCAGGTCGCCGGACACCAGGCCGGACAGGTCGGCCAGGTAACCCTGCTTGCTGAACTCCCCGATCGCGGACGCCTCGTAGTGGACGATGTCCGGTGCGTCGCCGCCCTCGAACGAGGTGACCAACTGGTCGTGGATCGAGTTCCAGTCACCCTGGACGTACTCGACCTGGATGTCCGGGTGCTCGGCGTTCCACTTGGCGACCAGGTCCTTGTTGGCCTGGAGCGACTCCTTCTGCCAGGCCAGGCTGAGGAAGCGCAGCTTCACCGGGCCGGACGTGGACTCGTCGTCGCCGCCGTCGCCGCACGCGGTGAGCGCGCCGAGGCCGACGACCGCTACCGCGGCGGCCGCGGCGAGTCGACGGAATCTTCTGCGGAGCATGGGGGGAACCTCCTCGGTGGTGGGGTGTGCGATCAGCCCTTGACCGCGCCGGCGAGCGACCCGGACGAGAGCCGGCGTTGCATGAACGCGAAGAAGATCAGGCTGGGCAGGGTGGCCAGCAGCGAACCGGCCGCGAGCGGGCCCAGGCGGGCGGTGCCCTCGATGCCGACGAACCGCGCCAACGCCACCGGCAGGGTGGCCAGTTCGGGCGTCTTGACCAGCACCAGGGCGAAGAAGAACTCGTTCCAGGCCGAGATGAACGAGAACAGCGCGGTGGCGACGACGCCGGGCGCGAGCAGCGGGAAGACCACCCGGCGCAGCACCTGCAGCCGGCTGGCGCCGTCCACGCTGGCGGCCTCCTCCAACTCGCGCGGGATGTTGCGGACGAAGCCCTGCAGCATCCACAGCGCGAACGGCAGCGCCCAGACCACGTAGATCACCACCAGCCCGGCGTGGGTGTTGGCCAGGCCGACCTGCCTCAACACCAGGAAGATCGGGATGATCAGCAGCACGAACGGGAAGAGCTGCGAGAGCAGCACCCAGCCCAGGGCCACGGTGCCGAGCTTGGAGCGGAACCGGGCCAGCGCGTACGACGCGGGCAGCGCCACCAGCACGGTGAGCACGGCCGAGGCGAGCGAGACCTGGAGGCTGTTCAGCGCGGCCCGGCCCAACTCCTGCTCGGTGAAGGCCTGCACGAAGTTCTGCACCGTCGGGTTGGACGGCACCAGCGTCGGGTGCAGCTGCACCAGCTCCCGGGGCGGCTTGAACGCCGTCGAGACCAGCCAGACCAGCGGGAACCCGAGGAAGATCAGGTAACCGGCCAGCACCACGTACTGCAACGTCCGCCCGGTACGGCTCGGCCTTCCGATCACGTCAGTTCGCCTCCCTCAGCCGGCGACGCAGGTAGACGGCGAGCAGCGCCACGATGATCACGACCATCACGTTGCCGAGCGCGGCGGCGTAGCCGTAGTTGCCGTAGCGGAACGCCTCCTCGTACGCGAACAGCATCGGCAGCATCGTCTTGCCGCCCGGACCGCCGGCGGTGAGCACGTAGACCAGCCCGAACGAGTTGAAGTTCCAGATGAAGTCCAGTGCGGTGATCGCGACGATCACCGGCGCGATCGCGGGGAGCGTGACGTGCCGGAAGCGGTGCCAGGTGCTGGCCCCGTCCACCGCGGCCGCCTCGTGCAACTCCCGCGCCACGCCCTGCAGGCCGGCCAGGAGGACGACCGTGGTCTGCGGCATGCCCGCCCAGACCCCGACGATGATCACCGCCGGCAGGGCGGTGCTGAAGTCGCCGAGCCAGTTGGTCCGCAGCCCGTCGGCCCCGACGCGGTGGAAGAACTCGTTCAGCAGACCGGCGTCCGGGTGGTAGACGAGTTTCCAGAGGATGCCGATCACCACCGGGGGCATCGCCCAGGGCACCACGGCCAGCACCCGCGCCACACCCCGGAAGCGCAACTGCTGGTTCAGCAGCAGCGCCAGGCCGAGGGCGAGCAGGAACTGCAGGACGGTCACCCCGAAGGCCCAGAGCAGACCGATCTTGAACGAGTTCCAGAACAGGTCGTCACCGAGCAGCTCGCGGTAGTTCTCCAGGCCGGTGAAGCTCACGTCGACGTTGCGGCCGGCGCGGGCGTCGGTGAAGCCCAGGTACATGCCGCGCAGGAGCGGGAAGACCGACAGCAACAGGATGGGCACCAGCGACGGAAGCAGCAGCAGGTAGATGGCGGTCCGGTCGGAGCGGGACCGGGCGGAGCCGCGCGGCTTCCCGCGCCGCGCGACATCCGGCCGCTCGGCCACGGCGGTCATGAGGGCAGCTCCTCGGTGGACGGGCGGGGCCCCGGCACGGCGACCCGGCTGGAGGCGCGTACGGCGAGGCTGGGCGGCACCTGCTCCCGACGGGGTGGCAGGCTCGGGTCGGCGATCCGGGTGAGCAGCAGCTCGGCGGCGCGCCGCCCGCGCTCGGCCGAGCCCAGGGAGACGCTGGACAGCTGCGGGAACATCATCTGGGCCAGCTCGGTGTCGTCCATGCCGACCACGGCCACGTCCTCGGGCACCCGGTGCCCGGCGGCGAGCAGCGCGTGCAGCGCCCCGACCGCGATCAGGTCGTTGGCGCAGACCAGCGCGTCCGGCCGGGCCCGGGCCAGCAACCGCTCGGCGGCGGCGCGGCCGGCCGCGTACTGGAAGTCGCCGACCTCGACCAGGTCCTCGTCGAGCCCGATGCCGTGCCGGTCGAGGGCGGCACGGAAGCCCGCGTCGCGGGCGGCGCCGGGAACGGTGTCGAGCGGGCCGTTGACGAACCCGATCCGTCGCCGTCCGGTGCCGACGAGGTGGTCCACGGCCAGGGCGACGCCGTGCCGCGAGTCGGTGCGTACGTTGTCGACCGGCGCGTCGGCACCGAGCTGGCCGACCACGACCACCGGGACCGGGCTCTGCACCAGCGCGGCCAGGTGGTCGTCGGTGACCCGGATCGGGGACAGGATCATGCCGTCGACGTAGCGGTTCGCCAGCCGGCGCAGCAGGCTGGTCTCGTTCGCGATCTGCCCGCCGGTCGCGTGCACCAGCAGCTGGCGTCCGGAGGCGGCCACCACCGCCTCGATCGCCCGCATCATCGACACGTAGACCGGGTTGCCGATGTCCTCGACGGCGAGCGCGACCAGTCCGGTGCGCTGGGACTGCAGCGAGCGGGCGATGGCGTTGGGCACGTACCCGACCTCGGCCGCGGCCGCGCGGACCTTGCGGATGGTCTCCTCGCTGCCGCCGACGCCGTTGAGGACGCGGGAGGCGGAGGCGATGGAGACGCCGGCGCGGGCGGCCACGGTGTGCACGGTGGGCCGACCGTCGGCGGAGTCCTGTAAACGTTTACGAACCACGACCCGGCACCTCCGTCTCATCCTGTAAACGTTTCCGGGAGTGTGCGCCGCGTCCACCAGGCAGGTCAAGAGCTCGTTACGAAAACGTTTCCAACCGCCGGAGGACGGCTCGCCACCGTACATTCGTGAGCCATGTCGGGCGATGTCACCTCCCTGTCGACGCAGATCGCCGGATGGTTGCGGGAGAACGCGCCGCTCACGTTCGAGAAGCTGAACCCGCCTGCGGATGAGCCGGCACTGGCCGAGCTCGCTTCGGCGTTGAACACCGAACTCCCGGCGGACCTCTCGGAACTGCTTCGCAACTTCGACGGCTCCGACGCACGAGACGTCACCGGCGTGATCCTGCTTCCGCCGGGCTACCAGGTGATGGCCAGCTCGGAGATCGCAAGCGACACTCGCCAGCGAGCATCGATCTGGGGCGACGCCTGGCAGCCCACGTGGATCGCGTTCGGAAACGACCTGTGCGGTGGCTGCCTCGTCCTCGACACCGGGCCACAGCCACCGTACGGGCGGATATTCCAGTTCGACGAGATCGACGGCCCGTTCGGATTCGCGTGGGGCAGCCTGACGGATCTGCTCACGGAGATGTTGGCCCTGGTCGAAGGACGAGCGGTCCGCCTGGCTCACCGGATCCCCTACGACTATCCCCGCGCGCCGGATCCCCTGAAGCCGGTTGTCCAGAATGGGGAGTTGGAGTGGGAGGTGGGATAGCAATTCCGCTTCGGTGACCAGATCACCTGTCGACGGGAGCGCCGTCCTGAGCGATGTCGCCGGCCGACGGGCGATCGAGCCCCGGGAACGCCGCCCGGCACGCGGTGGCCACGGTGCGGAAGGCCGGGCCGTGCGCGTACATGGCGGCGGCCAGCGCGTCGACGGCGGCAGCCAACGGATCGTCGTTGGTGGCCTGGGTGACGGTGGGAAACGCCAGGTCACCAGCCCGGATGGCGACCCGGGCCAGGCTGTACCGGGCTTTCGCCTCGCCCGCCGGGTCACCGGCCGCCCGGGCCCGCTCGATCTCGGCCTCGCTCATCCGCACCACGGCGTCGGTGTCACCGCGCCGGAAGGCCGAGCGTACGTCCTCACTGAAGTTCACTGGTCACTTCCGACGTGCGGGTCATCAGGCGGTGTGCGTACGCACCCAGTCGAGGACGGGCTGGGCGACCTCGCGCCAACCGCTGTCGAAGACCAGGGAGTGGCCGCGATCGTCGAACGTGCGGTACTCGGTGTTGCCGCCCGGGCGGTAGAGCTCGGCGGCCTGCCGCGCCACCACCTCGGGGATGGTGTGGTCCCGGCCACCGCCGATGATCAGTAACGGTCCCCGGTTGCGGTCGTCGAGGTCGACCGCGACGGGCGACGCCGGGTCCTTCTTCGCCGCGGTCAGGTCGAAGATCGGCCGGCCCGGGCCGGGGATCGCCCAGCGGTCGTAGAGCTGGTCGGACTCCTCGCGGCTGACGGCGTTGCCGAAGCGGTACCGGAACTGGCGGCGGCTCAGCATCACCGCCCGGTCGCGGTTGGCCTTGCGACGCAGCACCGGCAGCGCCGACCAGACCTGCGCGAACGGAAGTGCTCGGACGCCCTTGATCGGGGCCGGGTCGATCGCCACGGCGGCCCGGGCGACGCCCGCGGCGAGCAGCTTCTGGGCGATGAGCCCGCCGAACGAGTGCCCGATCACGATCGGCGGTTCGCCGAGCCGCGCGATCCGCGTGAAGTGGTCGGCGACCTCGCGGACGCCGTAGCCGGCGACATGCTGCGGCTGTCGCCGCGTCTGGGTGACGGTTTCGCCGTCACCGGGCCAGCCCGGTGCCTCCGCCTCGAACCCGGCCGAGCGGAAGAGGTCGAGCCACGGATCCCAGGCGCGGGCGTGGATCCAGAGGCCGTGCACGAAGAGAACACGAGTCGCCACGGAATACTCCTATGAACGGACAGATAGAAAGAACGGTCGTTCTCCCTAGGCTCAGACCGTAGCCTTACCCCTCCCCTTCAGCAAGTGGTCGACATGTGAGAGAAAGAACGGTCGGTCTGGGGTGTAGGATGCAGTCATGGCGAGCACCAGGCAGTCAGCGCCCCGCGACCACCTCCTCGCGACCGCGAGCCGGCTGTTCTACGACAACGGCATCAACAGCGTCGGGGTCGACCGCGTCCTCAAGGAGGCCGGCGTCACCCGCGCCACCCTCTACCGGCACTTCGCCGGCAAGGAGGCGCTCGTCGTGGCGTACCTCGAACGCGAGGACCAGATGATCCAGGCGCTCTGGGACGAAGGGCTCGGCCGGGCCGTCTCAGCCGATCACGCACTCGAGATGGCCATCGAAGGCATCGCCGACGACGCCCACCGGCACCACACGCGCGGCTGCCCGTTCATCAAGGCGGCCGGCGAGTTCCCCGACCCCGAGAGCCCGGCGCGCCGGGTGATCGACAAGCACCGCGCCTGGTTCCACGCCGAGTTGCGACGCCTGCTCACCGAGGCCGGCCGCGACGACGTCGACGCCAAGGCCGAGACCCTCGCCATGCTGCGCGACGCCCTCATGATCGGCTGCTTCCTCGACGACCCCGACGTCACCCGCCGCACGTTCGTCCGCAATGCGCGCTGGGTGGCGGGCCTGCGCTGAGCGGAACCCGACCGGTGCACGGCCGGCGGGGTTCACCTCCACGGAAAGCGCCGGCCACCCGGAAACGGCCCCCCGGACGGGTACTTCTCGGGTGATCGCACCCGTCCACGGCCCTCCCACGCTGCTAGCGTTCGGCGGTGTCCGCAGGCCCCGAGGAGGTCCAGCCGAAAGGTCCCGCTCACCAGCCGGCCGACGTCGGTCGGCTCGCGGCGTTCAGCGACGGTGTCTTCGCCATCGTCATCACCCTGCTGGTGCTCGAATTGCGGGTACCCGAATACCACCAGGGTGAGCTGCTCGCGTCGCTCGGCAAAGAGGCCCCGTCCCTCCTGGCGTTCGTGGTGTCGTTCGTCTACATCGGCGTCCTCTGGCTCAACCACCACGCACTGCTGCGGCTGGTCCGCGGCACGACCCTCGCGCTCAGTTGGATCAATCTCGCCATCCTCTTCGGCGCGGTCATCATCCCGTTCCCGACCGCGGTTCTCGCGTCGGCGCTCGTCGACGGCGACACCGACGACCTGCGGGTGGCGGTCGTCATGTACGCGCTGGCCGCGGCGCTGATGTCGGCGCCCTGGTTGGTCTTCTTCGCCTACCTGCACCGCCATCCGATGCTGCGCGCGGAGGACGTCGGCCCAGACCAGGTCCGCGCGCAGGAGGCCCGCCCCATCACCGGTCTCGTGCTCTACGGACTGGCCGGGTTGCTCGGCTGGGTCGTGAGCCCGCTACTGGGACTCCTCGGCATCATTGTGATGATCATTTATCACGGCGTGACCAGTGAAGGCCTCCGCACCGGAGCGCTGCGGTGGGTTCGCCGTCGAGGTTGAGGCACGGCGGAAGGTCCGCACGGCGCAGCCGGACCCGCGACACCGGTCGGCGTGACCGCTGAGGTCAGTGCGGCGGACGCAGGTGGGTGTGCCGGCTCTTGCGCCCCGCCTCGTACGCGGCCCGGGCGGCCCGCCCCTGCTCGGTGGTGGAGACCTCGGCGACCGGAACGTCCCACCAGGCGCCGGCATCCGGACCCGCCTGGAACCGGTCCGTCCGCACGTGCACCACGCTGGTCCGGGTCGCCGCCGTCGCCGTCGCCAGAGCCGCCCGGAGCTGCGCCATGGTCGACACCCGGATCAGGTCCGCGCCGAGGCTCGCCGCGTTGACGCCGAGGTCGATCGGCAGCGGCGCACCGGCCCGGTCGACGTAGGCGGTGCCGAGCCGGTGCGCGCCGACGCTCTCCGACAGCCGGCCGATCGAGGCGAAACCGGAGTTGTCGACCAGCACCACGACCAGCTTGACGCCCAAGGCGACCGCGGTGGCCAGCTCGCTCGGCAGCATCAGGTAGGACCCGTCGCCGACCAGCACGAACACCTCGCGCTCCGGCGCGGCGAGCTTCACCCCGATGCCGCCGGCGATCTCGTAGCCCATGCAGGAGTAGCCGTACTCGACGTGGTAGCTCTTCGGGTCCCGGCTGCGCCACAGCCGATGCAGGTCGCCGGGCATCGACCCGGCCGCGCACACCACCACGCCGCCTGCGCCGGCAGCGTCGTTGACCGCACCGATCACCGCGGTCTGGGTCGGCCGCGCGTCGGGTGCGGCCTGCCGGGCGCTGTCCGCCACGGCCGACCAGCGCTCACGCAGCCGCGCCACCGACGCGCGGTACGCCGGCCCGGTGGCCCAGCCGGCGCAGGTCTCGTCGAGGGTGGCGAGGCTCTCCCGGGCGTCGCCGACGACCTGGGTGCCGGACAGTTTCGCCGCGTCGAAGCTCGTGACGTTCAGGTTGACGAACCGGACGTCGTCGCCGAAGAGGGTGCCGGAGGCGGTGGTGAAGTCGCTGTACCGGGTGCCCACCCCGATCACCACGTCCGCGCCGGCCGCGACCTCGTTGGCCGCGGTGGTCCCGGTGACGCCGACCGCGCCGAGGGCGAGCGGGTGGTCGTACGGCATCGCGCCGGTGCCGGCCTGGGTCTCCGCCACCGGCACCCCGTGCTCCTCGGCGAACCGGCGCAGCACCTCGGTCGCCCCGCTGTAGATCACCCCACCGCCGGCAACCACCAGCGGCCGGCGGGCCGCTCGCACGACCCCGGTCGCCCGGTCGACCGCCGCCTCGTCGGCGCGGGGGCGCGGCACGTGCCAGACCCGTTCGGCGAACAGCTCGTCCGGCCAGTCGTACGCTTCGGCCTGGACGTCCTGCGGCAGGGCGAGGGTGACCGCGCCGGTCTCCGCCGGGTCGGTCAGCACCCGCATGGCGGCCAGCAGCGCGGCCGGCAGCTGTTCCGGCCGGTTGATCCGGTCCCAGTAGCGGGAGACCGGCCGCAGCGCGTCGGTGACGCTGACGTCGTAGGAGCGCGGGTCCTCCAGTTCCTGGAGCACCGGGTTGGCCACCCTCGTCGCGAAGATGTCGCCCGGTAGCAGCAGCACCGGCAGCCGGTTGACGGTCGCGCCGGCGGCGCCGGTGACCAGGTTGGTCGCGCCGGGGCCGATCGACGTGGTGCAGGCCAGGGTGCTGAGCCGGTCGGTCATCCGGGCGTACGCCGCGGCGGTGTGCACCATGCCCTGCTCGGTGCGGCACAGGTGATAGGGCAGGTCCGAGCCGGCGGTGGCCAGGGCTTCACCGATGCCGGCGACGTTGCCGTGGCCGAAGATGCCGAAGCACGCCGGGACCAGCCGTTGCCGTCGCCCGTCGCGTTCGGACCACTGCCGGGCCAGGAACCTCACCACCGCCTGCGCCACCGTCAACCGGCCCATCACGCCTCCTTCGTTCCGGGCCGGGTCAGCGGCAGCCGCGGGTCGACCGGCTGGCCGGCCCAGCTGCCCCGGATCCAGCCGTGCCGCGGATCGTCCACACAGGCCATGGTGCGCTCCGCGCCGGGCCCGGCCAGCACGTTGAGGTAGTACAGGTCGTAGCCGGGCGCGGCCATCGACGGCCCGTGGTAGCCGTACGGGACGAGCACCACGTCACCGGTACGCACCTCGGCCAGCACGTCGATCGGCCGGCCGGCCGTGCCGTAGACCCGCTGGTAGCCCACCGGACCCGCACCGGGCGTGCCACCGGCCACCTCGAAGTAGTAGACCTCTTCGAGCGCCGCCTCCACCCGTCCGTCGTCGTGGGTCCGGTCCTCCTCGTGCTTGTGCGGCGGGTACGACGACCAGTTCCCGCCGGGGGTGAGCACCTCCACGGCGACCAGCCGGTCGCAGTCGAAGGCGTCCGGTGCGCAGAAGTTGTTGACCTGCCGGCTGGCCGGCCCGGCGCCGCGCAGTTCCACCGGCACGTCCCGGGCGGCACCGTAGCGGGGCGAGAGCCGGCGGGTGGCCCGGGCCGACGGCAGCGCGAGACGGCCCTCGCCGCGGATCGTCGCGACGGCGTCCCGGGGCAGGTAGGCGAAGTCGGTGGCCGCGGCGAACACCGACTCGCGCCCGGTCAGGTTGAGCCGCAGCCCGTCACAGCGCACGGTGGCGGCGCCGGCCAGCGGCAGGACGAGCATCTCCTCGTCGCCGGTGGCGAAGCTGACCTCGCCGCCCGCCGGCAGGGTGAGTACCCGTAGGCCCGCGTACCGCCATCCGGCCCGCTCCGGAGTGACCTCCAGCGCCCATGGCGAGCGGGCCGTGCCGCCCCACGGCAGGTACGCCTCGCCGGTCCTCACGCGTCCTGCCCCGTGGGCAGCAGCGACCCGGCGAGGTCCACCGCGGCGGCCACGTCGTCGTCGGGCGGGTAGAGCAGCGCCCGGCCGACCACCAGGCCGCGCACGCCGGGCAGCCGCAGCGCCCGCTGCCACCGCGCGTACACCACGTCCGGCGCCTCCACCGGGTCTCCGCCGAGCAGCAGGACCGGCAGGGTCGTGGCGGCGACCACCCGCTCCATCTCGTCGATGGCCGGCAGCTTCAACCAGGTGTACGCGCTGGTCGCCCCGAGCGCCTGCCCGACGCTGACGCCCTTGATGACCGATTCCGGGCGCAGGTCGGCGTTGACCCGGGCACCGTTGCGGACCACCCACAGCGGTTCGACCAGGGCCACGGTGCGGTGGGCCGCGAGCGCGGTGACCGCCCGGGCGCAGGCCTGGAGGGTCGAGGCGGTGCCGGGGTCGTCCGGGTCGATCCGGCAGAGCATCTTTCCGCCGTCGTAGCGCATCGTGGCGATGCTGTCGGCGTCGTAGGCGGTGAACCGGTCGTCGAGTTCGAAGGTGGCGCCGGAGAGGCCGCCGCGGTTCATCGAGCCGATGGCCAGGCGGTTCTCCAGCGCGCCGAGCAGCAGCAGGTCCTCCAGGATGTCCGGGGTGCCGAGCACGCCGTCCACGCCGGGCCGGGACAGCGCCAGGCGCAGCCGGTCCAGCAGGTCGGCGCGGCCGGCCATGGCCATCGGTCGGTCCCGTACACCGAGGGCGCCCCGGGCCGGATGGTCGGCGGCGATGACGAACAGCGGCCGGCCAGGGTCGGGCCAGGGCCGGCGGGTACGGCGGGCGGCGGCTTCGGCGATCGCCTGTGGCCGGTGGGCGCGGGTGCGGGTCAGCGCGTCGTACTCGGTGCTCACCGGTCTTCTCCTTCCGGGGCGGCGGTCGACGGTGCCGGTCGCGGCACGGCGGACCGGGCCAGCGCGGCGGTCTCGGCGTAGTCGGGCATGGCAGCGGAGCAGGCCAACCGGGACGCGACGATCGCGCCGGCGGCGTTGGCGAAGCGCAGGGTGTGCTCCAGCGGCCAGTCGCGCAGCAGCCCGAGGCAGAGCGCGCCGCCGAAGGCGTCGCCCGCGCCGAGCCCGTTGACCACCTCGACCGGCACCGGCGGCACCCGTACGGTCTGCGCGTCGGTGCGGGCGAGGACCCCCGCCGGGCCGAGCTTCACCACCGCGAGGCGCGGCCCCCGGTCGAGCAGGAGCCGGGCGGCGTGTTCGGGGTCCCGGGTGCCGACCGCGATCTCCACCTCGTCGAGGTTGCCGACGGCGACGGTGACCTGTGGCAGTGCCTCCGCGATCGCCGCCGTGGCCGCCGCTGGGTCCGACCAGAACGTCGGACGGTAGTCCAGGTCGAGCACGGTGTGTGGGCGCCGGTCGCGGGCGGCCAGCGCGGCGGCGTGGGCGTCGCGGCTCGGCTGCTGGCACAGGCCGGTGCCGGTGAGCCAGAAGACCCGCGCGGAGGCGACCGCGTCGAGGTCGAGTTCCTCGGGCCGGATCTGAAGGTCGGGCGCGGTGGGGGTGCGGTAGAACCAGAGCGGGAAGTCGTCCGGCGGGAAGATCTCACAGAAGGTGATCGGGGTGGGCAGCCCGTCCACCGGGCGGACGTGGCTGTCGTCCACGCCGAACTCGCGAAGTGCCTTGTGCACGTACCCGCCGAAGGCGTCCGCCCCGGTACGGGTGATCACGCCGGCGCGCAGCCCCTGGCGGCTGGCCGCGACGGCCACGTTGGTGGGACTGCCGCCGAGGAACCTGCCGAAGGTCTCGACCTCGGCCAGCGGCGTGGCGACCTGCAGCGGATAGATGTCCACCCCGACCCGGCCGATGGTGAGCACATCGAGCATGCGGCGCCCTTCGTCCCGGCCGGCGACGGCGCGCCCGCCAGCCCGCTTTCGTCCCTGACAGGTAACAGTGCTCCGCGAGTTGTGTCAATGTGTTGTCATGACATCCGTCCTCTGCGCGCAGTGACCGCTTCGGTACAGTGACGCCCGTCCCCCGAGATCCCCGCGCGTCGCACAGCGAGGAGGTGCCGTGAGCGGCCCCGAGATCGCGGTCGACCGGAGCAGCCCGGTCCCGCTCTACTTCCAGGTGGCGGAGCAGTTCGCCGCGGCGATCCAACGCGGCGACCTGGCGCCCGGTGACCGCCTGGACAGCGAGTTGCAGCTGGCGGACCGGCTCGGGTTGTCCCGCCCGACCGTCCGCCAGGCCATCCAGCACCTGGTCGACAAGGGACTGATCGTGCGCCGTCGCGGGGTCGGCACCCAGGTGGTGCGGGGCGAGGTGCGACGGTCGGTCGAGCTGACCAGCCTGCACGACGACCTGCTGCGCGCCGGCCAGCGACCGTCCACATCGGTGCTGGAGTTGGCTACCGTGCCGTGCCCGGCGGAGGTCGCGGCCGCTCTCGGGGTCCCGCCCGGCAGCGAGGTGCAGCACCTGCGCCGGCTTCGGTTCGCCGACGGTGAACCCCTCGCCGTGATGGAGAACTGGCTCCCGCTCGACCGGGTGCGGCTCACCATCGACGCACTGCAGGGCAACGGCCTGTACGGGATCCTGCGCGCCGGTGGCATCCGCATCCGCGGCGCCCAGCAGCGCATCGGCGCCCGGGCGGCGACCGGGGCCGAGGCGCAGATGCTCGGCGAGCGACGCGGCGCGCCGCTGCTCACCATGACCCGTACCGCGTACGACGACCAGGGGCACTACGTCGAGCACGGCGCACACATCTACCGGGCCAGCCGCTACTCCCTCGAGGTCACCGTCGCCGAGCGGTGACGGTGGATGTTTCTGGTTCATTTCAGTGACAGGTATTTACGTCGTCAAGCTGTCATGACATTGTGGCCGCAAGCACCGCCGGCGGCGGACGTGCGGCCGGCGGGCGACCCCGCGAGTCTCTTCGAAGTCTCTCCTTGCGAAGGGAAACAGCCCATGTCAGCCAAGCCGAGACACGCAGCGGGCGTGCTCGCCGCGTTCACCGCCGTCGCCCTCGCCGTCACCGCCTGCGGCGACTCGTCCGAGCCCGCCGGCAAGGACGCCAAGAACATCACCCTCACCATCTCCGCCAACGCGATCGCCGGAGGCAAGAACGCCGCCGGTGCGGAGTGGATCGAGAAGTGGGTCATTCCCCGGTTCGTCGAGGCGCAGCAGGCCAAGGGCGTCACCGCCAAGGTGACGTTCGTGCCGAGCGGCGTCGACGACGAGCAGTACAAGACCAAGCTGGCCCTGGACCTGCGCTCCAAGGGCGGCGCCGACGTGATCGCCGTGGACGGCATCTGGGTGGGCGAGTTCGTCCAGGCCGGATACCTGAAGCCGCTGTCGGAGGTGGCCGGCGACCAGGTCGACTCCTGGGAGGGCTGGTCGCAGATCCCGGAGAGCGTGCAGGGCCTCGGCAGCTTCGAGGACAAGCGCTACGGCATCCCGCTCGGCACCGACGGCCGGGTCCTCTACTACAACAAGAAGCTGTTCGCCCAGGCCGGCCTGCCCGCCGACTGGCAGCCGAAGAGCTGGCAGGAGATCCTCGACGCCGGCGCCAAGCTGAAGGCGCTGCCCGGGGTGACCCCGATCCAGATCAACGCCGGCACCGCGATGGGCGAGGCCACCTCGATGCAGGGCGCGCTGCCGCTGCTGGTCGGCGCCGGCGGCGAGATCTACGCCGACGGCAAGTGGGCCGGCGCCAGCCAGCCGGTCAAGGACGTGCTCGACTTCTACACCAAGGTCTACGGTGGCGGCCTGGGCGACCCGAAGCTCCAGCAGGAGGCGAAGGGACGGGACAAGTCGTTCACGGAATTCGCCGCCGGCAAGATCGGCATCCTGGCCGAGGGCGACTACTTCTGGCGCAGCGTGGTGAACCCCAAGGACGGCATCGCCAAGATGGCCGACCGGGACACCACCGTCGGCTACGCGATGATCCCCGCCAAGCAGCCCGGCGCGGGCATCCGCGGCCAGGACTTCGTCAGCATGTCCGGCGGCGGCGTGCGGGTGCTCAACCCCAACTCGAAGTTCCCGTCGCAGGCGTGGGAGCTGCTGTCGTTCATGCACTCGGCGGAGGCGGTCAAGGCCGAACTGGCCGGCGCCACCCGGATCACCGCCCGCACCGACGTGAACAAGGAGGTGCTCGCGGCCGACCCGATGCTCAACTTCGTCGCCGAGAAGGTGCTGCCGATCACCGCGTACCGGCCGCCGCTGGCGGTCTACCCGCAGGTCTCGGTGGCGTTGCAGGAGGCCACCGCCGACGCGACGGCGGGCAGGAGCGTGGACGAAGCGGCCAGCGCGTACCAGAAGAAGGTCGAAGGGATCGTCGGTGGCGCAGGCAACGTCACCTCCTGACGAGATGGTCGAGGGAGCGCGCCCGGTCACGGGCGCCTCCCCCGCCCCCGACGCCGCCGGGCTCGGGCGGGCCCGGGCCACCGGGTTCCTCGTCCCCGCCATGGTGCTGATCCTGGTCTTCCTGGTGGTGCCGGCCGTCTGGACGATCTACCTGGGCGTCACCAACTACCGGCTGACCGGCCTCGCCGCGGCCAACCCGGAGATCGTCGGCCTCGACAACTACACCGAGGCGCTGGGCGACGAACGGTTCCGCACCTCGCTGCTGCTGACCCTGCAGTTCGTCCTCGGCTCGGCCGTCATCGGCCAAGCCGGGCTCGGCTTCGCCATCGCCTTCGCGCTGCGCGACCGCCGCGGCCCGCTGCGCCGCGTGGTCGAGGGTTTCGTCCTGCTCTCCTGGATCCTGCCCAGCTCGGTGGTCGCCTTCCTGTGGATCGCGCTGCTCGACCGGGACGCCGGCACGCTCAACGCGCTGCTCGGCATCCCCGGAATGGCCTGGCTGCTCGACTACCCCATGCTGTCGATCATCATCTTCAACACCTGGCGCGGCACCGCGTTCTCGATGATGCTCTACGCCGCCGCGCTGGAGAACGTCCCCCGCTCGCACCTGGAGACCGCCCGGCTGGCCGGCGCGTCGACCTGGCAGCAGCTGCGCGACGTGGTGTTCCCCCGCATCCGCGGGCACGTGCTGACCAACCTGCTGCTGATCAGCCTCTGGACGTTCAACGACTTCGCGCCGTTCCTGATCACCGCCGGCGGCCCCGAACAACGTTCGGAGATCCTGCCGGTCTACGTCTACAAGGTGGCGCTCTCCGGCGGCGAACTCGGCTTCGGCGCCGCGATCTCGTTCATCATGCTGCTGATCAACCTGGTCATCGCCCTGGTCTACCTGCGGCTGCTGGGCCGGCGGAAGGAGTCGGCGTGACCGTCACCACCGCGAGGCCCACGCCCGCCACCGATCCGACCGGCGAGCGGCCCACCGTCGCGGTTCGCCACGTGCTCGCCCGGATCGGCCGCTACACGTTCCTCTGCGCCGTCCTCGGCTTCTTCGCGTTGCCGCTGCTCTGGCTGGCCACCGCCCCGTTCGACGACACCCCGACCGTCACCGCCTCGCTCCCGCAGTTCACCCTGGACAACTTCCGCACCCTGCTGGACAACCCGTACGCGCTCAGCTCGCTGCTCAACTCCGTCTACCTGGCCGGCGGCACCGCCGCCCTGGTGGTGACGTTCGCCGCGCTCGCGGCGTACGCGCTGAGCCGGGTCCGGGTGCCCGGCCGCGACGCGCTGCTCTACGGGCTGCTGCTGCTGTCGTCGATCGTCACCGGCACCGCGACCATGGTGCCGCTGTTCGAGCTGGCCTTCCGGCTCAACCTGATCGACTCCCGGCTCGGCGTGATCCTGATCCTCAGCGGCGGGCTGCTACCCGCGGCCATCTTCATCCTCAAGGACTTCATGGACTCCACCCCGACCTCCTACGAGGAGTCCGCCCGGGTCTTCGGCGCCAGCCCGTTGCAGATCATGCGGCACATCGTGGTGCCGGTCGTCCGCCCCGGCCTGGCCACCGTCGGGGTGTGGGCGGTCGCCAACGTCTGGGGCAACTTCCTGGTGCCGTTCCTGCTGCTGCGCGGTCCGGACAAGGCCCCCGCCGCGGTGATCATGTACACCCTCTACACCGAGGGCGGCCAGGCCGACCTGCGGCTGCTCTCCACCTTCTCGCTGCTCTACTCGCTGCCGGTGGCGCTCATGTTCGTCTTCGTCAGCAGCCGGTACGGCTTCCGCTTCCACGGAGGGATCAAGCGCTGATGTCCGCCATCACCATGCGCGAGCTGACCAAGGTCTACCCCGGCGGGGTACGCGCCCTGGACGCCCTCGACCTGGAGATCGCCGACGGCGAGTTCTTCGCCCTGCTCGGCCCCTCCGGCTGCGGCAAGACCACGCTGCTGCGGACCATCGCCGGGCTGGAGGTCGCCTCCGGCGGCAGCGTACGCATCGGCGACCGCAACGTCACCAACCTGCCGCCGGGAAAGCGGGACGTGGCCATGGTCTTCCAGGACTACGCGCTCTTCCCGCACATGACCGTCCAGGACAACATCGCCTACCCGCTGCGGATCAAGAAGGTCGACCGGCGTGAGCGCGCCGGCAAGGCCGCCGAGACCGCCGCCGAACTCGGCCTGTCCACGCTGCTGCAACGCCGCCCGGGGCAGCTCTCCGGCGGCCAGCAGCAACGCGTGGCGCTCGCCCGGGCGATGGCCTGCCACCCGCAGGTGTTCCTGCTCGACGAGCCGCTGTCCAACCTCGACGCCCGGCTCCGGTTGGAGGCGCGGACCTTCCTCAAGCGCCTGCAACGGGAACTCGGCGTCACCACCGTCTTCGTCACCCACGACCAGGCCGAGGCACTCGCCCTGGCCGACCGGATCGCAGTCATGGAGGGCGGCCGGATCCGCCAGGTGGGCACCCCGACCGAGGTGTTCCGCCGCCCCGCCAACACCTTCGTCGCGGGGTTCATCGGCTCCACCCCGATGAACCTGGTCGACGCCCGGGTGCACGGCGGTGAACTGGCCGTGGGCGGGGCACGGCTGCCGCTGCCCGACGACGCCCACGGCCGGGTCACCGACGGGGAGCGGCTCGTCTACGGCGTCCGCCCGGAATACCTCGTGTACTCCCCCACTCCCGTCCCCCGGGCGCTGAGCGGGCAGGTCGTGGTGGTGGAGAACCTGGGCAGCGTCTCCCTGGTCTCGCTGGACGTCCCCGTCGACGACGACGGCAGCCGGGCCGGCGCGGACGACGACGCGAGCGGCACCGGCGCCGCCGGCCGGACCAGCGTGCAGGTCGTCGTCGCGGAGGGCCGCGAGCCCGAACCGGGCGACACCGGCTGGGTGGTGCCCCGACCCGGCCGATCGCTGCTCTACCGCGACGGCAACCTGGTCACCGACGCCGAACCGGCGAGCGTGCCGACGCCCCGGGCCGGCGCTACCGTGCAGGGCTGACCATGGTCGCGCACCGGGGCAGGTGGACCCTGCAGGACCGCGCCGACGGCGTGATGCAGGCCCTGCCGGTCACCGTCGCGCCCGGCACCGCCGCGCTCACCGTCCGGCTGGACTACCCGCGTGCGGCCGGGGTGCTCGACCTCGGCTGCGTCGGCCCGGACGGCTTCCGCGGCTGGTCGGGTGGCGCCCGGGACGGCTACACCATCGCCGCCGACTGGGCCACCCCCGGCTACCTGCCCGGTGAACTGGAACCCGGCGAGTGGCAGGTGCTGCTGCGGCTGCACCGCATCCCGCCCGACGGGCTGGATTACGAGGTCACCGCCGACACCAGCGGCACACCGCCGCCGGCACCCGAGCCGCCGGCCGCGCCGCCGCGCCCCGACCGGCCGCCGCGCCGGGACCTGCCCGGCGTCGACGGCCGCCGCTGGCTGGCCGGTGACCTCCACGCGCACACGGTGCACAGCGACGGGGCGCACTCCGTCGACGAGCTCGCCGCGCTCGCCGCCTCCCGCGGCCTGGACTTCCTCGCCGTCACCGACCACAACACCGTCAGCCACCACCCGTGGCTGCCGGCCGCCTCGGCGCGCTACGGCCTCACCCTGCTGCCCGGCCAGGAGGTGACCACCGACCGGGGGCACGCCAACGTCTTCGGCCCGGTCAGCTGGGTCGACTTCCGCCGACCGCCCGACGAGTGGCTCGCCGCCGCGCGCCGCGACGGCGGGCTCATGTCGGTCAACCACCCGCTCGGCGGCGACTGCGCCTGGCGCCAGCCGCTGGCCGACCGCACCCCGCTGGTCGAGGTGTGGCACTCCGGCTGGTGGGACCGCACCTGGGGTGCCCCGCTGGCCTGGGCGCGGGCGTGGGCGGCGGACGTCGTACCCGTCGGGGGCAGCGACTTCCACCGGCCCGGCGCCGACGCGTTCCCCGGCTCCCCGACCACCTGGCTGCTCGCCGATCGCGACCTCCCGCCCGGGGACGCGGTGCTCGACGCCCTGCGCGGCGGCCGTACCGCCATCTCCGCCGACCCCGACGGGCCGCTGCTGCTGCGGCTCGGCGACGAGCTGCTGGCGCTCGGCGCCGACGGCGCGTTGCTGGCCTACCCGGACGGCCGACACCGGCTGGTCCGCGGCGACCGGTGCCTGCTACCGGCCGGCGACGGGCTGCACGTCCTGGAGTCCCACCGCATGGAGGTGATCGCACTGTGCCGCTGACCGGACGCACACGGGTGGCCGGCGCCCCCGTCAACTACGGCATCTACCAGCCCACCGGCGCACCCGTCGGCCCCGACGACCTGCTCGCGGCGCTGGCCGACGACGGATACACCGGGGTGGACTCCGGCCCGATCGGCTACCTCGGCACCGGCGAGACCCTCGCCCGCCGGCTGGACGCGGCCGGCATCGGGCTGGCCGGCGGCTGGGTGGACCTGCGCTTCGCCGACGCGGCCGGCTTCGCCGAGGACCTGGCCCAGCTCGACGCCGCGCTCGACGTGTTCGCCGCCGCGCCGGCCGACGACCCGCGTTTCGTACCCCGACCGACGCTGGCCTGCCCCGGCAACCCGGCCCGGATGGCCCGCCCCGGCACCCCGACCGACCTGGCGTCGGCGCTGCCCGCCGCGGCCTGGCCGGACTTCGCCGCCCGGGTGCGGCAGGCTGCCGGCCGGTGCCGCGACCGCGGCCTGGAACCGGCGTTCCACTACCACCTCGGCACCGACGTGGAGACCGAGGCGGAGGCCGACCGGTTGCTCGAACTCACCGACATCGCCATCTGCCTGGACACCGGGCACCTGGCGCTGGCCGGTGGCGACCCGGTCGCCGCGGTACGCCGCTGGGCCGGGCGGATCGGCCAGGTGCACCTGAAGGACGCCGACCTCGCCGTCCACGCCCGGGTCCGGGCGGCCGGCGGCGGCCTGCCGGACGTGGTCGCCGCCGGCGGCTTCTGCGCCCTGGGCCGCGGCGACGTCGACCTCGCCGGGGTGCTCGCCGGCCTCGACGACGTCGGCTACACCGGCTGGCTGGTGATCGAGCAGGACAGCCCCGAGGAGAGCCGGGACCTGGACCGGATCCGCGCCGACCAGCACGCCAACCTCCGGTGGCTGGAGGGGGCGCTGCGATGACCGAGCCGGGCAAGCGGATCCGGATCGCGGTGGCCGGGCTGGGCATCATCGCCCGGACCGTGCACCTGCCGCTGCTGCAACGCCGTGACGACCTGTTCGAGATCGTGGCGCTGGCCGACCTGTCCCCGTCGCGGGTGACCGAGCTGGGCCAGCGGTACGGCGTCGAGCCGGCCCGCCGCCACACCGACGCGGCCCGGATGGTGACCGACGGCGGCTGCGACGCGGTGCTGCTGGCCACCTCCGGCTCGCACGGCGAGCTGGCGGCGCTGGCGCTGCGCGCCGGGCTGCCCGTGCTCTGCGAGAAACCGCTGGCCTACACGACCGCCGAGACGGCCCGACTGGCCGAGCTGGCCGCCGGAACCCCGGCGCTGATGGTCGGCTACATGAAGCAGTACGACCCGGCGGTGGCCGAGGCCGCGCGGCTGCTCGCGGACCTCGGCGGCGCGGAGCGGGTGCACGCGGTCGAGGTGACCGTGCTGCACGCCGGCGGCGACCGGCAGCTGCGCTTCGCGAACCTGCCCCCGGCCGCCGGCGACGTGCCGGCCGAGGAGGCGGCCCGGCTCTCCGCCGCCGACCGGGAACTGCTCGACGCCGCCGTCGGCGCCGACCCGGGCGCCCGCACCCTCTACCAGATTCTGATCAACAGCATCTCGCACGACCTGTCCCTGCTGCGGCTGTTCACCGGCGCACCGGCCACCGTCGAGCACGTGGCCACCTGGCCGCTCACCCCCGACGGCCCGGCCGAGCCGTCGGTGGAGATCAGCGGGCGGCTGCCCGGCGGCGCCCGCTACGGCGTCCGGTGGCTCAACCTGCCGGACTACCCCGCCTACCGGGAGACGGTCACCGTGCACCACGCCCGCGGCTCGCTGGAGCTCGTGTTCCCGTCGCCGTACCTGCTCAACGCACCGACCACGCTGACGGTCGTCGACGACCACGGCGACGGCGAGCGGCGGGCCGCGTTCCGGTCGGTGACCGAGGCGTTCGAGCAGGAACTGGTCGCGTTCCACGCGATGGTCACCGCGGCCGCCGCGCCGCTGACCGGCATCGTCGAGGGCGCGGCCGACGTACGGACCAGCCAACAGGTGGTACGCCGCTACGGTGAGCTGACCGGGGCGGCGATCGGCGGAGAGGCGGCGAGCCGATGACGCGACCGACCGAGATCATCGTGGTGCCACACACCCACTGGGACCGGGAGTGGTACGAGCCGTTCCAGCGGTTCCGGCTGCGGCTGGTGGCGCTGCTCGACGAGGTGTTCGACCGGATGGAGCGGGACCCGCGGCAGCGGTTCACCCTGGACGGGCAACTCGCCGCGGTCGACGACTACCTGGAGGTCCGCCCGGAACGGCGGGAGCAGGTGATCTCCCTGGTACGCGCCGGGCGACTGGCGGTGGGCCCGTGGCAGATCCTGCTCGACGAGTTCCTCTGCTCGGGCGAGAACATCGTCCGGAACCTGGAACGCGGGCTGAGCCGCAGCGCGGAGTTGGGCGGAGCCATGCCGGTCGGCTACCTGCCCGACATGTTCGGTCACATCGCCCAGATGCCGCAGATCCTGGTCGGTGCCGGGCTGGCCCACGCCTGCGTGTTCCGCGGCGTACCGGAGCGGATGCGCCGTCACGCCTTCGCCTGGGAGGCACCCGACGGCACCACCGTCCGGACGGAGTATCTGCCCGGCGGCTACGGCAACGCCGCCGGCCTGATGGACGACACCGCGCAGGTCACCCGCCGGGCCGACGACCTCGCGACGAAGCTGGCCGGGTGGCGGTTCGAGGGTGCGGACACCCCCGCGCTGGCCATGTACGGCACCGACCACGCGGCACCGGCACCGGACGCCCCCGACCTGCTCGCCGCCGCCGATCTCGCCGACACGCGGTTGCGGCTGGGCACCCTCACCGAGTACTTCGCCACCCAGCCGGCCACCGTCGACGGCCTGCCGGTCGTCCGCGGCGAGCTGCGCTCGCACGCCCGGGCCAACATCCTGCCCGGCGTGATCTCCGTCCGCGGCCACCTCAAGCAGGCGATGAACCGCGCCGAGCGGCGCGTCGAACGGTACGCCGAACCGCTCGCCGCGCTGACCCACGACGCGTCCGTGCGGCGCTTCCTCGACATGGCCTGGACCCGGCTGATCGACGCGAGCTGCCACGACTCGGTGACCGGCTGCGGCTGCGACGAGACCGCCGAACAGGTCGCCGCCCGCCTCGCCGAGGCCGACCAGCTCGGCCGGGCGGTCTGCGACCTGGTCGGCGCGCGGCTGGCCGCGGCCGTGCCCCGGGACGGTCACCTGGTGTTCAACCCCACCCCGACGGCCCGCACCGCGCTGGTGCACCTGGACGTGGCGGCACCGGCCGACAGCACGGTGGCCCTGGCCGACGCGGCCGGCCGCAGCGTCGCGGCCCAGGTCCTCGACCGGAGCCGTACGCTGCTCGCCGACGACGTGGTGCCGGCGGCCGACCTGCCGGCCGTGCTCACCCGGGTGCACGGCCGGGAACTCTACGGCCAGGAGGTCGCCGCCTGGTCCGTGTCGCCCGAGGACGCCACCCTCACCTTCCACGTGGCCCGGCACGGCGACCCCGCCTTCGACGTGGAGGATGTCCGCTCGGCGCTCACCGCCGCCGGGCCGCGCGACAGGTGGCGGGTGCGGATCCTCGCCGAACCCCGGGCCACCGTCGCCGCTCTCGTCGAGGTGCCGCCGCTGGGCCGCGCCGCGGTCCGGCCGGTGCCCCTGCCCGCCACCGGGGAGCCGGCGGCGGCCCCGGTGACGGTGGCCGGGCGCGCCCTCGACAACGGCCTGCTCCGCGTCGATGTCGCCGAGGACGGCACCCTGACGCTGACCACCGCGGACGGCGTCACGGTGGACGGAGTGGGCCGGATCGTGGACGGCGGTGACGTGGGCGACAGCTACAACTACGCCCCGCCGGCCGCCGACGAACTCGTCGACAAGCCACGGGCGGTGCGCACCTCCGTGCGCCACGACGGGCCGCTGGTGGCCGTCGTGGACGTGGTGCGGGAGTACCGGTGGCCGGTGGCCGCGGACGTCGACGCCGGCTCCCGCGCCGTGGACCGCGAGCCGATCACCGTCACCACCCGGGTCGAGCTGCGCTGCGGCGAGCGGTTCGTCCGGCTGCGCGTCGAGTTCGACAACCGCTGCGACGACCACCGGGTCCGGCTGCACCTGCCGCTGCCGTCGCCGGCCGACAGCTCCTACGCCGAGGGCCAGTTCGCGGTGGTCGAGCGGGGCCTGACCGCGGAGGGCGGCGGTGGTGAGGTGCCGCTGCCCACCTTCCCCGCCAACGGGTTCGTCGCCGCCGGCGCACCGGACGGGGCGCTGGCGGTGCTGCTGACCCAGCCCACCGAGTACGAGCTGACCGACTCCGGCCACGAACTGGCGGTCACGTTGCTGCGCGCGATCGGGATGCTGTCCCGCAACCGGCACGCCCTGCGCGACGAGCCGGCCGGTCCGCAGCTGCCCACCCCCGAGGCGCAGTGCCGCGGCGCCCGCACCGTCGAGCTGGCGGTGCTGCCGTACCGGGGTGCCTGGCACGGGGCCGGGGTGCTGGCGGCGGCCGAGGCGTACCGGCACGAGCTGCTGGCCTTCGCCGGCGCGGCCGACCCGGGCACCGCCCTGCCGGCAGCGACGAGCGGGTTGTCCGTCGACGGTCCCGGCGTCGCGCTGACCAGCGTGCGGGACCGCGCCGGCCGCACCGAGGTGCGGCTGGTGGCCCAGACTCCGGTGGACACCACCGCCGTGCTCGGCGGCGCGACCATCCGCGCGGCGTGGCGGGCGGACCTGCTCGGCCGGGCCGGCGAACCGGTTACCGTGGACGGTGACGGGCTGGTCCGGCTGCCGCTGCGGGCCTGGGAGATCGCCACGGTGCAACTCGACCTGACCTGACGGCTCGAATTGGGCGGTTCATGTTTGACGTGATCATTGCCGGGGGCGGACCGACCGGCCTCATGCTGGCCACCGAGCTGCGGCTGCACGGCGTGCCCGCGCTCGTGCTGGAGAAGGACGCGGAGCCGACCAGGGTGGTGCGGGCGCTCGGCCTGCACGCACGCAGCATCGAGGTGATGGCCCAGCGCGGTCTGCTGGACCGGTTCCTCGCGCACGGTCAGCAGTACCCGGTCGGTGGCTTCTTCGCCGGCATCAACAAGCCGCAGCCGGACCGGCTGGACACCGCGCATCCGTACGTCCTGGCCATCCCGCAGACCATCACCGATCGCCTGCTGGCCGAGCGGGCCACCGAGCTCGGCGTCGAGATCCGCCGCGGCTGCGAACTGGTCGGGCTGAGCCAGGACGAACACGGGGTGACCGTCGAGCTGGCCGACGGCACCCGGTTGCGCTCGCGCTACCTCGTCGGCTGCGACGGCGGCCGCAGCACGGTGCGCAAGCTGCTCGGCGTCGCCTTCCCCGGCGAGCCCGCCCGGGTCGAGACGCTGCTGGGTGAGATGGCGGTGGCCGCGGCGCCGGAGGCGGTGGCCGCCGTGGTGGCCGAGGTCCGCAGGACCCAGCTGCGGTTCGGCGCCATACCTCTCGGGGAAGGGGTGTACCGCGTCGTCGTGCCCGCCTCGGGGGTGGCCGAGGACCGCACGGTCCCGCCGACTCTCGACGAGTTCAAGCAGCAGCTGCGGGCCACCGCCGGCACCGACTTCGGCGTGCACTCGCCGCGCTGGCTGTCCCGGTTCGGTGATGCCACCCGGCTGGCCGAGCGCTACCGGGTCGGCCGGGTGCTGCTGGCCGGCGACGCGGCGCACATCCACCCGCCGGCCGGCGGACAGGGCCTCAACCTCGGCCTGCAGGACGCGTTCAACCTCGGTTGGAAACTGGCCGCCGAGGTCAACGGCTGGGCCCCGGAGGGGCTGCTGGACAGCTACCACACCGAACGGCGCCCGGTGGCGGCCGACGTCCTCGACAACACCCGCGCGCAGATGCACCTGATGTCCACCGAGCCGGGTCCGCAGGCGGTGCGCCGGCTGGTGTCGGAGCTGATGGACTTCGAGGAGGTGCACCGGCACCTGATCGAGAAGATCATCGCGATCGGGGTGCGCTACGACTTCGGTGCGGGACATGACCTCCTCGGCCGGCGGCTGCGCGACGTGCGCCTGGAGCGGGGCCGCCTCTACGCGCTGATGCACACCGGTCGCGGCCTGCTGCTCGACCAGACCGGCCGGCTCTCGGTGGACGGCTGGGCAGACCGGGTCGACCACGTCGTCGACGTCAGTGCGGACCTGGACGTGCCCGCGGTGCTGCTGCGGCCGGACGGCCACGTGGCGTGGGTCGGCGCCGATCAGCCGGACCTGCTCGGCCAGTTGCCTCGGTGGTTCGGCGGTGCCGGCTGAGCAGGGCTACCGGTCGTGCTCGGTCGGACGGGCCATGGTGGACAGGGCGTCCTGGGGCGCCGCCGCGCGGAGGTAGTCGCGGCGCATCGTGCGCCGTTCGCGGCGGCACCGTCGGCACGCCCACGGCAGTGGCCACCACCGGCCGCAGATCCAACATTTCACGTCGATCCCCCCTGGGGACACCGTACGCGGATCGGTGGCCTCATCGGTTGCGTCCACGTTTCGGCCACCGCCCGACCTGCCGGCTCCGATGCCGCGTCCCGGCGGGACGGCCTGGACGGAACGGGCCGCCACAGCGCCGTGGCGGCCCGTTCCCGATCGCTCCGCCGGCCGACGACCGACGGTCGTGGTCAGGACGTCGGAATGGCGTCGGCCGGTGGTGTGACCGGCGGCTCGGGGAACTCCCTGACCTGTTCCTCGCCGTCGTCGGTGAGGTAGGTCGGACCGAAGTAGGCCTGCACTCCGTTCTGCACCTTGGTCAGCCGGACGCCGCTGTAGCCGGCGTGGACGAACCTGGTGTACCGGAAGGGGGTCACGCCGGGCCCCCGGAACCCGCCCTTCTGCACCGCCTCGACCAGCTTCTCGCGCGTGAGGTCCGGGCCGGCGGTGAGCAGCGCCTGCACGAAGGTGTACGCCATCGAGTAGCCGTAGATCGCGTTGCCGTCGAGCGGGTTGGCGGCGTTGTAGTGCTCGTGGATCTTCCGGAACGCCCGGATCCAGGGATCGTTCGCGTCGCCGGCCATCGGCAGGTAGTTGTCGGCGATCATGCCCTCCAGGATCGCCTTCTTGTCGCCGAGCTGCGTCGACAGCGTGGTGTAGTCGGCGCCCACGTTGGACACGATCCACTGGGCCTTGAAGCCCTGGGCGGCGGCCTGACCCATGGCGAGCGCGGTGAAGCCGGGAATGGTAGCGGCGACGACCACCTCGCAGCCGGCTGCCTTCAGGGCGCCGATCGCCGGCCCGACCTGCTGGTTCGTGGTGGTGTAGGTCTGCTTGGCCGCCACCGGGCCGAGGATCTTCTCGACACCGGCGAGGGAGTCGCGCCCGAAGTCGTCGTTCTGCCCGAAGTGGCACACCTTCCGGCTCGGGAACTCCTTCTTCACGAACGTGGCGAGGATCTTGCCCTCCACCGTGTAGTCCGGCTGCCAGCCGAAGGTGGTCGGGTACCTGTCGGGCTGGTTCCAGGTGCGGCTGCCGGAGGAGACGAAGAGGTCCGGCACCTTCTGGGCCTTGACGAACTCCAGCACGTTGGTGTGGGTGGGGGTGCCCAGGCCGCCGAGGAGCGCGAAGACCTTGTCGTCGAGGACGAGCTTTCGGACGACGTTCTCGGTGTTGGCGGGGTTGTAGCCGTCGTCCATCACCTTGTAGACGATCTTCCGGCCGTTCACCCCGCCCTTGCTGTTGACGTGCTCGAAGTACGCCTTGGTGGCGGCGGAGATTCGGGAGTACCCGGGAGCGGCCGGGCCGGTGAGGGGTTGGTGGGTGCCGATCAGGATCTCGGTGTCGGTGACGCCCGGGACGTTGTCGGCCGCCCGTTGGGCGTCGTCGGCGCAGGCCGAGGCGCCGGCCAGCAGCGCGAGGCCGGTGGCAGCCGCGAGGCAGCGACGTGCGATGGGATACATCGTTCTCCTGTCCTGTGCGAGGTGGTGGGGTGGGTGCGACCGGTGGCTCAGCGGCTCGGGACGCGTCGCCGGAGCCGCGCGACCAGCGAGCGGGCGGCGCCCTGCAGACCGGCCGGGGCGACGATCATGACGACGATGAGGATCAGCCCGAACACGGCGAGGGCGAGGTTGCCCTCCAGCCGCTGGGCGAGGCCCGCGGGCAGGGCGAAGGTCTCGGTGATCCGGCTCGGCAGGTCCTGCAGCGCCACCAGCAGGATCGCGCCCCAGACCGCGCCGGTGAGGCTGCCGAGGCCGCCGATCACGATGGCCATCAGCAGGAACAGCGAGAGGTCCAGCGCGAACTTGCCCGGGGCGACGGTCGCGGTGAGCACGGCGTACACCCCGCCGCCGAGGCCGGCGCAGGCGGCGCTCACCACGAAGGCGAGCACCTGGGTACGGGCGACGTGGACGCCGGCGAGCCGGGCGGCCACCTCGTCGTCGCGGACGGCCCGTAGCGAGCGACCGAAGCGGCTGGCCACCAGGTTCGCCATGAGCAGCATCGTCAGCAACGCCGCGACCAGCGCGATCCAGGCCAGCCAGCGCTCGGGCTGGAAGTACGCGCCGAGGAACGCCGGCGGCGTCTCGGTCGGGAAGCGCAACCCCTGTTCCCCGTTGAAGACCTCGGTGAAGATCGTCGTGACGGCCGGGACCAGCGTCGCGACGGCGAGCGTGACACCGGCCAGGTACGGCCCGCGCAGCCGGGCGGCGGCCAGCCCGATGACGAGTCCCACCACCGCGGTCACCGCGACGGCGAGCAGCAGCGACAGCGGCAGGACCCACCGGCCCTGCACCGCCCGTTCGTCGAAGGCCTGCCGGGTCAGGGCCACGGTGTACGCGCCGGTCGCCATCAGCGCCCCGTGTCCGAGGGAGAGTTGGCCGTTGAGCCCGACCAGCACGGTGTAGCCGGCGGTCACGCAGAGGAACGCGCAGACCCGGGCCACCTGGAGGTTCTGGTACGGCTCGAGCTGGTTGGTCACCAGCACGACGACGGTGCCGGCGAGCACGGCCAGGATCAGGTGCCGCAGCAGGGTGGAGCCGCCCGTGACGGGGTTGCCCGGCGGGCCGGGCAGCAACCGGCGCAGCGGCGACGGCCGGGCGGGCCGCGGGTCTGCTGTGGACACGTCGGTCCGGGTGGCGGTCACACGTGTCTCGCTTTCACGCTGGAGAAGAGGCCACCGGGGCGGACCAGGAGGACCGCCAGCAGCAGGACGAGGACGGCCAGCGGTGTGGTGTCGGGGCCGAGGTAGCCGGTGACGTAGGACAGGATCAGGCCGACCAGCAGCCCGCCGACCACGGCTCCGGCCGGACTGTCCAGGCCCCCGACCACGGCGGCGGTGAACGCGACGACGAAGACCAGGTCCATCGCGTGCGGGTGGAGTCCCAGCCCGGTGGGGATGACCAGCATCCCGGCGAGGGCGCCGACCGCGGCGGCCAGGGCCCAGCCCACCGTGAGCATGCGACCGACGTCGACGCCGAGCAGTCGGGACACCTCGGGCGCGAAGGCGGACGCCCGCATCCGCAGCCCGATCGACGTCCGGGTGAACAGCAGCGCGAGCAGCACCACGACCACCATGACCGCGCCGAACACCCACAGGTCGTACGGGGAGACGGCGGCGATCCCGCCGATCGACAGGGCGTCGGTGTCGAACGGTACGGTCGCCGGCCGGTACTCGTTGCCGAAGACCATCCCGAGCACCGCCTGGATCAGCAGCACCAGGCCGAGGGCGACGATGACGTCGCCCAGCGGGTTGGCGGGCCCGACGAAGCGCATCAGCACCCGTTCCACGAGCGCGCCCAGGGCCAGGCCGGCCAGCACGGCCACGCCCAGGCCCAGCCAGTAGGAGCCGGTCGCTGAGGCGACGGCGTAGCCGACGTAGGCCGTCGCGACCGCCATCGCGCCCTGCGCGAAGTTGACCAGGCGTGCCGCCCGCCAGATGAGCACCAGGGCGAGGGCGAACGCCGCGTAGACGGCTCCGGTGGACAGGCCGTCGAAGGTGAGGAACAAGAACCGGTCCAACCGCGGGATCCTTCCTGAGGAGGGGCTTGTCAGAACCCGAGGTACGCGTGGCGGAGCTGCTCGTCGTCCCGCAACTGCGCCGCCCCGGTGGCCATGACCACCCGGCCCAGGGACATGACGACCCCCTGGTCGGCGACGGAGAGGGCACTGCGCACGTTCTGCTCGACGAGCAGGACGGTCAGCCCGTTGCTGTCGCAGAGCCGGCGCAGCAGCGCCATGATCTGCGCGGTGACCCGGGGGGCGAGCCCGAGCGACGGCTCGTCGAGCAACAGCAGCTTCGGGCGCCCGACCAGCGCCCGCCCGAGGGCGAGCAGCTGCCGCTCCCCGCCGGAGAGCTGGTGCCCGGCGTGCCGGCGCCGCCGGGCCAGCGGCTCGAACAGCTCGTACACCTCGTCCTGCGCCCGCCGGGCGTCGGCGCGGTCCCGCCGCCACAGCCCACCGAGGCGCAGGTTCTCGTCGACGGTCAGTTCCGCGACGATGCCGCGCCCCTCGGGCACGTGTGCCAGGCCGCGCCGCACGAGGCCCTCGACGCGGACGCCGCGCAGGTCGGCGCCGTCGAAGAGGACCCGGCCGCCGGTGGGCCGGAGCAGGCCGGAGAGCGTACGCAGCAGGGTGGTCTTGCCGGCGCCGTTGGCCCCGAGCACGGCGGCGACCGTCCCGGCCGGCACGCTGAGCGTGACCTCCCGCAGTACCGGCACCGGGCCGTAGCCGGCGCTGAGCCCGTCGACCTGGAGGATGGGGTCGGCGCTCACGACCCGGCCCCCCGGCCCGGCGCGGCCCCGGTCACCTCGGTCGGGACGTCGGCGCCGAGGTAGGCCTCGGTCACCGTCGGGTCGTCGCGTACCTGTTCGGGTGGCCCGGCGGCGATGACCCTGCCGAAGTCGAGCACCACGATCTCGTCGCAGACGGACATGACCACGTCCATGTGGTGCTCGACGAGCATGATCGAGCACGCGCCGGCCACGCGGCCGGGCAGCGCGGTGATGAGCTCACCGAGTTCGGCGATGTCGTCGGCGCCCAGCCCACCGGCCGGTTCGTCGAGCAGGAGCAGGCGGGGTCCGGCGATCAGGGCACGGGCCAGGGCGACGCGTTTACGCACGGCGTACGGCAGGGTGGCGGGGGCTGCGGCGGCGTGCCGCGCGACGCCCAGCTCGGTCAGCAGGTCCAGGGCCCGTTCCCGCAGCCGCCGTTCGTCGCGGTCACTTCTCGGAAGGCCGAACAGGGCCGCGGCGAAACCGGCGCGGGCGGCGTGGCTCGCGCCGGCCATCACGTTCTCCAGGACGGTGAGGCCCGGGAACAGGCCGACGCCCTGGAGCGTGCGGGCGATGCCGAGACGGGTCAACCCGTGCGGGCGCGGCCGGAACGGTCGGCCGTCGAGGGTGAGCGATCCGCTGGTCGGCGCGACGAAACCACAGACCACGTTGAACAACGTCGTCTTTCCGGCTCCGTTGGGCCCGATGACGCCGACGATCCGGCCGGCGGGTATCCGCAGGGAGACGTCGTCGAGTGCGACGACCCCGCCGAAGCGGACGCCGACGCGGTGCAGCGCCAGGTCGATGCCAGCGGGGGTGCCGGATGGTGGGTGGCTCATCGTCACCTCGGGCTTTCCACGTTCGCTCGGTCACGTTCGCTGGACGCCGTACCGACCAGTCGGTATGTTCTGCGTCCGGCGACGGTAGCGAGCCGCCGGCATGTGCGTCAATGGGTAGACAGGTGGGACCTCGAACGGACGCCCGAGGTGTGGAGTACCTGCATCCACCGGGGCTCCCGCGACAGCCGGGGCCGGTCGACCCCGCGACGAGGCGAGCCGGACGGGAGCGTGCGACGTGAACGGTGACGAACCGTCCACCGGGGAGACCGCCGCGGGTGGGGACCCGGTCCCGGCCGAGCTGGCCGAGGTTCTGGAGCGCCAGGCCAGGCTGCTCGACCCGGCCCGCGCCGACGCGACGGCGGGACGACACGCGGCCGGGCGGCGCAGCGTACGGGAGAACCTCGCCGACCTGCTCGACGAGGGCACCTGGCTGGAGTACGGCGGCCTGGCCGTGGCGGCGCAGCGCTCCCACCGGCCGCTCGCGGAACTCACCGAGGCGACCCCCGCCGACGGCGTGCTCGTCGGGGTCGGCCGGGTCGGCGGCGCCCGCGTCGGCACGGTCGCGTACGACTACACCGTGCTCGCCGGCACCCAGGGGCTGACCGGTCACCGCAAGACCGACCGGCTCTTCGGCATCGTCGCGCGGGAGGACCTGCCCGTCGTCATCTTCGCCGAAGGTGGCGGTGGCCGCCCCAGCGACACCGACCATCCGACCGTGGCGGGTCTGGAGCTGACGACCTTCGCGTCGCTGGCCCGGCTGCGCTCGCTACGGGTCGGGATCGCGGCCGGCTTCTGCTTCGCCGGCAACGCCGCGCTGCTCGGCACGTGCGACGTCACCATCGGCGTCGCGGGCGCCAGTATCGGCATGGGCGGACCGGCCATGGTGGAGGCGGCCGGGCTGGGCACGGTCGCACCGCAGGACGTCGGCCCGCTCGAGGTGCACCTGGCCAGCGGTGCCGTGGACATCCGCGCGGCGGACGACGCCGACGCCGTACGCCTGACCCGGCTGGTGCTGGGCTACGCGGACGGGCGACCGGCGCACGGGAGCCACGAGGACCAGCGCCGGCTGCGCCGCGCCATGCCGGAGAACCGGCGCCGGGCCTACGACGTACGCGACGTCATGCGGCTGCTGTTCGACGTGGACTCGGTTCTCGAACTCCGGGAGCGGCACGGCCGGTCCCTGGTGACCGCGTTCGCCCGCCTCGGCGGGCATCCGGTCGGCGCGATCGCCAACAACCCGCTGCACCGTGCCGGCGCGATCGACGCCACCGCCGCCGGCAAGGCGACCCGCTTCCTGCGGCTCTGCGACCGCCTCGGCCTGCCCGTGGTGAGCCTCTGTGACACCCCGGGAATCATGGTGGGTCCGGACGCGGAGCGGACCGGGCTCGTGCGGGCGGTCGGGGAGTTCTTCACCGCCGGCGCGTCGCTGCGCACCCCACTGGTGACGGTGGTGCTGCGCAAGGCGTACGGCCTCGGCGCCATGGCGATGGCCGGCGGAAGCTTCCACGAGTCCCGCCTCACCCTCGCCTGGCCGACCGGCGAGGTCGGCGCGATGGGTCTGGAGGGGGCGGTCCGGCTCGCGCACCGCCGGGAACTGGCGGCCATCACCGACGACGCCGAGCGCCGGCGCCGCTACGACGAACTGGTGGCACTCGCCTACGCCCGCGGCAAGGCGCTCTCCGCCGCCGCGAGCTTCGAACTCGACGACGTGGTCGACCCCGCGGACACCCGGGCGAGGCTCCTCTCCGCGCTCTTCTGACCGGCGGTGACGCCGCCGGCTGTCACCTGGCGACCACGGTCAGCGGGCTGCCTCGGGCCGCAGTGAGGCCAGGAGCAGGCCGGCGAAGTGATCGCCGACCTGCTCCGCGGTGAGCCGGCCGCCGCTGCGGAACCACGCGCCGAGATGGTGCACCGCGCCGAAGAAGTAATCGACCACCAGGTCGGCCGGCACGTCGGCACGGAAGGTCCCGGCGCGCTGCCCCTCCTCGACCAGCGAGCGGAAGCGCTCGTGGTACTCGCGGCGGGCCGCCCGCACCGCGCGCCGGCGGTCGGCGGACAGCAGATGCATCGACTGCAGGAAGATGGTGGCGTCGTCGAGGTTGGCGATCGCGGTGACGACCACGTCGGCGGCGGCGGCGTGCAGGCGCTCCGCCACCGGCTGCGGGCCGGCCATGATGGTCTCCAGGCGCTCGCGCTGCATACGCAGCAGCCGCTGGTAGATCTCCTGGAGCAGGTCGTCCTTGGCGGCGAAGTAGTGGTACATCGCGCCCTTGGTGACTCCGGCCGCCTCGACGATCTCCTGCACCGAGGTCTTCTCGAAGCCCTTCTCCGCGAACAGCCGGGTCGCGACCGCCAGCAGCCGCTGGGGCAGTGCCTCGCCGCCGACCGTACGCCCCACGTCGCCTTCCCTTCCGGGCCGCCGGCCCCCGGTGGGCCAGCGTACGCGGCTCAGGCGGGCTCGACCCGCACCGGGATGCCGTTGAGCACGACGTTGCCCGACAGCGGATCGACGGCCGTCTCGTCGGTGAGCACGTTGCTGTTGACGCCGGCGTGGGCGCGGGCCACCGACTGGCGCGTGCCCGGGAGGTCGTGTCCCCAGCCGTGCGGCATGCTGACCACGCCGGGCATCGTGTCGGCGGTCAGCTCGACGGGCACGACGACCGACCCGACCCGGGAGGAGACCCGCGCGGCGTCCCCGGCGTCGAGCCCGAGTCGGGTCGCGTCCTCCGGGTGCACCTGCAGCGTGCAGCGGTCGCGCCCCTTCACCAGCGCGGGCACGTTGTGCATCCAGCTGTTGTTCGACCGCAGGTGCCGGCGCCCGACGAGGACGAATCCGTCCGGTGGCGCGTCGCGCGCCGCACGGAGCCGGGCCACGTCGGCGGCGATCGGCGACGGGCAGAGCTCGACGGTCCCACTCGCCGTGCGCAGCACCTCCGGCAACCGCGGTCGCAGCGGCCCGAGGTCGACGCCGTGCGGGTGGTCGAGGAGCCGGGCCAGGGACAGGCCGTCCGGTCGCGCTCCGAACTGGTCGCCGTAGGCGCCGAGCCGCAGCCGCGCGTCGAGCAGGCGCTCGGCCGGCCGGTCCCCGGTGACCAGGGCACGCAGCTGGGCCGCCGGCCGGCCCGACGTCTCGGCCGCGTCGGCGAGCGTCTGGCCGAGCAGGTGCTCGTGCAGCTCCGCCGGGTCGGCGTCGGCGCCCCGGCCGGCGGCGATCAGGGTGAGCCGGGCGAGGATGTCGCACTCGTCGAGGCTGTCCGGTTCCGGCGGCAGGGCGGGGGGCGAGTAGCTGGCGACGTTGCGGACGGCCAGGGTGAGGAACGCGAAGTCGTAGTGGCCGGTGCGGGCGGCATCGGGCGGCGGCAGGACCACGTCGGCGTGCCGGGTGGTCTCGTTCAGGTACGGGTCGACGCTGACCATGAAGTCGAGCGAGGCGAGGGCGCGGTCCAGCCGCCGGCTGTTGGCGGTGGAGAGAACGGGGTTACCGGCGATGGTGATGAGCGCCCGGACCTGGCCTTCCCCCGGTGTCTCGATCTCGTCGGCGAGCGTGGCGACGGGGAGTTCGCCCTTGACCTCCGGCAGGCGGCGTACCCGGCTGGTCCAGCGTCCGGTGCGGAAGCCCCGGCCGGGCCCGGCGGCGCGGGGGCGCTGGTGGGCGGCGAGGGGGAACATCGCCCCGCCCGGCCGGTCCAGGTTGCCGGTGAGCACGTTGACCACGTCGACCAGCCAGCTGGTCAACGTGCCGAACGCGACGGTGCAGGTGCCGATGCGGCCGTAGACGGCCGCCGCGGGAGCGGCGGCGAGCTCGCGGGCGAGCTGGCGGATGCGCGGCGCGGGCACCGCGCACCGGTCGGCCACCCGTTCGGGCGCGAACGCCCCGGCCAGGTCCCGGACGGCGTCGACGCCGGTCACCTGCTCCGCCAGCCGCCCCAACCGTACGAGGTCCTCGTCGAAGAGGGTGTGCACGACGGCGAAGAGCAGCAGCGCGTCCGTGCCGGGCCGGATGGGCAGGTGCTCGTCGGCGGCGGCGGCCGTGCGGGTGCGCCGGGGGTCGACGACGAGGAACCGGCCGCCGCGGGCCTGCAGCGCCCTGAGCCGGCCGGGGAAGTCGGGGGCGGTGCAGAGGCTGCCGTTGGACTCGAAGGGATTGGCGCCGAGCAGCACGAGCAGGTCGGTGCGGTCGAGGTCGGGCACCGGGATGGCGTTCGGGTCGCCGTAGAGATAGCCCGAGGAGACGTGCTTGGGCATCTGGTCGACGGTGCTGGCGGAGTAGACGTTGCGGGTGCCGAGCGCCCGCACGAGGGGACCGACATGCAGCCCGCCGGCCATGGTGTGCACGTTGGGGTTGCCGAGGTAGACGGCGACGGCGTCCCGGCCGCCCGACCGGGCGGCGGCGAGTCCGGCCGCGACGGCGGCGAACGCCTGCTCCCAGCCGACCTCGCGCAGCGTGCCGTCGACGCGCAGCAGCGGCCGGCGCAGGCGGTCCGGGTCGGCGAGGAGCTGTGGGAACGCGGCTCCCTTCGGGCAGACGAAGCCGTGGCTGAACACGTGGTCGTGGTCGCCCCGCGTGTGGGTGACCCGATCGCCGGTGATGGTCAGGGTCAGGCCGCAGGTGGCCTCGCAGAGCGGACAGGTGCGGTACGCGGTGCGCGTCGCGGTCGTCTCCGCCATCGCGGGCCCCGTCCGGTCGGTCGGTTCGACGGCTGGCATCCCCTACTCCTCCGCGACCTGGAGCACCAGCTTGCCGAGGTTCTCACCGCGGAACAGCCGGAGCAACGTCTCGGGAAACGCGGTCACCCCACCGGGAACAACGTCCTCCATCGAGCGCAGTTGGCCGGCCGCCAACCACTCGGCCAGCTTCGCGACGGCCTCGGAGTACCGGTCGGCGTAGTCGAAGACGACCATTCCCGTCATGGAGGCGCGGTTCACGAGCAGCGACAGGTAGTTGCTCGGCCCCTTGACCGGCTCGGTGTTGTTGTACTGGGAGATGGCGCCGCAGATGACGATGCGGGCACCTCGGGCCAGCCGGGTCAGCACCGCGTCGAGGATGTCGCCGCCGACGTTGTCGAAGAACACGTCCACCCCGTCCGGGGCGTGCTGGCGTAGCGCTTTCTGCACATCCTCGGACCGGTAGTCGATCGCCGCGTCGAACCCGAACTCGTCGACCACCAGTCGGCACTTCTGCTCGCCGCCGGCGATGCCGATGACCCGGCAGCCCAGGAGCTTGGCGATCTGGCCGACCACACTGCCGACCGCGCCGGCCGCCGCGGAGACCACGACGGTTTGCCCGGGCTGCGGGCGGCCGACGTCGAGCAGGCCGAAGTAGGCCGTGATACCGGTCATGCCGAGGGTGCCGAGATAGACCGGAAGCGGTGCGAGCGCGGGGTCCACGATGGTGACGTCGCGCCCGTCCGACACGCAGTACTCCTGGACGCCGAAGGCGCCGGACACGTGGTCGCCGACCGCGAAGCCGGGGTGCCGCGAGGAGACGACCCGGCCCACCGCGCCGGCGCGCATCACCTCGCCGATCTCGACCGGCCGGATGTACGACCTGGCCGCGTTCATCCAGCCCCGCATCGCCGGATCGAGCGAGAGGTACCGCACCTGCACGAGGAACTCACCCTCGCCCGGCTCCCCGACCGGCACCTCGGTCAGCTTCCAGTCGGTCGGCCGGGGCAGCCCGACGGGACGCGCAGCCAGGAGCAGTTGACGGTTGATGCGCTTCATCTCGGCGGTCCCTCGATTCTCGCGGCTGACGGATGGCTGAACGTGCACGGCGACAGGCTCGGGCCGCAGCTCGACACAGCCATCACGGCTGGGCGTACCGACCGGTCGGTTTGTAGTCAAGCTACGTTCACGCCGCAACGGAAGCAAGCACCACCCGAGTCCGGGCCGCCGCCCACGGGTGAGATCCGCCTCTCACCCCCGGTGGAGCGCCCACGCTCCGCCGCGTGACACATCGTGAAATGTTGATTACAAGGGGTGTCGCCTGCCGGGGGTGGGTGGCTACGGTGGCCGCGGTCGCCGCGGCACGTCAGGCCAGCTGGTGTGCCACGACGCCGATGGGACTCATCGTGCTGCGCCACGCCGAGATGCATCACCTGCTTCGCGACCCCCGGCTGGCGCAGAGCGGCGAGCGCTGCCTGGAGCTGATGGGCATCTCCGACGGACCACTGCACGACTGGCATCCCGAGCTGGCCGGGCGCCTGCGCGGCCTGGTGCTCTTCGCCACCTGGGCGGGCCGCATCCTCGACCGGGCGCCGCAGAACCGGCTGCAGATCCCGCTGCTGGAGACCGGTGTCCTGCAGCGGATCGCGCGCACCCGTACCGGAGGTGTGCTGTTCGGAGCCGCGCAGTGCGGCACCCGGCCGTCACCGGCCATGATCTCCGTGTTCCGCGAGGTCTTCGTCCGGCAGAACCACCAGCCGCTCATCCCGATCGTGCGGGCCTTCAGCCGGGAGGACCACTATCCCCGGCTGGACGAGATCACCGTACCGACCGTCGTCGTGGTGGGCTCGGCGGACCGATCGACGCCCCCGAGCCACTCGCACCGGCTCGCCGCCGGGGTGCCCGGAGCGCGGCTGGTGACCGTGACGCCGGACACATGCTGAACTGGGAGGCGCCGGACGTTCTCGTGGAGACCATCGCGTCACTCCAGCCGTGACACCCGCGCGGCCGAGCGGTCGACGACCGAGGGCGCCGGGACGGTCAGAAGTCGTCCGGCGTGCGCATCCGCTCGCGCACCCAACCGCCGGCCGGCTTGAGCCGGCCCGTACCGCTGAACTGCCCGCTGCCGCACGTGCCGCCGGTGAAGACCGCGCCGGAGCGGAAGTCGTCGGAGTAGTTCCAGCTCACCCAACTGATCTTCCTGCTCGCCAGCAGGTCGAGGTAGCGCTGGGTCATCGTGAAGTTGTTCGGACCGTCGCCGGAGGCCTCCTGGCTGCCGAACTCGGTCACGAAGATCGGGAGCCGGTCCGCCGCGCGCGCCAACGTGTCGTAGTACCGGTCGCCGTGCGAGGCGGCGTAGAAGTGGAAGACGTACATGATGTTGGTCGCGGCCACCGGGTTGGCGGCAATGGTGTCGACGCCACCACCGGTCCCGGAGACACCGAGCGACGACCAGTCGGGGGTTCCGACGAGCACCACGGCCTCCGGATCCCGCTGGCGGATGACGGGGACGACCTGGTCGGCGTAGCTCTTGACGGCGCTCCAGCTGACGCCGTTCGGCTCGTTGGCGATCTCGTAGAGGACGTTCGTCTTGTCGCGGTGGCGGTCGGCGATCTCGGCGAAGAAGGTACGGGCCCGGGACAGGTTGTGGTTCGGATCCCCGGGGGTGAGCATGTGCCAGTCGACGATCGCGTAGAGGCCGCGGGCGGTGGCCAGCTCGATGTAGTGATGGACCAGGTCGGTGAAGCGGCGCGGATCGGTCTCGTAGCCGCCCTCCTGGACGTACATCGAGATCCGCAGGACGTCCGCCCGCCACTCCTGCGCGAGGACGTCGAGGGAGGCGGGAGTGACGCAGTTGGCGTACCACTGGAGGCCGTGCGTGCTCATCCCCCGCAGTTGGATCGGCTTGCCGTTCCGGTTGCACAGTTGCCGTCCGCAGACCTGGAGCTGTCCGTTCGCCGCCACCGGCGTGCTGGCGGGAGGCGCGGTGGTCGGTGGAGGCGGGGGTGGGCTCGTCGTCGGCGGTGGGGTCGCGTCACACGGCTGGCCGTTGAGCCGGCAACCGGTGGGGCTGCCGGACCCGTTGCCGAGAAGGCCGAACGTCACCGAAGTGCCGGGAGTGAGCGTGCCGTTCCAGGACCGGTTGGTGAAGCTGTAGTGCTGCCCGTCCCGGGTCATCAACGCGTCCCAGTACGAGCCCACGCTGGTACCCGCCGGCAGGTCGAACTCGACGCGCCAGGAGTCGAGGGTGCTGCCGCCCCGGTTGGTGATGGTGTACCGGCCCTCCCAACCAGATCCCCAGTCGGAGGTCTTGACGAAGGTCGCGGTCGGCGTGGCCGCCGCGGCCGCGGTGGCGCCGACGGCCACGGGGACCGCCGCCATGACCGCGACGACGCCCGCCAGGACGAGATTCCTGACGTTCAGCTTCACAGGTCCTCCGGTGGAGACGTCGCCCGAACGGCTCGCGCGGCCGGCATCGGGACGGCGCCGCGGCGCATCGCAATCGAACTATAAACATACTTAAATGTTCTGGCAACGGGCGGTCGAGGCCCACCGGCGGTCCGTGATGGCGGGCGAGCGCCAGCAGGGCCACGCGCAACTGCGGTAAGGAACGCGGAGAGCCGCTCCCCCACCGTGTCACCGGCCGGCGTCCCGGGGAGCAACGACGAGCCGCGATATCCCGGGCGGCCGTAGCGTCAGTTCCCGGCTCGGCCGGAAGCGTCGACGGTCGACACGGGGGTGCCGAGTTCGACGGTACGGGAGACGGTGCAGAGCCGGTCGTGCGACTGCTGCAGCGACCGGGGCAGCGCCGCACGCGCCTTGTCGCCGTCTTCGTCCATCGGGAATTCCACGGTGAACTCGACCGTGAGGTTCCGCATCCGGTTCCCTCCGGTCTCGTCCCGGACCTTGTCGCCGCTGACCTTGACGGTGAACCGGGTCGGCTCGGCGCGGCGGCTGGTGATGTGGTCCACGTCGATCGCGGTGCAACCGCCGATGGCCGCCAGAAGCAGCTCCACCGGTGTGAAGCTGGCGTCCTCACCCGCGCCCATCGGCAGCGATCCGCCGCGGACGTTCCGCGCGACGTACTGCCCGACGCTGGTGCGCTCGATCTCGACGGAGCGGAAGGTGTCCTCACTCATGACCGGGACGCTACCCAACCGGGCCGGTGGCCGCCGGGAGAGGTGGATGATCGGGTGAGACGAAGCTGACACGCCGACGCGACATCTAGTGTTGCTTGCTCGACGGTGTCGGCATATATGGTGTTCCCCGCAGCTGGTTCGGCCGTTCCCGCAGGGGCGGTCGAGGCAAGAGGGAACCCGGTGCGAGTCCGGGACTGCCCCGCAGCGGTGAGTGGGAACGACCGCCGTCATCGAGCACTGGGCCTGATCGGGCCTGGGAAGCGACGGCCAGTAGGCGACCGGCGACCCCGGTCAGGCCCGCGAGTCCGAAGACCTGCCAGCGCGCCGTGCGCCTGTGCGCGCGGCGGTCGGAGGTCGCGCGGGACGACCGACGCCAGCAGCCGGGCCTGCCGTCCGTCGGGTCCGCTGGCGTTCTCCCGCGTCCGAGGGCCATCGGAGACAGCGCGAGGAGAGGTCATGACGGTCGTACAGGAGAGGCTCGCGTCCGGCGCGGGCGCACCGGAGCCGCGCCGGCAGGTGATGCAGGTCCGCAAACGCAACGGCGACGCCGAGCCGGTGGACGTCAACAAGATCGTCAAGGCGGTCGAGCGGTGGGTGGCCGACCTGGACGAGGTGGACCCGATGCGGGTCGCCACGAAGACGATCAGTGGTCTCTACGACGGGGCGACGACCGCGGAGCTGGACAAGTTGTCGATCCAGACGGCGGCGGAACTGATCGGCGAGGAGCCGCAGTACTCGAAACTGGCGGCGCGGTTGCTGGCCGCGTACGTGGACAAGGAGGTCCGCGGGCAGGGTGTGGCGAGCTTCAGCCAGTCCATCCGGTACGCCCACGGGCTGGGCCTGATCGGTGACGACACCGCCGCGTTCGTGGCCCGCAACGCCCGCAAGCTCGACGACGCCGTGGACCCTGTCGGTGACCTGCGGTTCGAGTATTTCGGGCTGCGCACCGTCGCCGACCGCTACCTGTTGCGCCACCCCGAGTCGCGGCTGGTGGTGGAGACGCCGCAGTACTGGCTGCTACGGGTGGCCTGCGGGCTGTCCGGGACGCCGGGCGAGGCGATCCGCTTCTACCGGCTGATGTCGTCGCTGGCGTACCTGCCGAGTTCACCCACGTTGTTCAACTCGGGCACCCGGCACACGCAGATGTCGTCCTGCTTCCTGGTCGACTCGCCACGGGACGAGCTGGACTCGATCTACGAGCGGTACCACCAGGTGGCGAAGCTGTCGAAGTTCTCCGGCGGCATCGGCATCGCCTGGTCGCGGGTACGCGGCCGGGGCGCGCTGATCCGCGGCACGAACGGCAGGTCGAACGGCATCGTGCCGTTCCTCAAGACCCTCGACGCCGGCGTCGCGGCGGTCAACCAGGGCGGCCGTCGCAAGGGGGCGGCCTGCGTCTACCTGGAGCCGTGGCACCCGGACATCGAGGAGTTCCTGGAGCTGCGGGACAACACCGGGGAGGAGTCCCGGCGTACGCACAACCTGAACCTCGCCAACTGGATCCCGGACGAGTTTATGCGCCGGGTGGAGGCGGACGGCGACTGGTCGCTGATCGACCCCTCCGACGCGCCGGAGCTGCCCGACCTGTATGGCGAGGAGTTCGACGCCGCCTACCGGATCGCCGAGAAGAAGGCGGTCCGGACGGTCAAGGCCCGAGACCTGTACGGGCGGATGATGCGGACGCTGGCGCAGACCGGCAACGGGTGGATGACGTTCAAGGACCCGTCGAACCGGCTGTCCAACCAGACCGGCGTACCGGGCAACACCATCCACCTGTCCAACCTGTGCACCGAGATCCTCGAGGTGAACAGCGACACCGAGACCGCGGTGTGCAACCTCGGCTCGGTCAACCTCGGCGCGCACGTCACCGGGGACGGGGTCGACTGGGAGAAGCTGCGCTCGACCGTACGCACCGCGGTGGTCTTCCTCGACCGGGTGATCGACATCAACTACTACCCGGCCGACCAGGCCGCGGCATCGAACCCGCGCTGGCGGCCAGTCGGGCTCGGCCTGATGGGCCTGCAGGACGCGTTGTTCACCCTGCGCCTGCCGTTCGACTCGGCCGAGGCGAAGGAGCTGTCCACCCGGGTGCAGGAGGAGATCTTCCTGACCGCCCTGGAGACGTCGGCCGGCCTGGCGGAGCGGTTCGGCCCGCATCCCGCGTACGCCGAGACCCGCGCCGCCCGCGGTGAGCTGCACCCTGACCTGTGGGGTGTCGAACCCGCCCAGACCGAGCGGTGGGCGGCGCTGCGTTCGGCGATCGCCGCGCACGGCCTGCGCAACTCGCTGCTGGTCGCGATCGCGCCGACCGCCACGATCGCCTCGATCGCCGGCTGCTACGAGTGCATCGAGCCGCAGGTGTCCAACCTGTTCAAACGCGAGACCATGTCCGGTGAGTTCCTCCAGGTCAACACGTACCTGGTCCGCGAGCTGAAGGCGCGGGGACGGTGGACGCCGGAGATCCGCGACCAGATCAAGCGCGCCGAGGGATCGGTGCAGGGGATCACCGATCTGCCCACCGACGTGCGGAAACTGTTCCGCACCGCCTGGGAACTCCCCCAGCGGGCACTCATCGACCTCGCCGCCGCCCGCGCACCGTACGTCGACCAGTCGCAGTCGCTGAACCTGTTCATGGGGGCGCCGACCATCGGCAAGCTGTCGTCGATGTACCTGTACGCCTGGAAGTCCGGGCTGAAGACCACCTACTACCTGCGTTCGCGTCCCGCGACGCGGATCCAGCAGGCCACCGTCGCCGTCGCGCCCACGGCGGTCGCGCCTCCGGTCGTCGCCGCCGACGCCGAGGCGCTGGCCTGCTCCCTGGAGAACCCCGAGAGCTGCGAGGCCTGCCAGTGACCACGACGTCCGAACCCCGTACCGACACCCGGCACATGCTGCTCGACCCCGGCATGGATCTGACCCTGCGCCCGATGCGCTACCCGCACTTCTTCGACCGGTTCAAGGACGCGATCAGGAACACCTGGACCGTCGAGGAGGTCGACCTGCACTCCGACCTCGCCGATCTGGCCCGGCTCTCCCCCGCCGAGCAGCACCTGGTGTCCCGCCTGGTCGCGTTCTTCGCCACCGGCGACACGATCGTCGCCAACAATCTCGTGCTCAACCTCTACCAGCACGTCAACTCCCCCGAGGGCCGGCTCTACCTGTCCCGGCAGCTGTTCGAGGAAGCCGTGCACGTCCAGTTCTACCTGAACCTGCTCGACACGTACGTCCCCGACGAGAAGGAACGCTTCGCGGCGTTCGCCGCGATCGAGAACATCCCGTCCATCCGACGCAAGGCCGAGTTCTGCTTCCGCTGGATCGACTCCGTCTTCGAGCTCCGCGAGCTGAAGAGCCGCGAGGACCGCAGGGCGTTCCTGCTCAACCTGATCTGCTTCGCCGCGTGCATCGAGGGCCTCTTCTTCTACGGCGCCTTCGCGTACGTCTACTACCTGCGCTCCCGGGGCCTGCTCAACGGCCTCGCCTCCGGCACCAACTGGGTGTTCCGCGACGAGTCGATGCACATGGCGTTCGCCTTCGACGTGGTGGACACCGTACGGCGTGAGGAGCCGGACTTGTTCGACGACGAGTTGGTCCAGCGGGTCCGGGAGATGCTGGCCGAGGCGGTCGAGTGCGAGGTCCAGTTCGCCGAGGACCTGCTCGAACAGGGCGTCTCCGGGCTCTCCCTGGGCGACATGCGGCTGTACCTGCAGCACGTCGCCGACCGCCGGCTCGCCCAGCTCGGCATTGCACCGCTCTACGGCTCGACGAACCCCTTCGCGTTCATGGAACTGCAGGACGTACAGGAACTGTCGAACTTCTTCGAGCGGCGCGTGTCGGCGTACCAGGTGGGCGTCACCGGAAGCGTCACCTTCGACGACGACTTCTGAGCAACGGCCGGGGGGTGAACGGCTGCACCGCGAACCTGACTGAGGCCGTGCTCACCTCGACGGTAGCTGATCCGGATCTCCGTTGATCTTGCGCGTCTGATCCGTCACCGCTGCCAGGAGAGCGGTCAGTGCGGGAGCCGGCGGGGTGTCTCGGGTGACGACGACCAGGCGGCGCCGGAGGGTGGCTTCGGCAACGTCACGGATCGCCAGAGCGGGATCGCCGGTCGGTAGGGTCAACGCCGGCATCAACGCGACGGCTGCTGCGACGCGGACGAGTTCGAGTTGCACGTCGGCGTCGCTGGCGCGGTGTCGCAGGTCGGGCTCGTACCCGCCGAGGGACCGGCAGGTCCCGACCACCATGGCGTGGTGGCCGGTCCCCTCGGCGGAGGCGGCCCAGACGTCGGATCGCAGCGCCGCGACCGACACGGGTCCTCCCGTTGTGGCGAGTGGATGCGCTGCCGGTAACACGACCTTCAGCGGTTCCTCGTGCAGGAGCGCGAAGCGTAGCCCTGCCGGCCGGGGCCGGGGGTGGCCGTCGTACTCGTCGCCGATCACCAGGTCGACCGCGCCCAGCCGCAGGCCGGGTAGCGCCTGTTCGAGTTCGAGTTCGAAGATCTCCGCGCGCACCTGCGGGTGGTCGGCCGTCATGCGGGCCACAGCGGGCACCAGCAGACGGCGAGCCGCCGATTGCAGGCCGCCAGCTCGCACCGCGCCCCGGATGTCGCCGCCCAGGGCCGCCAGGTCCGCCTCCGCCGCCTCCGCCGCCGACAGCAGCACGCGCGCATGCTGGGCCAGCAGTCGCCCGGCGTCGGTGAGCCGGACGCCGCGCCCGGCCTTCTCGAACAGCCGGGCACCGGTCTCCCTCTCCAGGAGGGTCAGTTGCTGGGAGACCGTCGACGGGCTGTAGCCCAGAGCGGCGGCGACGGCTCCGAGGGTGCCGCGCTCCTCGAATTCCCGAAGGAAGCGGAGGCGGCGAAGATCCAATGCGACCATGTAGGAATTCTAATGAGTTCGCTCCATCAATCATCGCTAGACCTGACGGTTTTGGTGGTTGATGCTCGACGCATGGGTCCCGCACTGTGTCTTGTCTCCGCGGCCTGTTTCGGCGCTATGGCGATCTTCGGCAAGTTCGCCTATGACGCCGGCGTCTCACCGGGGGCTCTGCTGCTGGTGCGCTTCAGCCTGGCGGCCGCGCTGCTGGGGGTTCTCCTGCTCCTGCGGCCGGGGCTACGACGAGCGGAACCGGGTGCACACGGTGGCCTACCGGCCGGTCGGGCACCGGCAGGGCACGGCCGGGTGCTGGCTACCGCCATCGGGTTGGGCGCGATCGGGTACGCGACCCAGGCGGGCCTGTTCTTCTCGGCCTTGCAGCTGATGGATGCCTCGCTGTTGTCCCTGATCCTCTACACCTACCCGGTCCTGGTCACCGTGGGCGCGGTACTGCTCGGCCGGGACCGGCTGACCCCCGGACGTTCCGCCGCGCTGGTGGCCGCGTCGGGCGGAGCGTTGCTGGTCCTGCTCGGCGCCGGCGGGGTGAGTTTCCACCCGCTCGGCGCGCTGCTGGCCTTCGGTTCGGCGATCACCTACACCATCTACATCCTCGTCGCGGACACCGTCGTGCACCGGCTGCCGCCCGTGGTGCTGTCCGCGCTGGTGATGGCCGGGGCTGCCGGCACCCTCGGCGCCCGCGCCGGGTTCACCGGCGGGGTCGACCTCGGCTTCGGGTTGCCGGGATGGTTCTGGCTGGCCTGTATCGCCGGCGTCTCCACCGTGTTGGCGATGCTCACCTTCTTCGCCGGCCTGAAGCGGACCGGTCCGTCGACCGCCGCCATCCTGTCCACCTTCGAACCCGTGGTCACCACCGCACTGGCGGCGCTCACCCTCGGCGAATCCCTGACCCCAGTTCAGCTCGCCGGCGGTGCCCTGGTGCTGTCGTCCGTCGCTGTTCTCCAGGTCCGCCCAGCGAGGGGCCGGAAGCAGGATCAGGCCTCACGCCCGGCGCCCGACCAACCCGACCGCGCCTGCCACGGGGCGCCGGCGGCCGCGCAGAGCAAATCCGGCGAACCGCAGGCGGTGGCGCCATCGGCTGAGCCGGCCGCCCGGTGCGGCTCATCGCAGCGCCCGCGTGCCTGTTGCTAATTCGCTTTCGGCATGGCGCCACCACGGTGTCTGATCAGACTGTGTCGATCGTGTTGAGCGAGCCAGCAGTCGATGGGTTGAGCGAGGCCGTGCGCGTGCTGCGGGAGTGGCAGTACGACGGGGCGCCGATGCAGCTGCACCCAGGGGACCTGGGCTGGCACTGGCGGTTCGGCGCTGAGGCGACGGCCGCGGCGGTCCGGACCTGGAGCCGTGACGGACAGATTCTCGCCGTCGGGCTGTTGGACAGTCCCGGCCTGTTACGACTGGCGATCGCACCGGACGTTCAGGACGACGAGGAGCTTGCCCGACAGATGGTCACCGACGTGACCCGGCCGGAGCGCGGCGTCCTGCCGCAGGGGAACGTCTACATCGAAGCACGATGTGGCGCATTGCTCCACGGGCTGCTGTTCGATGACGGGTGGGACGCCGACGAGCCGTGGACACCGCTGCGGCGCGACCTCGCGGAGCCGGTGGAGGGCTGCGGCGTGCGGATCGAGCTGATCGGCCCGGCGCGGGCGCACGTGCGGTCCGCCGTCCAGCGGGCGTCGTTCGACAGGTCGACCTTCACCGACGAGCGCTGGCACGCGATGGCCGCCGGATCACCGTACGCCGACGCCCGGTGCCTGGTCGCGTACGACGACCAGGGCACCGCGGTGGCGGCCGCGACGGTGTGGTCCGCCGGTCCGGGGAAGCCCGGGTTGCTGGAACCGGTGGGCGTGCACCGCGACCATCGCGGACACGGCTACGGCAAGGCGGTCGCCGTCGCCGCGGCGGCCGCCCTCCGGGCACTGGGCTCGTCGAGCGCGATCGTGTGCGCCGAGAGCTCCAACGTCGGCGCCGTTGCCACCTACCGGTCGGCCGGCTTCGAACAGCTCCCTGAGGTGCGGGACCTGCACCGGAGCGCCTAGGAAACCGTCCTGACCGTTCCGGGGTGCCGCAGACCGTCATTATATCGATAGACTTACATCTATCGTTCTAGTGCTGGTTCCTGGGAGGAGCGACAATGAGACAGGTCCTGCGTCGCCTACGGACGGCGGCGGTCACGTTCAGTGCGTGCACGCTCGGGCTGAGCCTGGTGTCGGTGCCCGCCGCCGAGGCGTACTCGGCTCAACCGCTCGCACCGCATTCCGAGCGGGCACCGGAATCGGATCAGTTCTCGGCGGAGGGTGTGACCACGGTCGGTGAACTTCGCACCGTGGACGGCTCGCTGTCCTACGCCCGCGCCGGCCGGCGACAGATCATCCGGCACCCCGGCGCGGCGTACGTCAAGGTGCACTTCAGCTCACTGCGACTGGCTCACGGCGACTACGTCACCGTGTCGAGCCCCGACGGCCGGGAGAGCTACCGGTACGACCGCTACCTGAACCGGGCGACCAGCTCGGACTACACCACCGACGGACAGCCGGGCTTCTGGGCGATGTCGGTGGAGGGCGACACCGCCGTGGTGACGCTGCACAGCAGCCGCCCCGCGCACGGCAGGGCCGCGACCATCGACCGGTTCTGGCGCGGCTACGACCGGACGGAGATCACGCAGTACAACCTCTCCACGCTCTCCGTCTGCAGCACCGACGCCCGCCGCGACGTGGTCTGCTACCAGAACAGCCACCCCAGCGAGTACGCCCGCAGCAACGCGGTGGCGCGGCTGCTGATCAGCGGCGGTGGGTTGTGCACCACCTGGCGGGTCGGCAACACCAACCGCATGCTGACCAACAAGCACTGCATGTCGACGCAGTCGACTGTCAGCGGCAGCGAGATGCAGTTCAACTACCAGTGCGCCACCTGCGGCGGCGCCAACCCTGGCCCCGGCACCAAGGTGAGCGGCGCCACCCTCTACCGGGTGAGCAGCGGCGGCTCCAGCCAACTCGACTACACCCTGTACTCGGTGAACAACTTCACCAGCATCCAGGGCTTCGGCACGCTGTACCTGGCGACCACCGCCACCAGCACCGGCGCGCAGATGTACATCCCCGGACACGGCGACGGCAGCCCGAAGCGGCTGTCGATCTACGAGAACGCCCAGGGTGGCACGAGGTGCACCGTGCGGAACGCGAACTACAACACCTGGAACATCAGCTACAGCTGTGACACCTCTGGCGGCAACTCGGGCTCGCCGGTGCTGAACGCCAGCCACCGGGTGATCGCCCTGCACCACCTCGGCGGCTGCCCGTCGAACCAGGGCGCCAAGGCACACGTGATCTACAACGAGATCGCCGGCCTGATCGACAACGGCTGACGGCGGTGGGCCGTTGCGGCGCTACCGGCGCCCCAACGGCCCCTTCGGGTCCCGGTGGGGCGCGGCGGGCGCGGTCGGCGCCGCCTCGTGGTCAGGCACGGTGGACGGGCCGGGGTCGGTGGCTGTCGGGCGGGCGCGCAGCAGCGCCGCGACCTGCTCGCACCACTCGCGGTTCTCCTGCTCGAACCGACGGCCGCGCAGACACGTCAGGTACGGCCCGATGCGGTCGCCCTCGCGCAGGAACGTCTCCTCGTCCCGCTGGCCACGCAGCCGCCGTAGCATCCGATCGAAGAGGTCGACCTTCGCCGCCGCCATGGCCGCGCGCTCCTCGAGCTGGGCGATGACCGTGGCCGGGTCCAGCCGGTCGACGGCCTGGACCATGACGAGCAGATCCTCCCGGATGGACGACGGCTTCGACGGCGTAGCGGCGAAGGCGGCCAGCTCCGCGAGGCCGGCCTCGGTGACCGTGAACAGTCGCTTGTTGGGCCGGTCCCGCTGGATGACCTGCCGGCCGACGATCAGCCCCTCGCGCTCCAGCTTGGCCAGCTCGGCGTAGAGCTGCTGGGGCACCGCGTACCAGAAGTTCGACAGCGACACGTCGAAGGCTTTGGCCAGTTGGTACCCGCTGTACTCGCCGTCGAGCAGTGCCGCCAGCACGGCGTGACGCAACGCCATCGGCCACACCTCCCACTTCCCTCGTCGCCTAGTCAGTGATATGACTACTCCTATCGTTGACTATAGGGGAGGTCGCGCCGTGACGACCGTCGAGCGGTTCCGTGCCGCAGTCGAGGCCGGGGACCCGGCCGCGTTCGAGGGGCTGTTCAGCCCGGACGTCCGCTTCTTCAGTCCGGTGAAGTTCACCCCGTTCGAGGGGGCGCCGGCCGTCCACGGGCTCCTCGGCGTGCTCCTACGCACGTTCGAGGATTTCCGGTACGTCGGGCAACTGGCCGGCGAGGCCGAGATCGGCACGGCGGGCCGACCGGTCGAGTCGCACATCCTCATCTTCCGCGCGACCGTGCGCGGCAAGCAGATCCACGGCCTCGACCTGCTCCAGCTCGGCGACGACGGTCTGATCGAGGAGTTCACGGTCATGGTCCGCCCGCTGTCCGCCGTCACCACGTTGAGCGAGGCGGTCGTCGCCGGTCTCGCCGCCGACGGCATCGCCCCGTGACACGGAAGGTCGCGCGATGAAACTCGGGTACACCACCGGCTACTGGTCCTCCGGCCCCCCGGCCGGCGTCACGGAGGCCATCGCGGAGGCCGACCGCCTCGGCTTCGACTCGGTCTGGGCCGCCGAGGCGTACGGATCGGACTGCCTGACCCCGCTCGCCTGGTGGGGCGCCAGCACCTCCCGCGTGCGGCTGGGCACCAACATCATGCAGATGTCGGCCCGCACGCCGACGGCGGCCGCGATGGCGGCGCTCACCCTCGACCACCTGTCCGGCGGCCGGTTCATCCTCGGGCTCGGCGCCTCCGGCCCCCAGGTCGTGGAGGGCTGGTACGGCCAGCCGTACCCCCGGCCGCTGGCCCGCACCCGGGAGTACATCGAGATCGTCCGCGCCGTCCTCGCCCGCACCGGCCCGGTCGAGTACGACGGCGAGTTCTACCAGCTGCCGCACCGTGGCGGCACCGGCCTGGGCAAGCCGCTGAAGTCCACCGTCCACCCGCTGCGCGCCGACATCCCGATCTTCCTCGCCGCCGAAGGGCCGAAGAACGTGGCGCTGGCCGCCGAGATCGCCGACGGCTGGCTGCCGTTGTTCTTCTCCCCCAAGGCGGACGGCTTCTACCGCTCCGCGCTGGCCGAGGGCTTCGCCCGACCGGGCGCCCGGCGCGGCCCGGACACGTTCGAGATCGCCGCGACCGTGCCGATCGTCGTCGACGACGACGTGGAGCGGGCGGCCGATCGCATCCGGCCGTTCGTCGCACTGTACGTCGGTGGCATGGGTGCCAAGTCGGCCAACTTCCACCGGGACGTCATCGCCCGCCTCGGATACGAGCGGGAGTGCGACGTCATCACCGAGGCGTACCTGGCTGGCAACAAGCAGGAGGCGATCGCCGCCGTACCGACCGCGCTGGTGGAGGACATCGCGCTGATCGGGCCGACCGCGAAGATCAAGGACGAGCTGCAGCGGTGGCGCGAGACGGTGATCACCACCCTGCTGGTCCAGGGCGGCCCACGACAGCTGCGCCAGTTCGCCGAGTTGGTCGACTGAGGAGCCCACTGCCGCTACGGCCGGTTCCTCGACCGGCCGTAGCGGCAGTGCCATCGGTGCGGGCCGACCGGTGGCACCTCTCGCCGCCACCTGCTGGCCGGCCCGCTCCAGCCTGACGGCGTCACCTCGACTCCGACATCCATCGATGGATGGCTATTGACGGTGGACTGTTAACAAACTTTACTGAGAGCGACGTCCATCGCTGCGGGCGCCGGTCCCGCCAGGTCAGAAGGAGCGCGCCATGCATCTACCGCGCCGCGCCACCGTCGCGGCCCTCGCTCTGCTGCTCTTGCCCACCGCCGTCATCACAGCCACGCCAGCGGCAGCCGCCGCCGGCCTGACCGCCACCTTCTCCAGCGCCGACCACGGCTCCTGGTGGCAGTCCAGGTACGTCGTCGCGAACCCGACCAGCGCCGCCATCACCGGCTGGACGCTGGAGTTCGACCTACCGTCCGGCGTCACCATGGGCGGCTCCTACAACGGCAAGGCCACCGTGTCCGGCAGTCACGTGACCGTCGTCAACGAGTACTACAACGGATCGGTCCAGCCCGGTGGCAGCACCGAGCCGTACAGCTTCTGGTTCATCGCCTCGGGACCGGGCACCCCGACCAACTGCCGGATCAACGGCAGCAAGTGCGACGGCAGCGCCGACCGGCCACCGTCGCCCCCGACCGGCCTGCGCTCGACCGGCCGCACCACCAGGACCGTGTCGCTGGCCTGGGACGCGGCAGCCGGCGGGGACTTCCCGGTGGCCGGCTACGACGTCTACCGCGGCGGCACCCTCGCCACCAGCGTCACCGGCACGTCGGCTGTGGTCACCGGGTTGTCCCCCGACACGGCGTACACGTTCACCGTGACGTCGAAGGACACCCGCGGGAACCGGTCCGCGGCGAGCACACCGGTCACGGTGACCACGCTCAACCCGTCCGACGACAACACGGCGCCAAGTCCACCGGGCAACCTGCGCTCGACGGGCAGGACGTCCAGCAGCGTGTCGTTGGCCTGGAACGCCTCGACCGACGCCAGCGGGATCGCCGGCTACGACGTCTATCGGGGCGGCACCCTGGCCCTGTCCGTCACCGGCACCACCGCGACGGTGACCGGGCTTGCGCCGTCGACGGCGTACACGTTCACGGTGAAGGCCCGCGACCGGTACGACAACGCCTCGGCGGCCAGCAACGCGGTCACCGCGACGACCGATGACGTGGTCGGCGGTGGCGGCCATGCCCGGGTCGGATACTTCGTCCAGTGGGGCATCTACGGCCGGCAGTACTTCGTCAAGAACCTGGACACCACCGGCGCGGCGGCGAAGCTGACCCACATCAACTACGCCTTCACCAACCTCGACCCGGTGAACCTGACCTGCCTCAACGGCGTCACCAAGGGCACCACCCCCGACCCGCAGGACCCCGACCAGGGCACCGGCGCCGGTGACGCCGACGCCGACTACACCCGACCGATGAGCGCGGCGCAGTCCGTCGACGGGGTCGCCGACACCGGCTGGGAGCCACTGCGGGGAAACTTCAACCAGCTCAAGAAACTCAAGGCCAAGCACCCGCACCTCAAGGTGTTGATCTCGCTCGGCGGCTGGACGTACTCGAAGTTCTTCTCCGACGCGGCGGCCACCGACGCGGCGCGGAAGAAGTTCGTCAAGTCCTGCATCGACATGTACATCAAGGGCGACCTGCCGGCGTACAACGGCGCCGGCGGCGCGGGCGTGGCCGCCGGCATCTTCGACGGCATCGACCTGGACTGGGAATGGCCCGGTGCCGAAGGACACCCGGGCAACCACTGGGGCCCGCAGGACAAGGCGAACAACCTGCTGCTGTTCGCCGAGTTCCGCCGGCAACTCGATGAGCTGGGCGCGACCACCGGCAAGCGGTACCTGTTGACCGCGTTCACGCCGGCCGACCCCGCGAAGATCGCTGCCGGCTGGGACATCAGCACCTCCGACGGCACCCCGAGCGTGTTCGACTACATGGACTTCGCCAACGTGCAGGGATACGACTTCCACGGCGCGGGCAGCGACAACTCATGGGAGCCGAACCGGACGGGCCACGCCTCCAACCTCTACACCGACGCGCAGGACCCGTACACCGTCCACTTCAGCTATGCCGACGCCATCCAGGCCTACCTGGATGCCGGCGTGAACCCGCGCAAGCTCACCATCGGGCTGCCGTTCCACGGCCGCGGCTGGCAGGGCGTGACCGACGGCGGGGTGCACGGCGAGTGGCAGGCCGCCACCGGCGCGGCGCCCGGCCAGTTCGCGGAGGAGGCCGGTACGCGGGGCTACAGCAACCTGATCGCCAGCGTGCCGGGCTGCACCGTCCACCACGACGAGCAGTCGATCTCGACGTACTGCTACACCGGGCCCGGTGGCCAGTGGTGGACGTTCGACGACCCCTGGTCTCTGCAGCGCAAGACCGCTTGGTTGAAGTCCAAGGGTCTGCTCGGCGTGATGATCTGGGAGATGTCCGGCGACACCGGGACACTGATGAACGCCGTCGACGGCGGACTGAACTGAGCACGTTCGCCCGGGTGGCGGAGTTCGGCCGACCCCGCTCCGCCACCCACGTCCGCTGCGGCGATCCGCTCACCGCCCTGGGTGGTCCGGGACGTGGCGTGGGACAAGGTGAGCGTCGCCGGGTCCGCGACGACTACGGTGTCGTCATGGTTGGCGACCAGGTTGACGAGGCGGCGTCCGACGCCCACCGGGCGGCGCCGCGGACCGGCCGCACCGGTGACGACGCCATCTTCGACCGGGGTCCGGGCCGTGCCCGGCCCTCGGGCGGCTGCCCGTACGCGGAGGTCGACCCGGCGTGAGGAGATCGGCACGGGGTCTGATCGATCTGGTCATCGAGCCGGGAACCTGGGAGTCGTGGGACGAACCCGTTGCCGACCCAACCCCGCTCGACGCCGACTACGCGGAGGCGCTGGCGGCCGCGCGCCGGGCCACCGGAGTCGACGAGGCGGTCATCACCGGCGCGGGCCGGCTGGGCGGGCGGCGGGTCGCCGTCATCGCCGGCGAGTTCGCATTTCTCGGCGGCTCGATCGGCGTCGCGGCGGCCGAGCGGCTCACCCGGGCCGTCGAGCGGGCGACCGCCGAGCGGATCCCGTTGCTGGCCGCGCCCGCGAGCGGCGGCACCCGGATGCAGGAAGGCTCGATCGCGTTCGTGCAGATGGTGAAGATCAGCCAGGCGATCACCGCGCACAAGGCCGCGGGGCTGCCATACCTGGTCTACCTGCGGCACCCGACAACCGGCGGCGTGTACGCGTCGTGGGGGTCCCTCGGGCACCTGACAGTCGCCGAGCCGGGCGCGCTGATCGGCTTCCTCGGGCCGAAGGTGCACGAGGCGCTGACCGGCTCGCCGTTCCCGGCCGGCGTGCAGGTCGCCGAGAACCTCCACCGACACGGTCTGATCGACGCGGTCGTCGCGCCGGAGCAGGTGGCGCCGCTGGCCGCGCGAGCGCTGGCCACTCTCAGCGCGCCGCGCCGCCTCCCCCGTCCGCCCGTCCCGGCGGAAGACCCGCCCGACGAACGCACCGCCTGGGACGCCGTCCGACGATCCCGGCGAGCAGACCGTCCCGGAATCCGCCGACTGCTGAGACACGCCGGCCGGGATGTCGTGCCGTTGCACGGTACGCAGAGCGGCGAAACCGGAGCCGGTGTGATCGTGGTGCTGGCCCGCTTCGGGGAGGCCCCCGCCGTGGTTGTCGGACACGACCGGCGCGACAGCCCGCCCGACCCCGCTGGCCTTCGGGCCGTCCGGCGGGGGTTCAAGCTCGCCGCGGAGTTGGGCCTGCCCGTCGTCACCGTTGTCGACACGCCGGGCGCCGCCCTGTCACCACAGGCCGAGGAGGGTGGCCTGGCCGGAGAGATCGCCCACTGCCTTGCCGATCTCGTCACCCTGCCGGTGCCGACCCTGTGCGTGTTGTTGGGTCAGGGCAGCGGCGGCGCCGCCTTGGCCCTCCTGCCGGCCGACCGTGTCATCGCCGCGGCGCACGGCTGGCTCTCGCCGCTGCCGCCGGAGGGCGCGTCGGCGATCCTCCATCGCACCGTCGAACGGGCGCCGGAGATCTCCGCCGCGCAGGGCATCCGTGCGCAGGACCTGCGGGCGAGGGGCATCGTGGACCGGATCGTGGCCGAGCGACCCGACGCCGCCGACGAGCCCGCGGCGTTCCTCGACCGGCTGGGGGCGGTACTGGCGCACGAGCTGGCCACCCTGCTCGACGTCGACCCGGCGGACCGCCTCCAGGCCCGCCGGGCCCGCTACCGTCGACTCTGACCGCGAACTCCCGCCGAATGGTCGCGATCGCCAGGTCGCCTGCCCCCGGCTCGACCTGGTGGGTTGTCGTATAGCGGATTGACCTCGTCACCTGGATCGGTCGAGGCTTGCGGAACAGGACGCCGGTGGCTGTGCCCGCGTCCCGGACCAGGCGCACGGGCCCGGGTGGCTCCTGGCCAGGTGAACACCGACGGAGGTCAGAAGGAGAGTGGCAGTGGAGGAAGCGGCGTGGATCGGGTCGCTGGCGGCGACCGGCGCGGGGGCGCTGGTCGGCGCGGCCGCCAGCGACGCCTGGCAGACAGCCCGCGACGGCGTCGTCGCGCTGTTCCGGCGGAGCGGGCCGCGCCGGGCCGCGCTCGTCGCGGCGCAGCTCGACACCGATGCCGAGATGCTGGCGCAGACCGACCCGGCCGATCGCGACCAACTCCGCCGGCAGCTGCTGCCGGCCTGGCGGACTCGGCTGGCCGATCTGCTCGCCGAGCACGCCGATGAGGTCGGCGCCGACAGCGCCGTGGCCGCCGAGCTACGCACGGTGACCGCCGCCGTCCTGGCCGAGCTGTCCGCACCCCAGCAGACCTGGGTGCAGCGGGTTCACGCGTCCGCGCCCGGCGCGATCGCCCAGGGCGTCCAGGGCGGCGGAAACATCGTCAACCACTACGGCGAGGCGGCGCCGACGCCCGCGAGTACCGACCCGGCGGGCAGGTGAGCAGCACCGTCGGCTCGCGCTACGTCCAGCATGTCACCGCCACCGCCGGGTTCGCCTACGGCGTGATCGGCGCCGACATCCACGTCCTCGGCGACGGCACTCCCCTGTACGTGCTGGAAGACCACCGCTCCGCCCGGCCGCCCGACTCGGTGTGGCTGCTCGACGTGCCCAGCCGCATGCTCGACGCCCGCTACGCCGTCGTCGACTTCACCGGCCGCCGGACCGAACTCGCCCAGCTGCACGCCTGGCGTACCGATGTCGGGCGGCGGCTGGCCGCCCGATGGCTGCACGCCCCGGGTGGGCAGGGCAAGACCCGGCTGGCCGACCAGTTCGCCGCCGAAGCGCGCGCCGCCGGCTGGAAGACCGTCACGACCACCCACGGCCCGGGCGCTGCCATCCCCCAGCCCGGCAGCCAGGATCTACGCCTGGACGGCTCCGCCGGGCTGCTGCTCGTCGTCGACTACGCCGACCGGTGGCCGCCCAGCCACCTGAACTGGCTGCTCAGCAACGCCCTGCTCGGCCAGCCCGGGATGGCCACCCGCATCCTGCTGCTCGCCCGGATCCCGACCTGCCCACCCGCCCTCGTCAAGACCCTCACCGATCTGCAAGCCGGCGTCTCGCACCAGTGTCTCGGCCCGCTGCTCGCTCCCGCCGGCGACCGGGCCCGCATGTTCACCGCCGCCCGTGACGGGTTCGCCGCCCACTACCCTGCCACCGACACCAGCGGCATCGAACCGCCGGTTCGGCTCGACCATCCGGACCTGGGCCTGACCCTGGCCGTCCACATGGCCGCCCTCGTCGCGGTCGACGCCCACGTCCACGGTCGACGCCCACCCGACGACGCGGCCGGACTGACCTGCTACCTGCTGGAACGCGAACACCAGCACTGGGAACGTCTCTACCAGCACCGCAACCACGACGGCCACCCCACCAACCTGGAGTACGAGAGCCCGCCGGGCGTCATGGCACAGGCAGTGTTCACCGCGGCGCTGACCGGGTCCGTCGACCATCCCACCGGCAAGGCCATTCTCACCGGTCTCGACCTGGAAACCCACCCACAGCGCATCCTCGCCGACCACGGCAACTGCTATCCACCGGCCGACCCGACCCGGGTGCTGGAGCCGCTGTACCCGGACCGGCTCGCCGAGGACTATCTCGCCCTCACCGTCGCCGGCCACTCCGCCCACCACCGCAGCTTCCCCTGGGCGGCCCCCACCGCGATCGCCCTGCTCACCCGCGACGCCGACGGAGCAGCCCCGGCGTGGGCGCCCCGCGCGATCACCTTCCTCGCCTCGGCAACGCAACGCTGGCCCCACCTCGGCACGGCCACCGTCCACCCGCTGCTGCGCACGGACCCGAAACTCGCCATCGACGCCGGCAGCGCCGCCCTGATCGCCCTCAGCGACCTCACCCATCTACCACTCGACACACTCAAGGCCATCGAACGACTTCTACCCCGCGACCGGCAGTTCGACCTCGAGCCGGGTGCCGCGGCGATCACCCGTGCGCTCCTCCGCCGCACCGACACCGCCACCACCGACCTCGCCGACCTCGCCGACCTGCAGGACAGGCTCAGCAGGCGACTCGTCCACGCCGGCCACTACGACGAGGCGCTGGTGCCCGCCCAGGATGCCGCCGAGGCGTACCGGCGGCTCGCCGAGGCCGACCGCGCCCACCTGCCGCAACTCGCGGCAGCGCTGGACAGCCTCTCCCAGCGTCTGGCCGAACGCAGCCGCCATCACGAAGCGCTCGCTCCCGGCCGGGAAGCGGTCGACCTGTTCCGACACCTGGCCGACCTCGAGCCGGCCGTGTTCCGGCCCCTGCTCGCGGCGTGCCTGCACAACCTCAACATGCTCCTCGGCGACCTGGGGCGCCTTGAGGAGGCCCTGACGGCGGCCCAGGAAGCGGTCCACCTGGTGCGGGGTCTGATCGAGAGCGACCCGTCCACCGACCCGAAACTGCTCGCCGGGTCGCTGCACAACCTCGCCGTCCACCTGGCGAAGCTGGGGCGGCGGGAAGAGGCACTGGCCGCCGGGCAGGAAGCCGTCGCCATTCAGCGGCGGCTGGCGCAGGACAGTCCGGCGCGCCTGCCCGGCCTCGCGACGATGCTGAACACCCTCGGTCTGGACCTGAGGAACCTGGGCCGCCACGAGGAGGCGCTGGCCGTTGCCGAAGAAGCCGCCGACAAGTACCGGCGGCTGGTCGACATCAACCCGGCCGTGCACCGGCCCGGACTCGCGATGACGTCGTACAACCTCAGCCTCCACCTGTCGGCGCTGGGCCGCGACGAGGAGGCGCTCGCCGCCGCGGCGGTCGCCGCCGACCTGTACCGGCGGGTCGCCGAGGCCGACACCGCCGTGTACCTGCCCGCGCTCGGAGCGTCGCTCGACCGCCCCGGCCGGCTCCTGTCGAAGCTGGGCCGGCGACAGGAGGCCCTGGCCGCGCACCAGGAGGCCGTCACCATCCACCGACGGCTCGCCGAGGTCAACCCGACCGCCTACCAGCCCGGCCTGGCCATGGCGCTGACCCGCGCCGGCGCCGAACTGGCGGGGGTCAGCCGGCGGCGAGAAGCCCTGGAGAGCAGTCGAGAAGCAGTAGCGCTCTACCGGCGTATCGCCGAACGCCATCCGACCGCCCACCTGCCCGGCCTGCCCTACGCACTGTACGGATTCGCATGGGTACGTGCCCGGGTGGGACGCGAGCTGCGCCAGGCACTCTCGGCGGTCCGCGAGGCCATCGCGCTGTACCGGCCCCTTGCCGAACAGGAGCCGGACACCTTCGGTCCGGAACTGTGGTCGGCACACCGCACCCAGGCCGATGTGCTCGACAAACTCGGTCGTAAGGCGGAAGCGGCGCAACTACGTCACGCGCTCGCCACCGCGGCAGCCACCGTACCCCGCACCAACTCCGGCGGGCGAGCGCGATCCTCGGCAGCCGATGGTCCGCCTGAGCGGAATGGCGACGCCGGTCACCGTGCCGGGCTGTCCGGTGGGTCGAGGGAGAAGTAGTCCTCCTCTTCCTGCGTCAGGTGCAGGCGGAGCACGGCGTCCAGCCCGTACAGGGTGGCCAGCAGGTCGGGCACCGCGTCGCGGCGCAGTCGACCGTCCGGTTGTTGCGCCAGGTGGCCGCCGATCCGGTCCACCAGCCGGCTGATCTCCACATGTGTCCGGCTCATCGTCGAGGTCGCCTCGTCGCTGCCGAGCGGGCCAGCGAGGGCCGGATAGAGCTGCCGCTCCTCGGCCGCCTCGTGTGGCAGGACCTCGTCGACCAGCCGGCGGTGCACCTCGCGCAGCGCCGGCACGCACTCCGGCGCGTCGGGGCGGGTCGCCACCAGGTCGGCGGTGTCGCGCAGCCGGTCCAGCACGCCCCGCACCGCGACGTGCTCGCCGGCGTACCGGTCGAGCAGTTCCCGGGTCCGCGGCGGGACGTCCCGGCGGCGCACGCCGCCGCCGAGGGCGCGCAGCGCGTTGAGGATGACCAGCACGTCGATGCCCTCCTGGAGGAACGCGCCGGCGACCGGAGGCAGCCTGCCAGCGGCGGCGAACGCCATCGCGACGACGGCCAGGCCCATGCCGACGGTGGCGCTCTGCACCGCGATGCGGCGCGCGTACCGGGCGATCTCGACGGCGTCGGCGAGCCGGTCCAGCCGGTCGACGGTGAGCACCGCGTCGGCCACGTCGGCGGAGGCGGTCGCTCCGGTGGCGCCCATCGCCACGCCGACGTGCGCCTCGGCCAGGGCCGGCGCGTCGTTGACGCCGTCGCCGACCATCACGGTGACCGCCTGCCGGGACTCCGCCCGGACCCGGGCCACCTTCTCCTGCGGCGAGCACTGGGCGATCACATCGTCGACGCCGACGGTCTGCGCCACCTGCCGGGCGGTACGCGGCCGGTCACCGGTGACCATGATCAGCCGGCGGAGCCCCGCCTCCCGCAGCCGCCGCACGGTCCGCCGGGCGTCGGGGCGTACCGGGTCCTCCAGCAGGATCGCCCCGAGTGGGGCCCGGTCGTCGCTGACCCAGACGGTGGAGTGGCCGGCCAGTTCGGCGCGCTCGCGTACCTGGTGCGCCCACTCGGGCGGATCGCCGACGAGCTGGCCGACCCGGATCATCCGCCCCTCCACCCGGCCGGTCACCCCGCGCCCCGGTTCCTCGGTGACGTCGGTCGGTTCGGCCAGCGGCAGCCCCCGGTCCCGGGCCTGCCGGACCAGAGCCGCGGCCAGCACGTGCGGGGAGAGCTGCTCGACGGAGGCGGCCAGGCGAAGCAGTTCGTCCCGGTCGCCGCCGGGCGCGACGACCGTCTCGGCGGCCCGGGGGTGGCCGGCGGTGAGCGTGCCGGTCTTGTCCATCAGCAGGGTCCGGGCGCGGCCGAGCAGCTCCAGCGAACCGCCGTCGCGGACCAGCACGCCGCGCCGGGCCGCCCGGGACAGCCCGGAGACGATCGCGATCGGCGTGGCCAGCAGCAGCGGGCAGGGGGTGGCCACCACCAGCACCGCCACCGCCCGGAGGAACTGGCCGGTCAGCAGCCAGGCGGCGCCGGCCAGCAGCAGGGTGAACGGCACGAACGCGGCGGCGTACCGGTCGGCGAGCCGGACCATCGGGGCCTTCCGTGCGGTGGCCTCCTCGGCCAGCCGGACGATCCCGGCGTACGTGCTCTCCGCCGCGTTCTTCGTCGCCCGCAGCCCGAACCCGGCGCCGGCGTTGACCACGCCGCTGGCCACCTGCTCGCCGGTGGTGCGAGTGACCAGCTGCGACTCGCCGGTGACCACCGACTCGTCCAGCGTGGCGGGCTCCTCCACGGTCCCGTCCACCGGTACCGCGTCGCCGGGGCCGACCACCAGCCGGTCCCCCACCGCCACCCGGTCCAGCGGCACCACCTCGATCCCGCCGTCCGGGGTACGCCGCCGGGCCTGCCGCGGCGCGCGTTCCAGCAGCGCCCGCAGGTCGCGGGTGGCCCGGCGCTGGGCGTAGTCCTCCAGCGCCTGCCCGGTCGCGACCATCACCGCGATCACCGCGCCGGCCAGGTACTCGCGGACCAGCAGGGTGCCGACCAGCGCCAGCACGGCGACCACGTCGACTCCGAACTGCCGATGCCAGAGCTGCCGCAGCGTCGACCAGACGGCCGGCAGCAGCGCCACCAGGGTCACCGCCGCCCAGATCAGCTCGGCCGCACCCCGCAGCCCGGCGGACCACAACCCGGCACCGACCAGCACGGCCAGGGTGAGCAGGGTCAGCGGGGCCCACTGGCGCCAATCCACCCGGTGCCGCCGCACCGGCCGCTCCGGCACGCATCCACCCGATTCCGCTCCCACCTGCGGATCGTCTCAACGGCGCGCGTCGCCGGACCGGGCAACCGGGGCAATCCGAACGAGGGCGAAGGGCCCGGGCGCGGGGGCCGGGTCCTGCCCGACGGCCGGTTCGTCATCGCCGCGCCGGCAAACCGCCTGTTCGACCGCGAACCACCCGCGAGCAGACGTACGTTTCTTCTCTGGATCTACGGTGCGCGGGGGTGGTGCGGTGGGCGAGCCACGGGAGGCTTTCGTCGAATTGCAGGACCGGCTGCGCCGGCCGGGTACGGCGATGTTGGATCGGCTTCGGCGCGCCCAGGCCGAGGACGGGCGGGTCGATGCCGAGGATCTGGCGCGGGCGGCAGGCGAGTTCGGCTGGCCGGTGGCGGCCGTGACCGGCTCGGCGACCTACTACGCGGACTTCGCGGAGGGTCGCCGTGGCGGGCGGCACGTGCGGGTGTGCGAGGGCACCTCCTGCTTCGTGAGCGGCCAGGGCGAGCACACCGCTCGGCTGGAGCGGGCGCTGGGCGTGCGGCTGGGCGAGCGTGCCGCGGACGGGTCGGTATCGCTGCAAGGGGTGCGCTGTCTCGGGTACTGCTACGACTCGCCCGCCGCACTCGACGGGGAGCTACCCGCCAGCGGGGAGACTCTGGGTGGGCTGTTCGGTGACCCCTTGGCCGCACAGCGGCGGACGCGGCCCGGTTGGGTCGAGCCGGCGAAGATGCGGGCGGCGGAGATCCCGTACGCGAGCGCGGTCGATCGGCCGGTGGTGCTGGCCGGGTTGCTCGGTGGCGAGCAGCCGTGGACGGTGTGGCCCAGCGTGGTGGCGACCGGATCACCGGAGCGGGTGACCGCCGAGGTCGCCGCCTCGGGCTTGCGTGGGCGGGGCGGGGCCGGTTTCCCGGTGGCGGAGAAGTGGTCGATGGCCGCCGGCGAGCCCGCGCCCCGGTACGTGGTGGGCAACGGCGACGAGGGTGATCCCGGCTCGTACGGGGATCGGCTGCTGATGGAACAGGATCCGCATCGCGTCCTGGAGGGCCTGGCGCTGGCCGGTTTCGCGGTGGGCGCGCGGCACGGGCTGATCCTCGTCCGCTCGGAGTACCCGGTGGCCGCCGATCGGCTGCGTGCCGCGGTGGCGCAGGCGCGGGAGGCCGGCCACCTGGGCGAGCGGGTGCACGGCTCGCCCGTCGACTTCGACGTGGAGATCGTGGTGGGCGCCGGCTCGTACGTGGCCGGGGAGGAGACGGCGCTGCTGCACGCCCTGGCCGGGCTGCGGGCGGCCGTGCGGGCGCGCCCCCCGTACCCGACCAGCCACGGCTTCCTCGGACGGCCGACAGCGGTGAACAACGTGGAGACCCTGGCGGCCGTACCGTGGATCGTCCGGCATGGTGGGGCGGCCTACGCCCGGCTGGGCCACCCGGACGAGCCCGGCACCAAGCTGGTCTGCCTGAGCCAACGGTTCCGCCGGCCGGGCGTGTACGAGGTGGAGTTCGGCGTGCCGCTGCGCCACCTCGTGACCGATCTCGGCGGCGGCCTGCGCGAGCCGTACCAGCTACGCGCGGTGCAGGTCGGCGGCCCGCTCGGCGGCTTCCTCACCCCCGACCAGCTCGACCTGCCGCTGCTGACCGAGCCGCTTGCGACGGCCGGGGCCGCGATGGGCCACGCCAGCCTCGTCGCGGTCGACTCGACCGTACCGGCCGCCGCGATCCTGCGGCACGCGTGGGCGTTCGGGGCGGCGGAGAGCTGCGGCGCCTGCACCCCCTGCCGGGTGGGCACCCGCCGGGGCATGGAACTGGTCGAGCGGCTCGGCGAACCTGAGCAGGCCGGGGCGGTGCTCGCCGACCACGAACCACTGCTCGACGTGCTGACGGTGGCGAGCCTGTGCGCGTTCGGGCGTGGGGTGGCCTGCGCGGTGCGCAGCCTGCTGCGGGTGTACTCCGACGAGCTGCGCCGAGCGGCCCCCACCGGCGGCGGGGGCGGATAGATGCGGTTGTCCGTCGACACCATCGGCGTCGAGGTGGGCGCGGGGGCCACCGTGCTGGACGCCGTGCGGGCGGCCGGGGCCGTGGTGCCGACCCTCTGCTACGACGAGCGGCTCACCCCGCAGGGGTCGTGCCGGGTCTGCCTGGTCGCGGTCCAGGGGCGGGCGGTGCCGGCCTGCACCACCCCCGCCGCCGACGGGATGGAGATACAGACCGGCGGTGAAGTCGCCCGCAGGCCGGCGCGGCTCGCCCTGGAACTCCTCGTCTCCCAGCTGCCCGCGCGGGCGCTGGACATCCCTGCCGAGCGCAGCGAACTGGTGCGCGCCTGCCACCATTTCGGCCTGACCGCAAGCCGCTTCGACGGTGCGACCCGCAACGCGGGCGTCGACCATTCCCACCCGTACGTCAAACTCGACCGGGACCTGTGCATCGCCTGCAACCGGTGCGTACGCATGTGCGCCGAGGTGCAGGGCACGTTCGCGCTCTCCCTGGCCGGTCGTGGGTTCGACACCGTCGTCGTCGCCGGCACCGGCGGGCCGTGGGTCTCGTCCCCCTGCGTGGCCTGCGGTGGCTGCGTCGACACCTGCCCGAGCGGGGCGCTGTCCGAGCCGGGGCTGTCCGACCCGCGTCCGATCAGCCGGACGACCACCACCACCTGCGGGTACTGCGGCGTGGGCTGCACCCTGCGGGTGCACGTACGCGACGATGCCGTCGCGGCGATCACCCCCGTGCACGACGCCCCGGTCAACCGTGGCCACGCCTGCGTCAAGGGCCGCTTCGCCCACGCCTTCATCCGGTCCCGGGAGCGGCTGACCACCCCACTGGTCCGCGACGGCGGTCGTGACTCGCCGTTGCGGCCCGCGTCCTGGCGGGAGGCTCTCACCGTCGCGGCGACCCGGCTGGCCGCCATCCGCGACCGCCACGGGCCCGACGCCATCGGCATGATCTCCTCCGCACGGGCGACCAACGAGGAGAACTACCTCGCCCAGAAGTTCGCCCGCGTCGTGCTCGGCACCAACAACATCGACAACTGCTCCCGGCTGTGCCACGCCCCGTCCGCGGTCGGGCTCACCGCGTCGTTCGGCCACGCCGGGGGCACCAACTCCGTCGACGACCTCGACCACACCGACTGCATCCTGATCGCCGGCGCGAACCCGACCGAGGCCCACCCGGTCATCGGCGCCCGGCTCAAACAGCTGGTGCTGCGCGGTGCCCGGCTCGTCGTCATCGATCCCCGCCGCATCGACCTCGCCGAGATGGCCGACGTGCACGTCCAGGCCGGACCGGGATCCAATGTCGCCGTCTTCAACGGCATCGCCCGAGTGCTGCTCGACGAGGGATACGCCGACCGGGAATTCCTCCGCACCCGGGCCAGCGGGCTCGCCGAACTCACCGCGCTGCTGGCCGACTATCCGCCCGACCACGCGGCACGGCTCGCCGGCGTCGCGCCCGGGACGCTGATCGAGGCGGCCCGCCTCTACGGGGCCGCGCGCCGCCCGGCGATCCTCTACGGCCTCGGCATCACCGAACACGCCCACGGCACCGACGGTGTACGCACCCTGGCGAACCTCGCCATCCTCAAAGGCGCGGTCGGAACCCCCGGCTGCTGCGGCGTGCTGTCCATGCGAGGACAGAACAACGTGCAAGGCGCCTCGGACATGGGTGCCCTGCCGGACATGCTGCCCGGCTACCAACGCCTCACCGACTCCGGCGTCCGCGCCCGGTTCGACCGAGCCTGGCACGCGGAGGTACCCGCACGGCCCGGCCTGCGCATCCTGGACATGTTCGCCTCCGCGATCGCCGGCCACGTGCGCGCGATGTACGTCATCGGCGAGGACATCGCCCAGACCGACCCGGACAGCGGCAACGTGCGCCGGGCACTGGCCGCCTGCGACCTCGTCATCAACCACGACGTGTTCCTGTCCACCACCGCCGAACACGCCGACGTGGTGTTCCCCGCCGTGCCCTTCCTCGAGAAGGACGGCACCTTCGTCAACTTCGACCGCCGCGTCCAGCGGGTCCGCCCGGCGCTGGACCCGCCCGGACAGGCCCGCAGCGACTTCGACATCCTGCACCTGCTCGCCGCCGCCATGGGTGCCGACCTCGGTTGCCCCACTCCCGCCGACGCGATGGCCGAATGCGCCGCACTGACCCCCACCTTCTCCGGCATCTCGCACACCCGGCTCGACCGCGACGGGCCGCTGCACTGGCCCTGCCGCAGCCCGGACGAACCCGGCGAAGGTCGCCTCTACCTCGACTCGTTCGCCACCCCCGACGGCCGGGCCGCACTCGCGGCCCGGCCGCACCTGCCGCCCGGCGAGCAACCCGACGCCACCTTCCCGTACGTTCTGATCACCGGCCGCCGACTGGAGCACTACAACAGCGGATCGATGAGCCGCCGAACCCCCAACCGCCAGCTCCGCCCCCGCGAAGTGCTCGACCTGCACCCGGACGACGCCGCGCGGCTCGACCTGGCCGACGGCGACCTCGTCGACGTGACCAGCCGCCGGGCAACCGTCACCTACCCCGTCCACCTGACCGACACCGTCGCCCCCGGGCAGATGTTCACCACCTTCACCTTCCCCGACATCCGTACCAACGCCCTGACCTCCGACGCCACCGACGCGGAGACCGGCTGCCCCGAGTACAAGGTGACCGCCGTCTCCCTGAGCCCGGTCAGAGCCGGACGCCGAGTCGAGAGCCTCGCGGTCGTGCCCGGCCGCCCCGGCTGATCCCGGACGAGGCCGGCGGCGAACGCTGCTGCCCGGGTCGCCGGATCTCGGCGGGCGCGGCCGGGTGCCCGGTGCCAGTTCATACCCGGCGTACCCGCGCAGGTCCGCGTCCGGCCGGTTACGAACCCCTGTCGGGATGGTGATCGAAGTCGTTGACCGGGGCGTGTTGACTTGGGTGACGTAGTGGCGAGCTGATCGACCTGGCGAAGGGTGGTTCCCGTGACCGACCGTATCGAGCGATCGGATGCCGCGCCGCCGGCCGTCGACGTCGCGGTCGCCGCCGCCCGGGTCGCGGTCGCCCGCCTCGCCCCCGAGGAACTGGCCGTCTTCGACGAGCTCGCCGCTGAATGGCGGAGACGGCCCGAGCGGGTCCGCTGGTCCGCGCCGGGACGGTCGGTCGGCTTCGGCGTCGAGACGGTCCTCGTCACCGAGGTCGCCCTTCAGGCCGCCGGGCAGGCCGTCGCCGAGGTACTCGTCCTCGGCGGGGCCCTGCTGGGCCGACGTTGGTGGCGGCGCCGGCAGAGCGAGCCACCGGTGGTGGTCGGGGTCGTCGAGCCTGGCGAGGGGGGAAAGCCGCCGCGGTTGGCGCTCACCGCTGAGCAGGCCCGCCGGCTGCGGTACGCGTGCCGTCAGCACGCCACCGCGCTGGGCCTCGACGCCGCGCGGGCGCGGGTCCTCGCCGACGCCGTGGTGGGTGCCCTGCATCTCGACTCCGAAGCCACGTGACAGCGCCGTCGACGCAGCGATCCGCGCCGGCGCCGCTCACCTGGCTGTACGTGCTCGTCGCCGCGCTGACCGCCAGCTTCGGTGCGATGGTGGGCGACCTGGTGTTCCACGCCTACCGGCCGCTGGCGGCCGGGTACGCGGTGGCCCTGACCGGGTGCGATCGGGCCTTCCCCGGCTACCCGTTCACCGGGCCGGACCATGACCTCGCGACGGTGAACGCCTTCCTTGGTTGTATGCGCGAACCGACACAGCTGCGCGGCTGGACCATGCTCGCCGGCGCCGCGCTGCTGGTGGCCGGCCTCGCCGTACTCCTGGTGCTGGTGCCGCTGGTCGATGCCACCCGGCTGCGGCGGCACCGGCTCGCCCTGCCGGCCGCGCAGGAGCGTTTCGCCGTGCTCTGCGCCGAGGCCGGGCTGACCGGCCGGCGCGCGCCTCAGCTGATGGTGGCCGGTCCGCCGGTGCGTGAGGCGTTCACCACCGCCCGGCCTGGAGGGCGGCCGTTGGTCGTGCTGCCGGCGGCGGTCGCGGCAGCACACGCCGATCCGGCCCGCTTCGACCCGGTCGTCCGGCACGAGCTGGCACACGTCCGGGCGCGTGACGTGGCCTGGGTGTCGACCATGCGTGGGCTGCCGTGGGTGGTTCTTCCGGCGGTGCTGGCGGTGGCGGCCCTGCGCCCCCGGGACAACTGGCCGGCCGTTACGCCGGCGCTGGTCCGCTCGGCGATCCTGGTCGCGGCGATCGCGCTGCTCGCGGCGGCGCTGCTGCGGCTGCGCGAGCACGCCGCCGACCGGCTCGTCGCCGACGATGGCGGCCCGGACCCGCTCGCCGCCCTGCTGGCCCAGGCACCGGCCGGCACGGGACGGGCCGGGCCGCGTCGTCTGCTGCGCCGCGCCCTGGGCCGCCATCCGGATCCCACGGCGCGGATCGCGGCTCTGTCGGCACCGGCGGCCACCTTCGATGGCGGCTTCACCCACGCCCTCGTCACGGCCGTCGTCACCGTGACCGCGATGGGCGCCGCGAACGGCGTCGCCCACGCCCTGGACGCGACCCGTGACGCATCGGGGCCGCCGGCCGTCGTTGCCGGGCTGCTGTTCGGTCTCGGCCTCACCCCGGCGTTGTTCCGCCGCGCAACCGCCAACCGCGGCGCCGACGGTGCCGGGGTCTGGTGGCGGCCGGTGGCGGGGGCGGCGGCCGGCTTCGTCGCCGGGGCGTTCCTGCTGCCGGTCACCTCGGGGATCGACGCGGTCGCCTTCCCCGGAGGCACCACCGACCCCGGGTCCGCGCTGAGCAACGCCGCCGTGACCGCCGTGGCGGGCACCTCGCTCACCGTGCTCTGTGTCCTCGTCGCGCGGCTGCTCGCCGACGCGGCCCCGTCGCCCGACGTGCGCGACCGCACGTGGCGGGCGGTGAGTTACCTCGCTGTGGGCGCCGTCGTGGCCCCCGCCGTCTGGGCGGTACCGGTCGCCTCGCAGGCCGTCCGTTCCCCGCGCGGCTACGTCCACGACTGGTTCGTCTTCTTCGCGCCGACGGTGTGGTGGTCGCTGTCGGCGCTCGTACCGCTGGCCCTCGCCGTGCTGCTCCGTCGCAGGGCGGGGCGGGGGTGGTGGCGGGTGCCCGCACTGGCCGCCGCCGGTGCCACGCTTGCCGCCGCCGCGGTGGCGGCGGTGCACGCCGCCCGGCATCCGGCTCGCACCGTCGCCGAGTTGATGGCGGTGCTGCAGGACGGGCAGTGGGCGGCGGCACTGGCCGGCTGGGCGGTCCTGGTGGCCCTCGGTGTCCGGCGTCGACGGCACGCCGTTTCGACCGCGATCGTCGCCGCCTGGACGACGACGGCGGCGGTCGGCGTCGCGCTGCACGTCCAGTCGTTGGTCGCCGGCTTGCCGCCGAACCTGTGGCGGTTCCGGATGCACGCCGTCGCCCCGCTGGTGTGGCTGCTGTACCTGACAGTGCTCACCGTCCCGGCACTCGCGGCGGTGGCTGCCGTCCGGAGCCGGAAGCCCCGGACCGCGTCCCGGACGCCACCCCCGCCGCCGCCGCCGGCGGCGGCGCGGTCGGTGCCGGCGGAGGTCTCTGGCGGAGGTACCGATCCGGTGCACGCCGCACGAAGGTGGGCAGCGCCGCTCGGCGCCTCCGGCGTCGCGCTCGCCCTGGCCCTGCTGGCGAGCGGGCCCGCCGCCGCGCTGCTACGCGCTCCCGGCACCGCCAGGTACGCCGCCGCAGCCGCCGTCACCGGATCGCCGTCCCCGACCGCCCGCCCACCCGCACCGCCGCCCCCGCGACCCGGCCACGCCGCCGACCCGGGCCGGTTACTGACGAAGACGGAGGCCGAGACGGCGGCCCGAGCGGTCAAACCGGCCCTGCCGGCTCACTGGCTGTCGAAACCGTGGAGCAAGGCGCCGGAGAACCCCATCACCCCCGACACCTGCCTACCGTTCGTCCGCGACCGGTTCCTGGACCCGCTCACGCCACACGAACGGGTCGACACGACGCTCCGCTACGAGACCCGACCCGGCCCGGTGCCGCTGGCCTCCACCACCCTCGAAGTCGGGGTCACCTCGTACGCCGACCGGGTCCCCGCGACGGTGCTCACACAGGCCGAGGCCGAACGCGCTGCGTGCCGCCGCTTCGTCACCCGCGGAGAACCACCCATCACCGTCGACGTGGTGCCAGGGGCCGCGCCCGGCCTGGGCGAACAGTCCTGGCGGGTCGACCTGCGGATGTCCGCCGCCGGTTCCGGGATGACGCTGACCGGGACCTCCGCCTACATCCTGATCCGCATCGGACACAACCTGGTCAGCGTGCAGATGACCGCCGTCATGGAACCGCTGGACGACAACCTGCTCCGCCAGGCGGTGACCCGCACCGTGGCCGCCCTGTCGGCGCCGCTCACCGCTGCCCCGGCCGCCACGCCGGCCCGACAGCTCCCGGGCCCGTCCGCACCGTCGCGCCTGCCGCGCTGACGCGCATCCCGTTCGCTGGCCGGCACAGCAGCATCGACCTCAGGTCAGCCGGTGCGAACGAGCAACGGGCGCGCTGGCGGGGCCGCCGCCGTTCCCCACCCGAGGGGGAAGCCGACGGAAACGTTGGCGGCATCCCGTGGAAGCTGTCTAGGGTCAGGGCGACAGCGGCACCAGCGGCACGGGACACGACCCATGGATGCGTTCCTCGAGGCGGTGTGGGACACCAGCACCGTGACCGGTCGCCTGGTGACCACCCTGGTGATGATCGTGGCGGCGGCGCTGTTCGCGATCATCGCAGGGCGCCTGTCCACCCGCCGGGTGGACGACACGCACACCCGCTACTACCTCCGCAAGGCGGTGCACTACGTCACCGTCGCGGTGCTGCTGATCGGTCTGGCCATTCTCTGGCGGCCCTTCGCCGGTCGGATCGGCGTCGTCGTCGGGCTGATCGCCGCGGGCCTGGCCCTGGCCATGCAGGAGGTCATCGGTGCCTTCGCCGGCTGGATCAGCATCCTCACCGGTCGTCAGTTCCGGGTCGGCGACCGGATCCAGATGTGCGGCGTCCGCGGCGACGTTCTCGACATCACACCGCTGCGTACCCGGATCCTGGAGAGCGGGTCGTCCACCGACCCGGAGTCGTGGATCCGTGGACGGCAGTACACCGGGCGGGTGGTGTCGCTGTCCAACCGGTTCGTGTTCACCGCACCCGTCTACAACAGCAGCACGGTGCTCGACCATCTCTGGGAGGAACTCACCCTGCCCATCCGGTACGACGCCGACTGGCACCTGGCCGAACGCATCCTATGGGAGGAGGCGGAGTCGATCTCCTCCACGGCGGAGGCTCGGCGCGCGATAGCTCAGATGCGACACCGCTACCCGGTCGCCGAGGCCGAGGTCGATGCCCGGGTCTTCATCCGCGCCACACCGAACTGGGTGGAACTGACCGCCCGCTTCGTGGTGCCGGTACGCGCCGCCCGTCAGGTCAAGGATCAGGTCACCCGCCGCGTCCTGGACCGCCTCGCCGAGCACGGTCTGCGCGTGGCCTCGGTCACCCAGGACATCACCGTCCGCACGCCATCGACGACGGCCGACGCGGCCATGCAGGCTGAGCGATGACCGCCTCGCCCGGTGGAAGTGTCCCCACCCACGTCCGGCCGACCTCCCCCCGCCGACGACTGGTCCGCGGATGCGGTTCCGCCGGACAGAATCGGGTACGCCCGCAGGATGGCAGGAGAACCCAGCCCGGAGCATGTGTACGTCCGGGCCCGGTCGGAGGGCGAGCGCCGGCTGTCGATGAGCGCCCTGGAACAGGCGTCCACGGGGTTCATCGCGGGGGTCACCATCGTGTTCGGGATCGTCGCGCTGGGCGTCGCCCGCGAACTGGCGGCGCCCGATTTCGCCTCCGGGGTGGGGCACCTGGTCGGCGCGCTGGCGTTCGGCATCGGTCTGGTCTTCGTGGTCGTCGGCCGCACCGAACTGTTCACCGAGAACTTCTTCGACCCCGTGGCCGCGGCGGTGGCCCGCCGGCGGATCCCGGCCGTCTGGCAGCTCGCGCGGCTGTGGATCCTGGTGCTCGTCCTCAACTTCGTCGGCGGCGCGGTCATGGCGGCCGTGTTCACCGTCGAGGGAACCCTGCCGTCCCGCGCCCATCACACCCTCGCCCTCGTCGCGGAGGAGATCGCCGCGAAGGGAGGCCTTGGGACCTTCACCCGGGGCATCGCCGCCGGAACCCTGCTGACCCTGCTGTCGTACCTGCTGCACGCCGTCGGCTCCGCCGGTAGCCGCATCGTCCTGGCGTACGTGGTCGGCTTCTTCCTCGCCCTCGGTCCGTTCGACCACGTCGTGGTCTCCGGCCTGCACCTGTTGTTCGGCATCTGGCTCGGCGCCCACGTGTCCTACGCCGACCTGGGGCTCAACGTCGTCCTCTCGGGTGCCGGAAACCTGCTGGGCGGCCTGCTGCTGATGACCCTGACCCACGCTGTGCAGGTCAGGTCCAGCGCCTGAGCCGACCGGCCGGACTGTCCGACCCGGCGACCTCGGCACCTGTGACCCGGGCCGGCTCGGCCTTGCACCGAGCCGGCCCGGGTCAGCCGATCATGGTCGCGGGCTGCGCCGACGCCCGGTCGGCCCTGGGCGCCGTTGCTAGCGTTGCAGCGTCAGCAGACCCGGTCGGTACGGCAGGAGGCCGTAGTCGCCGCCGGAGTTGGGGGAACGGCCCTGGTAGAGCAACTGCAGATTGCAGGGATCGACAGTCATGGTCTGATCGGCGTTGGCCCGGATCAGCTCGCCGTGGCTGATGTCGTTGGTCCAGGTGGCGCCACTGTTGGCTCTGCCGGCGAACGGGTTGCTCTCGGTTGCGGCCTGCGGTGTCCACGAACTGCCCAGGCTGGTGGCGGTGAACGAGCGGAAGTAGCGGCCCTGTGCGCCGATCGCCTCGACGAGCATGAGGTATCGGTTCTGGCCCTGGAGCTTGTAGACCTGAACCGCTTCGAACAGGTTGTTCGTGGAGTCGCTCATGATCACCGTCGAGGTGGAGCCGAAACTGCCCGGGAAGTTGCCGATGGGCATACTGGCCCGGTAGATCCTGCCGTTGTCCCCGGCGAAGAACAGGTACATGTTCGTGTCGTCACCGATGAGTGCCTGGTCGATGGGTCCGGTCGAGGAGTTGGAGATGCTGCCGGAGAAGAGTGTCTGCGGCGCCGACCAGCTGTTCACGTTGGTCGGGTCGGTCGACGTGCGGTAGGAGAACGCCGGGCCACCCCACTGGTAGGCCAGCACCCAGACGTTTCTCGGGGCGAAGTGGAACAGGGTCGGCGCGACAGCCGCGAACGGCATGGGGTTCTGGCTCGCCGAGGCCATGTCCGACCAGTTCGTGAAGAGACCGAAGTTCATCGAGCCCCACGTCGTGCCCGTGTCATGCGTCGTGGCGTAGACGAGATGCCGGCCGTTGTAGGGGGCGTGGGTGAAGTCCTTGAGCGAGACCCACCCCGACCTCGGGTTCGCCAGCACACCTGTCGACGTCCAGCGGTACGTCGACGGAAGCGCGCACGTGCCGGGCGGCGGCGTCGTAGGGGTGCCCCCGCCGTCGACGCGGACGAGTTGCCACTGCTGGTTGGCGCCGTTCCAGTCGTCGTACTGCACGATGTTCCCACCGTCGGCGGTCGAGGCACCCTGCACCTCCACCACCTTGTTGCTGTGCCGGCTGATCAGACGGACATGGCCACCATCGGAGTCGGCCAACCGGAACTGCTGGTTGGTCCCGTTGTGATCGGTCCACTGCACGATGCCGGCGCCGTTGGCGGTCGACCAGTTGTAGACGTCCAGCACCTTGCCGGACAGCCGCGACCTCAGCCGGTAGTAGCCACCGCCCGAGTCCACGAACTGCCACTGCTGCTGGTTGCCGTTGTTCCGCGCCCACTGCACGATCCGAGCACCGTCATTCGTGGCCAGGTTGTACACGTCCAACGCCTTGCCACTGTTGCGGTTGATCAACACGTACCAGGCGGTCGGGTCGACTGTCGCCGCGGCGGCGGGTGTCGACACCACCGCCGCGGCGGTGACACCGACCACGACCGCCGTCACACCGGCGGCTACGACCCGAGGCAGCCAGCCCCGCCGAGACGGCGGCGCAAGTGATGGAGACCTACCAAAGGCAAACATGATCCTCCTCCAGTGCTGAACCCAACGGTTTTCGACGATGGGCGCACCGTGCGGCGCGTGGTGCGCCCGCCTCGAGAAGCGTTAGCGCTAACAATGCGTCCGCACACCCTTGGGGTACGCCTGATCCGAACCCTCCGACGAAAGCGCTGCCCGGTGAGCCGCAGACGTCGTCGCCCTTAACTATCGACTGTGAGCGATAACACGCGGCTAGTCAAGCTGCCGTCTTCTGAGTTTCACCGGGGCGGTGCCGCCTCTACCCCGATCGAGCAGCCCACCGGATTCCAGGATGGGCCGGTGGCCCCCGGAGACGGGCCCGGCGACCGGTTCAGCGGCGCGGTGGGGCGCCGACGCTGCGGCGAGGGATCAGGGTCGGTGCAATGGTGTGCCGCCCGGGGCCGGTGCTGTTCGTCTCGATCTGGGCGAGCAGCAGGTCCAGACTCGCCTGGGCGACCGCGGCGAAGTCGGGTCGCACGGTGGTCAGCGGCGGGATGAAGTACGCTGCCTCCGGCACGTCGTCGAAACCGACCACGCTGATGTCGTCGGGCACCCGCCGACCGTGCTCGTGCAGAGCGCGCAGCACACCGAGCGCCAGGTGGTCGTTGGCCGTGAAGATCGCGGTGACCTCCGGCATCCGGACCAGCATCTGCCCGCACCGGTAGCCGGCCGCCGCGGACCAGTCCGCCGGCACCAGCGGTGGGATCTCGGCACCGGCCGCCTGCAACGCCTCCCGCCATCCCTCGATCCGCCCGGCGCTGTCGAACCAGTCCGGCGGCCCCGACACGTGCCATACCGTGCGGTGCCCGGCGTCGAGTAGGTGCTGGGTGGCCGCGCGGGCGCCGGCCACCTGGTCGACCGTCACCAGCGGCACCGGCCGGCGCGGGTCACCGTCCACCGTGACCAGCGGAACGTCCTTGGGTAGGCGTTCCAGAGCCTCCCCCGCCGACTCGACCGGCGCGATCACCACGATGCCGGCGACCCGGTGAGCCAGGTGCCGCTCCACCGCCGCCGAGATCGACTGATGATCCAGGTCGCGGACGCTGCCGACACTGACGGCGAAGCCGGCCTCCGCGGCCTCCTGCTCAAGGGCGGCCAGCAGGGACGCCGGGCCGTAGAGGGTGGTGTTCTGCGCGACCACGCCGATCACCTGCGACCGGCCGGTCACCAGCGCGCGGGCCGCCCGGTTCGGCCGGTAGCCGAGTTCGGCGATCGCCGCCTGGACCCGTAGCCGGGTCTGCTCGCGTACGTTGGGGTGCCCGTTCAGCACCCGAGACACGGTCTGGTGGGAGACGCCGGCGAGGCGAGCCACGTCCGTCATCGCAGGACCGCGCACGGCCACCTCCCTCTCCCGCCTCGCCCTCGACGACCGCGCCGCCCGGTCGGCGGAAGCCCCCTGGAGGGACGAATCGTTCGGGCAGCCGCCACCGCGGTGTTTCCGAGCGGCCGGTGCCGGATCGCCGCCAGTCTACGCCAGTTGTCATGACGCCCACGGCGCGGCAGAGCTCCCGGTCGAGTGTTCCCGCCGGAATGGCGATGAATTGGCGGACACCATTCTTTTCCGCGGGACTGGCGGCACCGCACAAGCGGCCACCACCTCTTTCCGGCCTGCGAGTGAGAGGTCCGTTCCCGCGCCGCGGGCGGGAACGGGAACGGCATTGCCGGCCGGTGCGTTCACCGGGACGAAAGCGCGTCAAATGGTTCTCGCAATCCCGCCTCGGGGAGAATTTCCGGCCGTGACGTCAACCGGTACCAACCACTACGCGAATCCACGAACTGTCACTGCCGCCGGTTCCCGTCGTTACCCGACCACTGGTTCAGAAGCCCCGGGCGAGCCGGTAGTACGCCTGGTTCCACCGCAGTTCGTCGGCGAAGCGGCTCGGGTCGGTGTCGGCGTCGATGACCACCAGCTCGGTACGGGAAATCTCGGCCAGGTCGCGCAGTTCCTCCACACCGACCGCCTGTGAGAGCACCGTGTGGTGGGGAGCGCCGGCGGTGATCCACGCCTCCGCCGAGCCGGGCAGGTGTGGACGGGGCCGCCAGACCGCCCGGGCCACCGGCAGCCGGCGCAGCGGGTGCGGCGGTGGCACGACGTCGACGACGTTGGCCACCAGCCGGAACCGCTCCCCCATGTCCGCCATGCCCAGCACCACGGCCGGACCCGGCGCGGCGTCGAAGACCAGCCGCACCGGGTCTTCCCGGCTTCCGATGCTCAGCGGGTGGATCTCCACGTTCGGCACACCGGCGGCGATGCTCGGGCACACCTCGAGCATGTGCGCGCCGAGGACGAGTTCCTGACCCGGGGTGAGGTCGTAGGTGTAGTCCTCCATGAAGGAGGTGCCACCGTCGACGCCGACCGCCATCGCCTTGAGCATCCGGACCAGGACGGAGGTCTTCCAGTCACCCTCGCCGCCGAAGCCGTATCCGTCGGCCATCAGGCGCTGCACGGCGATCCCCGGAAGCTGCCGCAGGCCACCGAGGTCCTCGAAGTTGGTGGTGAACGCCCGGAAGCCGCCGTCGTCCAGGAACGTGCGCAGGCCGACCTCCAGGCGCGCGGCGTACCGCAGGGAGGCGTGCCGCCGGCCGCCGGGCCGCAGCTGCGGGTCGACCCGGTAGGTGTCGTCGTACTCCTTGACCAGGTCGTCCACCTGCGCCTCGGCGACCTGGTCGACCACGGCGACGAGGTCGTTGACGCCGTAGGTGTTGACCGACACGCCGAAGCGCAGCTCAGCCTCGACCTTGTCGCCGTCGGTCACGGCGACGTCGCGCATGTTGTCGCCGAACCGGGCGAGCCGCAGCGATCGCACGGCCGACCAGCCGATGGCGGCGCGGGCCCAGGCGCCGACGCGTCCGACGACCCGAGGGTCGGTGACGTGGCCGGCGACGGTCTTGCGGGCGACACCGAGCCGGGTCTGGATGTACCCGAACTCGCGGTCGCCGTGGGCGGCCTGGTTCAGGTTCATGAAATCCATGTCGATCTCGTCCCACGGCAGCAGGACGTTGGCCTGGGTGTGGAGGTGCAGCAGTGGTGTCTGCAGCGCGTCCAGCCCCGCGATCCACATCTTCGCCGGGGAGAAGGTGTGCATCCAGGCGATCACCCCGACCGCTCCCCGCGCGGTCGCGTCCCGGCACGCCGTGAGGATGTCGGTGCTGGAGGTCAGGACCGGCTTCCAGACCACTCGGGCGGGGATGTCCGGTGACTCGTCCAGCCGCGCGGCGATCTGCCGGGACTGGTCGGCGACCTGCCGGAGGGTCTCCTCGCCGTACAGGCCCTGGCTGCCGGTGAGGAACCAGACCTCGGGCCGGGGGTGGCTTGCCATGTCGTTGCCTTCCGCGGTAGGGGCGGTCACTTGAAGCGGATGCCGATGAGGCGCTGGAGGAGGATGAAGGCGAAGAGCAGGCCGCCAATCACGATCTTGGTCCACCAGGAGTTGAGGCTGCCGTCGAACGTGATCAGGGTCTGGATGACGCCCAGCACCAGCACGCCGAGGACGGTGCCGAAGACGTAGCCGGATCCGCCGGTGAGGACCGTGCCGCCGATGACGACGGCCGCGATCACGTCGAGTTCCATGCCGATGGCGATCAGCGGCGCACCGGAGAGCGTGTAGAACGACAGCAGGATGCCGCCGATGGCCGAGCAGAGCCCGCTGACCGTGTAGACGGCGATCCGGGTACGGCCGACCGGCAGGCCCATCAGCAGCGCGGAGTGGGAGTTGCCGCCGATGGCGTACACGGTGCGGCCGAAGCGCGTGTACGCCAAGACGTACGCGGCGACGAGCACCACCGCGAACGCGATCAACACGCTGATCGACACGAAGTTCCCGGCGGGATTGCCGATGCGCTCCTGCGACATGGCCGTCCAGAAGCCGTCGGTGATGGGGATGGACGCGTCGCTGATGAACGTGCACATGCCCCGGGCGAAGAACATTCCCGCGAGGGTGACGATGAACGGCTGGATGTCGAAGAAGTGGATCGCACAGCCCATCAGGAGCCCGAGCGCCGGACCGATCAGCAGCGCGATGACGAGCACCAGGGCCGCGGGCAACCCGTCCTGGAGCAGGGCGGCCGACACCATCGCGGTCATGGCGGCCACCGAGCCGACGGACAGGTCGATGCCGCCGGTGAGGATCACGAAGGTCATACCGACCGCGACGACGAGCAGGAACCCGTTGTCGATGAAGACGTTGAAGACGACCTGGATGTTGGAGAAGGCCCGGTACTGGGACACGCCGATGCCGTACATGACCAGCAGCAGGGCGAGGGTGGCCAGGACCGGGACGTGCCGGCGGGGCAGGCTGGGCCGCCCGGTACGGCCGGTGGTCAGCGACGTGCTGCTCATGCCGGCACCTGCTCCTTCTCCCGTTGCGAGGCCGCGGGACCGGGTACGGCTCCGCCGTGGCGGCGGCGGAACCGGGCGCGGAACCCGGGGGACTGGATGAGGCAGACGGCGATGACGACGACCGCCTTGAACAGCAGGGACGTCTGCGGCGAGATGTCCATGGCGTACACCGTGGTGGTGAGGGTCTGGATGATCAGCGCGCCGAGGACCGTGCCGCTGAGGGAGAACCGCCCGCCGGCGAGGGAGGTGCCGCCGATGACCACCGCGAGGATCGCGTCGAGTTCGATCCAGAGGCCGGCGGCGTTGCCGTCCGCACTGGACACGTTCGCGGTGATCATGAAGCCGGCGAGCGCGGCGCAGGCGGCGCTGACCACGTACACCAGGAAGATGACGCGGCGCGAGCGGATGCCGGCCAGCCTGCTGGCCTCGGCGTTGCCGCCGACGGACTCGACGATCAGGCCGAGGGCGGTGCGGCGGGTGAACGCGGCGACGAGCAGCGCCGCCGCGAGTGCGATGAAGATCGCCAGCGGGAGTGTCAGGAAGTGTCCGAGCCCGATCGCCCGGTACGGACCGGAGTTGATCGTGATGATCTGCCCCTCGGTGGTCAACTGGGCGAGCCCTCGACCGGCCACCATCAGGATCAGCGTGGCGATGATGGGCTGGATGCCGATGACGGCGACCAGCACCCCGTTCCACATGCCGAGCACGAGCGCGGCCCCGAGGGCCAGGGCGAGCGCGGTGAAGACGGTGGAGAGGCTGTTCTGGTCGGGTGACCGGCTGATGTGCAGACATGCGATGGCGCCGCTGATGGCACAGAGCGAGCCGACGGACAGGTCGATCCCGCCGGTGGCGATGACGAGGGTCATGCCGAGAGCGACGAGGATCAACGGCGCGCTCAGCCGCAGGATGTCGATCGGTGTGCCGTAGAGATGCCCGTCCTTGACCTCGACGGCGAGGAACCCGGGCCGGTAGATCGTGTTGGCGACGATCATGAGGACGAGCACGAGGGCGGGCCAGAACAGCCGGTGGCCGGTGAGCGGGCGTACGCGGTCGGCGAGGAGTTTCACGGGTGCACCTCCGCACGGTGCGACCCGCCGGCGATGGTCTGCATGATCCGGTCGGCGTCGAGGGTCTCGTCGTTGGTGAGTTGGGCGACCATCGTCCGGTCACGCATGACGGCCACCCGGTGGCTCAGGCGCAGCACCTCCTCCAGCTCGGCGGAGATGAACAGCACCGCCATCCCCCCGTCGGAGAGTTCCACCACCAGCTTCTGGATCTCGGCCTTCGCGCCGACGTCGATGCCGCGGGTGGGCTCATCGAGGACGAGCAGGCGCGGTTCGGTGATGAGCCAGCGGGCCAGGAGCACCTTCTGCTGGTTACCGCCGGAGAGGTTGCGCACCGGCAGGTCCGGGTTCGGCGGCCGGATGCTGAGCGCCTCGACGTACCGCTCGACCAGCTCGTCCTGCCGGCGGCGGGGAATGGGCCGCAGCCAACCGCGCGCGGCCTGCATCGCGAGGATCATGTTCTCGCGGACCGACAGCTCGGGGATGATGCCCTCCGCGCGGCGGTTCTCCGAGCAGAAGCCGACCCCGCGGTCGATCGCCGCGCCCGGACTACGCAACGACACCTTGTCGCCGTCCACCGCGACCTGCCCGTGGTCGGCACGGTCGGCGCCGAAGAGCAGCCGCGCCACCTCGGTGCGACCGGACCCGAGCAGGCCGGCCAGGCCGACCACCTCACCGGCCTGGATGCGCAGGCTGAACGGGGCGACCGCGCCCTTGCGGCCCAGCTCCGCGGCGTCGATCAGCGGGCTGTCGTCGGATTGGACGGCCGTGGTACGTCGCTGCTGCTCGTCGAGGCGCTCCAGGACGTCGAGCTCCTTGCCGATCATCTTCTCGACCAGGCTGAACTGCGGCAGCTCCCCGGTCCGGTACTCCCCCACCCGGGCGCCGTTGCGCAGCACGGTGATGCGGTCGGCGATGGCGTACACCTGGTCGAGGAAGTGGGTGACGAACAGGATCGCGATGCCCTCGTCCCGGAGCTGTCGCATGATCCGGAACAGTTGCGCGACTTCGCCGGCGTCCAGGCTGGAGGTCGGCTCATCGAGGATCAGCACCCGGGCCCGCACGTCGATCGCCCGGGCGATGGCCACCATCTGCTGCACGGCCAGCGAGTACGTGCCCAGCTGCGCGGTGACGTCCAGGTCGAGATCGAGCCGGGCCAGGAGTTCCCGCGCCCGCCGGCGCATCTCACCCCACCGGACGGCGCCCAGGCGACGCGGCTCCCGGCCGATGAAGATGTTCTCCGCCACCGACAGGTTGGTGCAGAGATTGACTTCCTGGTAGACGGTGCTGACGCCGGCTGCGGCGGCCTGCATCGGCCCGTTGAAGGCGACCTGTTCACCGGCGAGGGTGATGGTGCCCTCGTCGATGCCGTGGACGCCGGTCAACACTTTGATCAGTGTCGACTTGCCGGCGCCGTTCTCGCCCATCAGGGCGTGGACCTCGCCGGGAAACAGCCGGAAGTCGACGTCGTGGAGTGCGCGGACCCCGGGGAAGATCTTGCTGATCCCGGTCATGGTCAGGACCGGACGGCTACCCGTCATCCCATCGGACCTTCTCTGGACGGTGTCGGTACGGAAGCGAGCGACGGGCCGGGGCCGCCGTCCGGTGCGACGGCGGCCCGGCGTCGGGTCAGTACTTGCGGTTGGGCAGCGCCTCCTTGGCCTGCTCCTGCGTGAAGGTGGTTTCCTCGGTCTCGATCCGCGGCGGCACCTCCTCGCCCGCGTGGACCTTCTTCACCAGGTCCATCAGCTGTGGGCCGAGCAGCGGGCTGCACTCCGCGATGAAGTTGAACCTGCCGTCCGCGAGGGCCTGCATGCCGTCCTTCACCGCGTCGATGGTGATGATGACGATGTCCTTGCCGGGCGTCTTGCCGGCCGCGGTGATCGCCTCGAGCGCCCCCAGGCCCATGTCGTCGTTGTGCGCGAAGAGCACGTCGATGTCCGGGTTGGCCTTGAGGAACTGCTCCATGACCTGCTTGCCGCCGGCGCGGGTGAAGTCACCCGACTGGGAAGCGATGATCTTGAGGTTCGGGTTGGCGGCGATGGCCTCGGCGAAGCCCTTCTTGCGGTCGTTCGCCGGCGCCGATCCGGTGGTGCCCTGCAACTCGACGATGTTCACCGGTCCGGTGGCGTTCTTGGTGTTCTCCACCAGCCACTCCCCGGACAGCCGGCCCTCCTTGATGAAGTCCGAGCCGAGGAAGGTCTTGTAGAGCGTCTTGTCCGCCGAGTCCACGGCCCGGTCGGTGAGGATCACCGGGATACCCGCGTCCTTGGCCTCCTTGAGGACGGTGTCCCACCCGGACTCCACCACCGGCGAGAAGGCGATCACGTCGACCTTCTGCTGGATGAAGTTGCGGATCGCCTTGATCTGGTTCTCCTGCTTCTGCTGGGCGTCGTCGAACTTCAGCTCGATCCCCGCCTCGGTGGCGGCGTCCTTGATCGAGGTGGTGTTCGCCGTCCGCCAGCCGCTCTCCGCGCCGACCTGGGAGAAGCCCAGAACGATCTTCCCGTCGCCGCCGTCTCCGCCGCCGCCGGTGTCGCTGTTTCCGCACGCCGCCACGCTGCCCGCGAGCAGTACGGCGGCGAGTACCGCGATGGTGGTGCGTGCCGTTCTCCTGGTTCTCATCGGTTCTCCTCGGGGTTGGGTAGCCCGGTTCGCGCCGCCTGAGTCCGGCGACTCCGGTGTGGTGGGGGTTGGTGCGAGAAGGGATCGCGCCGGACGAGTGGTGCGGGTCAGGGTGTTCGTGGACGGCCGGTCACCCGGTCGTCGGCTGGCGCTGGCCGTAGACGGTCTGGTACCGGTGGTGAAGCGAGTCGATGTCGGCCTGCGCGATCGGCAACGGCTGCCCGAGCGCGCGGGCCAGGTGTGCGGTGCGGGCGACGTCCTCGCACATCACCGCTGCCTTGACCGCCGCGCGGGCGTCCCTGCCGATCGTGAAGACCCCGTGGTTGCGCATGAGCACCGCGGACGAGCGGTGCCCGGACAGGGTGCTGACGATCCCCTTGCCGATGTCGTCCCCGCCGATCAAGGCGAACGGCCCGACCGGGATCTCCCCGCCGAACTCGTCGGCCTGAGCGGTCAGGAAGCACGGGATCGCCTCGCCCCGGGCCGCCCAGGCGGTGGCGTAACCGCTGTGCGTGTGGACGACGCCGCCGACCTCGGGCATCGCCCGGTAGACGTAGGCGTGGGCGGCGTTGTCGCTGGACGGGGAGCCGGCCCCGTCGACGACGTTTCCGTTGAGGTCGCAGACCACCATGCTGTCCGCCGTGAGATCGTCGTAGTGGACGCCGCTGGGCTTGATGACCATCAGGTTCTGGTCGGGGACCCGGGCCGAGACGTTGCCGGCGGTCCATGCCACCAGGTCGTACCGGGTGAGTTCGCCGTGCAGGCGGGCAACGGTGTCCCGCAGCTCGGCCACCTGTCGAGCCACGTCGCCGTTCATCCGACCACCTCCAGAACCGGGTCGGCCTGCGCCGCGGCCGCGTCGAGGGCCGCGTTCCGGATCGTCCGCAGGCGGAGCATGACGTCGTTGCCGCCACGACCGAAGTGGTCGTGCAGGGCGCGGTACTCGGCGTAGAGGGCGTCGTACGCCCGCACGTTGCCCGGATCCGGTCGGTAGACCGCCTCGTGGACCCGGCCCATCGCCGCCGACGCCTCGTGGATCGACGGGTACGCCCCGGCGGCGACCGCCGCGTGGATCGCCGAACCGAGTGCCGGGCCCTGGGCCGAGCCGATGATGCTCAATGGGCGGTCGGTGACGTCGGCGTAGATCTGCATCAACAGTGAGTTCGAGGTGAGACCGCCGGCCACGACCAGGTCGGTGACCGGCACCCCGGCGTCGACGAACGCCTCGACGATCATCCGGGTGCCGAACGCGGTGGACTCCAACAGTGCCCGGTAGACGTCCTGCGGCCGGGTCGCCAGCGTCATCCCGACGATCAGCCCGCTCAGGTCGTGGTTGACCAGCAGCGAACGGTTGCCGTTCCACCAGTCCAGCGCCACCAGGCCGTGCGCGCCGACCGGTTGGGCGGCGGCCAGCTCGGTCAACCGTTCGTGCGAGTCCGTCCCGGCCGGGGCCGCGTGCGCGACGAACCAGCCGAAGATGTCGCCGACGCCGCTCTGCCCGGCCTCGTAGCCCCAGGCGCCGGGGCTGATGCCGCCGTCGACGACACCGCACATTCCGGGCACCTCGGCGGGATGGGTGCCGTTGAGGACGTGGCAGGTGGAGGTGCCCATGATGGCCACCAGCCGGCCGGGCTCCAGGGCCTGGGCGGAGGCGGCCGTGACGTGCGCGTCGACGTTGCCGACCGCGACCGCGATACCCTCCGGCAGGCCGGTCCAGGCGGCAGCCCGGGCGCTGAGGCCGCCGGCGCGGGCGCCCAGGGGTAGCAGCGGACCGTCCAGCTTGGTCACGAAATCGGCGAAGCCCGGGTTGAGCGCCCTCAGGTAGTCCCCCGACGGGTACCGGCCGTCCTGCCGGATGCCCTTGTAGCCGGCCGTGCAGACGTTCCGGGTTTCGGTGCCGCACAGCTGCCACACGATCCAGTCGGCCGCCTCGATGAAGCGCTCGGCGCGCCGGTAGGTCTCCGGGTCCTCCTCAAGGATCTGCAGGCCCTTGGCGAACTGCCACTCGGCGGAGATCCTGCCGCCGTAGCGGCCGATCCACCCCTCGCGCCGCTCGTGCGCCAGCATGTTGATCCGGTCGGCGTGCGGCTGCGCGGCGTGGTGCTTCCACAGCTTCGCCCAGGCGTGCGGCCGGTGGCGCAGTTCCGGGATCTCGCACAGCGGGGTGCCGTCGGCAAGGGTGGGCAGGACGGTGCAGGCGGTGAAGTCGGTACCGATGCCGATCACCTGAGACGGTGCGACGCCGGCGGCGGCCAGCGCGGCGGGGACGGCGTGGCGCAGCACGGCCCGGTAGTCCTCCGGGTCCTGCAGCGCCCAGTCCGGGGGCAGCGCCGGCCCCTCGTCGGGGAGCGCGGACTCGATCACGCCGTGGCGGTACTCGTGCACCGCGGTTCCGACCTCCGCGCCGTCGCTGACCCGGACCACCAGGGCCCGCCCGGAGAGGGTGCCGTAGTCGACTCCGACCACGTACCGCGCGCCGGCACCGTCCACACTGCTCATGGCCCACCTCCGCACAACGACGGGCTTAGTGTTAACGCTCACATCGACGTCGTCAAGACACCTGCCGGCAACAGCTCCGTAACGGGAGGGAGCAGCCGGGCCCGCCCCGCCCTGGGGATCACGGCGGATCGACATTCTGGGGGCGGTCACCGGGTCGCGACGTCACCCCGGCAGGCGGGTGTGCGGGCAGCCGGCCGACGGGCGCGTGCCGCCGATACGCAGTCGTCGATTGTTATCAAGAACATCGCCGGCTGCGTGGCGACGGTCAGTCCGGGGGCGGCGACGACCGCGCCGCGTACCAGCTGCGGCCCAGCGTGGCCGTCACGCCGTGCGCGACGGTGCTGAACACCACGACGAGGCTGCCAGCGGCCCAGAGCCGCCAGTCCCGGACGCCCTCCTCCCCGCTGTACGTGAGGTAGAACAGCGCTGACACGCCGACCGGCCCGAACCAGCCCAGGAACACCGTGTCCCGCCGCGGCATCTTCAGCGCGGGACGCACCGCCAGCACCAGCGGCAAGCGACGCAACAGCAGCACCGCCACCGCGAACCCGGCCGCCGGCCAGCCCAGGTGATGCCACTCGCGCCACGGCACCTCGACTCCGAGCAGGAAGAACACCGGCAGCACCAGGTACCGGGTCAGCGCGTCGTCCAGTTCCTGCTCCGAGGCCCGCGACTCGTTGCCGATCACCCCGTTGTAGGCCAGCCCGGTGACGAACACCGCGAGGATCCCGTCGGTGTGCAGCAGCCGGGCGACACCCAGGGCCGCCACGCCGAGCACCACCGCGAAGACCAACAGAGAGCCCTCCTCGACCTCCTCCCGGGCTTCGGCCGCGCAGACCGCCCGACCAGCCGCGTAGCCGACGACCAGACCGACCAGCACCGCCCCGAGCACTCCCCACACCGCCTCCCGAACCTGACCGCCCGCCGTGAGGTGTGCCGCGGGGATCAGCGCGAGCACGACGAAGACAAAAGCCAGTCCGTCGTTGGCGCCGGACTCCCCGCTGATCACCTGCCGCAGCCGACCCGGCAGTTGCCGCTCGGCCGGGCCGCCGGAGACGATGCTGGAGGCCAGCACCGGATCGGTCGGGGTCAGGCAGGCTCCGAGCAGCACGGCCAGAACCAGCGGCAGGCCGAGGACCAGCCACGCCAGGGTGGCGGTGACCACCGCCATCCCCGCCATGACCACGGTCAACAGCACACCGACCTGACGAACCACCGACCGGTACTCCGACAGGGGAAACCGCAGCGCCACCGCCATCAGCGAGATGGCCAGCAGGATCCTGCTGGCCTCCAGCATCAGGCCGGACGCCAGCTGATGGGGCAGGTCGATCAGCCCGAGAGCCGGGCCCGCCAGGACGCCCAGGGCGAGAGCGAGCAGCGGCTCGCTGAACGGTGCCCGACGGATGGCGCTGGACAGGAAGGCCAGCAACACCGCCAGCACACCGACCAGGGCATAGCTGAGATGGAGCGACTCCACCCCGCGGCGCTACCCCGATCGCCGTGGCTCCACTCCCCGCTCGCAGGGACATTTCGACACCACGGCCGGGTAGCGTCGCCGACCAGCGGCTATTCGGCCCCGACGTCCGGAAACATCCCCGTCGTCCCGGCCCGAGTTCGACCTCCCACCGCGCGCGCCTGACAGACTCGACTCATGGACCGACCTGTCGTTGCCGAGTTCCACGACGGTCCGCTCGACGGCACCCGCCGTGTGCAGCGTGAACTGTCGCCCGTACATGTGGAAGAGCTTCGCGGTCCGGCCGCGCCTGGCTCGTCGATGACCAAGGCCGAGTCGGCGGGACGCTCGATGGTGTACGTGCTGCGGGTCGACAACACCACCGGGCGGCCGGCCCCGGACGGCGACGGCCGCTACCGGTACGACTTTCACGGCTACCGATCAACGTAGGGGTAGCTCGGGTAGGCGTAGCCGGCTCCCCGTGCGGCCGCGGACGTCCCCGGCGGGGTCGACGAGGATCTGATCGCTGTCGCTGAGTCCGCGAGCGGCCGGCTGCCCCGCGTGCGACGTCACGTCCGGGCCCTGACCAGCGCCACCGTGCTCACCGCCGGCTCACTCGCACCGCTGCCGGGAGCTGTCGGATTTCCAACTCGGACGGCAGCCTCGCCCGGGCGCCCGCAACCATGGGACGGACACGGTGCGTAAGTTGCGGTACGACGAGTATGGAGGTTGGTACTTGCCGTGATGCCCGAGACCGCAGGCGAGGTTTCCCGGACGATCGACCGACGTATGGCACTGGCCCGGGAATGGGATGAGCTCGTCGAGGAGGTCCGCAAGCTCGACGACTTCAAGGATTTCTTGAGGCCGCCCCGGCTGGAGATGCTGTTGCCGGCCGCGGCGGACGGTCCCGTCGTGATCGTCAACGTCAGCCGGTGGCGCTGTGACGCCCTGGTGGTACGAACGAGCGGCGTCGAGGTCGTGAACCTTCCGAGCCTGACACTTCGTGCGGTGGTCGGTCAGACGAACGAGTATCTGCGGGTACTGCAGGAGGTGGATCAGGCTACCTACATCCTCCATCAGGCGCGGCGGCGCTACGACGACGGCGACCGGTCGCTGGACTCCATCCGTCGGTACACCGCCGCCAAGCAGTCGTGGCAGCGCGCCGCCGGCGAGCGTGACAGGACGCTCACCACCACCCTGCGATGGTTGTGGGATCAGATCGCCGAACCGGTGCTGGCGTGCCTGGGTTTCGTGGCGACGCCGGCGGACGGGGCGTGGCCGCGAATGTGGTGGTGCCCGACCGGCCCGCTGACCCTGATGCCGCTGCATGCCGCCGGCTACCACGATCCGACGGACACACCGGCGGGCCGTACCGTCCTGGACCGGGTGGTGTCGTCCTACACACCGACCCTGCGGGCATTGCTGGAGGCGCGGCGTCCGCTCGGTTCACCGCCGGCGGAGGCCCGAATGCTCGTGGTCGCGCTCGCCGACACCCCCGACGAGGTGCCGCTGGCGGCGGTGAAGCGCGAACGGGACGTGCTCGTCTCACACTTCTCCCCGCGGACCACGCTGTTGGAAGGTGCGATGGCCACCGCGGCGGTGCGGGACGAGCTCGCCCGGCACCGGTGGGCGCACTTCAGCTGCCACGGAAGCCAGAACATGGCCGACCCGTCCCAAGGCGGCCTGCGGCTGCACGACGGGAGCACGTTGAGCATCGCCGAGATCAGCGCCCGGCAGCACGACGGGGAGTTCGCCTTTCTGTCCGCCTGCATGACCGCGGTGGGCGGGGTGGACCTTCCCGACGAGGTCATCACGCTGACCGCCGCCCTGCACTACACCGGTTACCGCCAGGTCATCGGCACGTTGTGGTCGGTGTACGACGACACCGCCGCCGATGTCGCCGAACTGGTCTACGACGACCTCATGTCGGACGGCACCTTCGCTCCGGCCCGCTCGGCCCACGCCCTGCACGGCGCGCTCCGCCATCTCCGCGACGTCCGAGGGCTGCCCGCCAGCGCGTGGAGTCCGTTCACCCACACCGGGCCCTGATGTGACAGTGCCCGCCGCCTCTTCCCGGAGTGGTCCCGTTGACCGACCATGACGATTCCGCGCCACCGCCGGACGGCGAACCGCTGCCGTACCGTGAGGTGACCGACGAGAAGTACGCCGAGTCAGCCGCCCGCACCTTCACGGTCGACGAACCCGACCCGGGTACGCTCGTCCTCCGCGGCCCGTGCCCGCGCTGCCACGCCCTCATCGATATCGCCGTGGTCGACGGCGTCTTCCGGACGTCCCGGCTGCTTGGCGCGGGGCCGTGGCGCCGAGGGCGGAGCACGGCCGACCACGAGGAGCCGATGCTGTGCACCTGCCAGGAATCCCACCCTGGCCGGCCGGATGATGCCGTCGGCTGCGGCGCGTACTGGACGCTGGTGCTGTCGAGGCAGGACGGATGACCCCGACCGCGCCGACCGACTCATCCCAGCCGAGTCCGAGGTACCGGCTCTCCCCCGGTCCTCGCCCGGCCACCATCGTCGAACTGCGGACCGCCCAGGTGCGCGACCGGCTGCTGCGCACCGAACTGGCCCGCGTGCGTACCGCGGCGGCCGCCTGGCGCAACGGCTTGGGGGCGTTGCTCGCCGCGCTCATCGGGTTCAGCCTGATCAAAGGTCGCTCTGATGTCGGCCAGCTCACCACGGCCTGGGCTGCCTGGGTCGGCGTCCTCCTCCTCTTGGCGCTGGTAACGGGCACCGTGGGTGCTCTGCTCTTGATCCGGGCGGCGCACGGCCGCCCGGCGGTCACCGCGACCCGGGCCCTGACCTCGGTCCTGGCAGCCGACCACCTTGACGCGCTCGCCTCCACCGCCGCGCTGCGACGTGGCATCGCTGCCACCCTCGGCTGCACTCTCCTTCTCGTCGCCGCGGTGGGGGCCACCTGGTACGGCCCGGAGCGGGAGAAGCCATCCTTGCAGGTGACCACCTCCGCGGGCGCCGTCTGCGGATCGGTGGTCCGGCTCAACCGTGGCGTTCTCGTGTTGAAGACCACGGCGGGTGAGGTCGCCACCGACCTGACCACGGCTCTGACGATCACCGCGGTGGGCAAGTGCCCGTGACGCCCCGCTAGCTGATCCGCTGCGTGCCCGCTCCCAGCGTCGATCATCCCCGACCGTCGTCAGGAGGTCCGGTGCGAATGTCCGAACCCGAAGCAACCCTCGCCGCGTTGATTCGGCGCATCCACGCTTTCCGGCTGGGTGATCCCGGTCCGGTCCTGGATACGCAAGCGGTGGCCGAAGCCCGCAGCCTGCTGGATCGCGCCGCAGGCGTGTACGGCAGCCTCCCGATCCACGTAGCAGAGGTGGTGGCCTGGATGCATCTGTGTCGTCACCTGGCCTCGGGCGACGGACGGGGTCAGGAGGACCTGCATACTGCGATCAAGATGTTCGCCGTGGTCGCCGAGGTGAACCCGCAGGCGGTACCGGAACCGGTGCGCCAGTACCTGGCTGACGGCGTCACCGGCATCGATCCGGGTATTCAGGCTCAGGTCGCCACGCTCCTCGAAGAGGCGCAACAGCGCGGCGACCGGGTGGCACTGGAGCGCGCCGTCACGCTCCTGACCACCGCGGTGGCCGCCACGCCGGCCGGCCACCACGACCACGCCAGGTATCTGTCCTGTCTCGGCAGCGCGCTGCATCTACGGTTCCAGCTCGGCGGGGCCGATCCCGACCTCGACGAGGCGATCCGGCTTGGGCGGCAGGCCGTTGCGGCCACCCCCGCCGAACTCGTCGCCCACGCGGCGATGCTGTCCAACCTGGGCAACGCGCTACTGGATCGATTCGGGCGAACCGGTGTTGTGGCGGACCTGGACGAGGCCGTTGACGTTGGCCGCCGAGCCGCGGCCGCCTCCATCGGCGACCAGCACCATGTCGTCTGCCTGTCCAACCTTGGCGGCGCGCTGCTCACCCGGTTCGGTCACACGGGATCGATCGCGGACCTCGACGAGGCGATCGGCATCGCCCGGCAGGCCGTAGCGACCACCCCCACGCACCACCCCGACCACCCCAGGCGGCTGGCCAACCTCGGCAGTGCTCTGCGGACCCGGTCCGAGCGGACCGGCTCCGTCCCGGACCTGGACGAGGCGATCGACGTCGCGCGGCAGGCCGTGGCGACGACTCCGGCGCACCACCCGGACTACGCTGGCCGCCTGGCCAACCTCAGCCGAACGCTGAGAGTCCGATTCGAACGAGATGCCGGGACCGATGCCGACCTCGACGCGGCGATCCGCTTCGCGTGGGAGGCCGTAACAGCCACTCCCGCTCACCACCCGAAGCGCGCCACGCGCCTGTACCACCTGGGCGGAGCCCTGCTCGCCCGGTTCCACCGCACCGGGGCCGCGGCCGACCTGGATGAGGCCATCGGGTTGGGCCGGCAGGCGGTGGCCGCCACCCCGACCGATCACCGCGACCACACCGTCTTCCTGTCCGACCTCGGCAACGCGCTGGCCACTCGGTTCGAGCTCGTCGGCTCGGCTGCGGATCTGGAGGAGGCGATCCGTATCGCACGGCAGACGGTCCGGGCCACGCCCAGCGGCGACCCCGACCAGGCCAAGTACCTGTCGAACCTTGGAACCATGCTGCGCGCACGCTTCGAGCGTGCCGGGACTGCTGCGGATCTGGACGAGGCGGTGCTCGTCGGCCGCGAGGCCGTGACAGTCTCCCCCGACGATCACCCCGTCCGCGCCACCTACCTGTCCAACCTCAGCGCGACCCTGACCAACCGGTTCGCGTACGCCGGCGCCGTCGATGACCTGAATGAAGCCGTGAGCGTGGGTCGGGAGGCGGTATCGGCCACCCCGACAGGTCACCCTCGCCGGACCGAACGCCTCTCCAACCTCGGTCTCGCGCTGCAGACGAGGTTCGAGCACACACGATGCCTGTCGGACCTCAACGAGGCGGTGGTCGTAGGTCGGAAAGCGGTGACTGACACCCCCACCGACCACCCCAGCCACGCCCTGTTCCTGTCCAACCTCAGTACTGCGCTCCACCTGAGGTTCCAGCACTCGGGGGCCACGGCAGACGTGGTCGACGCGATGCGCGGGTGGAAGCTGGCAAGCAGGTCGCCGGTCGCGCCGATGCGGGTGCGCCTGAACACCGCGGGCCATCGGGCCCAGCTGCTCGCGGCTCAGCGGAGCCCCGCAGCGGCCGTTGAGGCCTACGCCGCGGCGGTGGAGCTGCTCCCCTTGCTGGCGTGGCGAGGACTCAGCCAGCGCGAGCAGCAGGACCTGCTGCGCCTGAACGCCGGCTCCTTGCCCCGCGACGGCGCCGCCTGCGCAATCGCCGCCCGCCTTCCCGATCGGACCGTCGAGCTGCTCGAGTGCGGCCGCGGCATCTACTGGTCGCAGCTGCTCGACACCCGGACCGATCTGACCTCGCTACGGCAGGTGGCGCCCGATCTGGCCGCACGTCTGCACCGATGCAGCGTCGCACTCGAACAGCACGCCCGGACGGACGTCGTCGGCTGACGATCGATGAGGAGGTGCGATGCCCGATTACTGGGACTTCCGGGTCGCCGAGGCGGTGGCGGTCATGCGACAGGTGCAAGCAGGTGCGGACCCCACGGCGCTGGATCACGCCATCGGCCTGCTGCGGCAGACCGTGGCGGCCACCGCACACGGCCATCCGAATCGCGCCATCCACCTACAGAACCTGAGCAGCGCGCTGATGTTGCGTTTCACGTTCACGGGTCTGCGAGCCGACATCGACGCCGCGGTCGACGCCGGGCTGGCGACCGTGGCTCAGGCCACGCGTGGCGACCCGCGGTTGGCCCAGTACCGGCATCAGCTCAACCGCATTCAACTCGAACGCATCAGACTCTTCGGCCTGCCCGACGACCTGGACGCCGCCATCGCCGTCCTGCGCGAGGTCGGCGCCGAACCGGACCTTCAACCAGTGCAGCGCTCCATGCTGGCCGAGAGCCTGGGCGCGGCACTACACCGTCGGTTCCTGCGCGACCACGACCCGGGGGACCTGGACGCCGCCATCGCCGTCGGACGGACCGCCGTGGCGCACGCACCCGATCGACTTCAGGCGTTGTGCGAACTGGGCAACACTCTGTGTACCAGGATCCAGGTCCAGGAGTCGCTCGATGACATCAACGAGGCCACCGACCTGATCCGGCAGGCACTCGCGGCGGTTTCGCCGGACGACGCCGCCCGTGCGGCATTGTGGTTCAACCTGAGCTTCGCGCTGCGGACACGGTACGTGCACACCGACGACGCAGCGGACCTCGCTGCAGCGGTCGACGCGGCTCGCGACGCAGTGGCCGCCATCAACTCCGACCGCGGCGACCGCGGCTCGTACCTGGTCAATCTGGCGGCCCTCCTGCACATGCGGGCAGATCTGTTGGGCGGCGCCACCGACCTCGACGACGCGATCGCCTTGGGGCGGGAGGCGCTGATCGGGGGTGTCGACGGCCAGGAGTCGCAGACTCACCAGTACCATCTCGCCGCCGCTCTGATCACCCGGTTCGCGGCCCTCGGCCGCTTCGCGGACCTCGACGAGGCGTTGAACCTCCTCGACGGCGCGGCGCAGATCATCAGCCCCGACAAACCCGTGGACCGGGCGGCGGCGGTGTCCGCGCTCAGCATCGGGCTGCGTATCCGGTTCGAGTGCGGCGGCACCCTCCAGGATCTGGCTCGCTCGGTCGACCTGGCGCGCGAGGCGGCAGCCTGCCCACTCCCCCCGGCCCACCGAGGAATGATGCTCGCCAATCTTTGCGCGAACCTGCGGCTCAGCGCGATGCACACCGGCGCACTGACCGAGATCGACGAGGCCGTCACCGCCGGCCGGGAGGCAACGGTGCTCCTGCGGGCACCGTCTTCGAAGGCGGCGAAGGCGATGGCCAACCTCGGCATCGCGCTGCGCACCAGATTCGAGCTGGCCGGGGCGCTGGGCGACCTCGACGACGCACTGGCCAAGCTGCAGGCCGCCCTATCGGCTGTACCCGCAGGCCATCCTGACCGGACCCGGTGGACGTCACATCTGGCCATCACGTACCAGATCCGGCATGCACGGCTCGGTGAGCTTGCCGACCTGAACCGGGCCATCCGCAACGGCGCCGACGCGATCGCCGCCACACCGGTCGGGCACTACGACCGGCCACCCATGCTCGACCAGGCCGCCACCGCCCTGCTGACCAGATTCGATCTCACCGCGGATCCCGCCGACCTGCACCGGGCGCTGGAGTATCTCACCGAGGCAATCACCACCAGCCCACCGAGCCATCCGCAGCGCGCCGGCTATGTCGGCAACCTCTCCATCGCCCGGCGGCTCCAGTTCGAACACCGCGGGCGGACCTCCGACCTGGACGACGCGATCAAGCTCGGCCGCGAGGCGTGTCGTACAGTCGGGCCACAGCACTCCATCCGGCCGGTCACCCTGATCAATCTCTGTGAGGCGCTCCAGCTGCGGTTCGAGCGCACCGGGCAGGCCGCCGACCTGAACGATGCGGTCCGCACCGGAGAGCAGGCCGTGGCTCAAGCGCCCGCGCACCATCCGGAACGCGCGGCTGCCCTGTACAGCCTGGGCCTGGCCCTGCGACTCCGGTTCAGGCACGCCGCGCGCCGACAGGACGCCGATGCCGCCACACAGGCATGGCGCGAGGCAGCAGACACCGTGACGGGCGCCGTGGAGATCCGACTCCTCGCCGCCTACCAGCGGGCGCAGCTCGCAGCTTCGTCCCCACACGAGCCGTGGTCGGCCGTCGCGGACGGGTACGCAACGGCGGTGCGGCTGCTGCCGCTGCTGGCCTGGCACGGCACGGCACGCGTCAGCCAACAGCGGACCCTGGCGAACTGGCCGACGCTCGCCAACGACGCCGCCGCCTGTGTGCTGGCCGCCGCTGACCCGGGATGGGCGCTGGAGCTGCTGGAGCAGGGACGGACCGTGCTGTGGACGCAACTACTCAACGCCCGGGCGGACCGCGCCGCGCTCGGCGTTGCCGCTCCACGGTTGGCGGCCGCGCTCGAACGCATCCGGGACGAGCTCGACCGGACCACCGGCGTGGTGCCGACCCAGGCGAGTGGGTCCTGACTCTCGACCCGCGACGGCCGCGACCGGGCAACTCCACTGCTGACCGCTGGACTGACGGCCGGCCGTCTCGTCGGCGTCGACGACCGCGAAGTAGACCATCCAGTGGTTCGGCAGGCCCGGCGGCCACATGTCGCCGCGACCCAGACCGGCATGCCGGGTGAGCTGTTCGCCATGTCCGTCGGTCCTTCCACCCGGGTGTGACGTCGCCCCGATTCCGCCCTCGGCGGCGAGCTTGCATCGGCTTTCTTACACACCCTCGCCTGCCCGCCGTCGAGCCTGCCAAGATGCCCTCAGAAAGATCGTGAAGTGTCTCTCAGCTCCGGTCGTAGCCCGAGCACCCGTGCTGGTCACGCCACGTGGCCGTGTCCCGGGTGCCCGGCGTTTGGCAGCGACACTGGCGGGAGGGCCGGTGGGGGGTACGTCGACAACTCAGGCCCGGCACGTGCGCGTCGAGGTACTGCACCGCTTCCGCGTGCTGGTCGACGGACGGTTCATCGCGCTGTCCGAGGGCAGTCAACGGCTGATCGGCTGCCTGGCCGTCGCCGATCAACCCCGCCCTCGGACCACCCTGGCCGGAACACTGTGGCCGGAACGCAGCGAGCGCGACGCGCACGCGTCGCTGCGGCAGGCGCTGTGGCGGCTCAACCGGCACGTGTCCGGGTTGCTGGAGCAGGAGAACCAGCACATCGGGCTGGCCCGGGGCACCGAGGTCGACCTGCACGAGATCTACCGGCTCTCCGACGCGGTCTCCGAGAGCGAGCCGAGAGTGAACCGGCAGGCGGTACGCCTCCTGGAGGGCGACCTGCTGCCGGAGTGGTCGTACGACTGGTTGGACGGTCACCGCGAGTCGCTGCGCCAGGTGCGCCTGCACACGCTGGAGGCACTCGCGCGCAACGACCTCAACGCGGGCCGTACCGCCACCGCCCTGGTGGCCGCGCTCGCCGCGGTGGGCCTCGACCAGTTGCGGGAGAGCGCCCAACGGATCGTGATCGCCGCACACCTCGCCGAAGGCAACACGGCGGAGGCGGTCCGCCAGTACGTCCGCTTCCGCGACCTGTTGTGGGAAGAGCTGCAGCTGCGGCCCAGCCGGCAGCTCCAGGAGATGCTGCCCGAAGGGGCCAGCTGACCCACCCGCACCCGCCCGGCTGATAGTTCGGTCCACCACGCGGGCGATCCTTCCTGCCCGTTCGGCCGTCGCCGGCTCCGCGTACCGTCCCGAGCCGGGGTGCCGGCTGTCCGTTCGAACCTCGGCGCAGGCGTCAGCGGAGACGCGCCGACAACGCGCGCGCGACGGCTCGACAACGCGGGCGCGACGGCCCGGCCACGATCGGGAGACGGGCCGACGACGATCGACGGCGAGAATCCGCCCATGAGCGTGCAGACGACATACCCCGGCGTGTACGTCCTCGAACGTCCGTCCGGCAGCCACGCGATCACCGGTGTGTCGACGTCGTTGACCGCGTTCGTCGGCGCCGCCCGCAAGGGCCCGGGCGACACCCCCGTGCCGGTGTCCAGCTTCGCCGACTATCTGCGGCGGTTCGGCGACGTGATGGACACCGCGCAGCCGATGGGTCACGCCGTCGGGCAGTTCTTCGTCAACGGCGGCGCCCAGGCCGTCGTGGTCCGGGCGCTCGGGGCGGGCGCGGCCGCGGCGACACTGGCCCTGCCCGCCGTGAACGGGCTGACGGTGACCCTCACGGCCCGCTCGCGCGGGGCGTACGCCAACGGCAGCGGCGCCGGGACGACCGGGCAGACCGGCCTCTTCGCCCAGGTGAAGGCGGCCGACGACTTCCCGTCCGACCGGTTCAACCTGGAGCTCACCGAGTGGACGCCCGGCGTCGGCGGCGGGCCCGCGACGGTGACCGTCAAGGAGGTCTGGCGGGAGCTGTCGATGTCCCCCGCCAGCACCCGTTACCTGGTGTCGGTGCTCAACGCCAGCACCCTGGTCACCGCCCAGGTCACCGGCACGCCGGCGCCCGCGCCCTCGGCCGGGACGTCCACCGGGGCGCTGAGCCCCGCCAACGTCACGGTGACCGGCAAGGCGTTACGACTCTCGGTCGACCAGGGCCCGGCGAACGACTACGTCCTCTTCCCGACCGAGGACCCGCCCGTCTCGCACACCCTCGCGCAGGTCCGTGACCACATCAACGCGCCCGGTTCGATCTGGCCGGTGACCGCCAGCGTGTCCGGCGGCAAGCTCGTGCTGACCAGCAAGACCAGCGACCTGGACAGTGCGGTCGTGGTCGGGCTGAGCGGGCTGAACGACGCGTCGGCCGACCTCGGCCTGGGCGTGGCCCGCGGCGGCGTCGAGGTCAGTGCGAGCGCGCCGTACCGGCCGGCCGCCGCCGCGGCGGCGCCACTGGCCGGCGGCTCCGACGGGGCGACCGTCGGCGCGAACGAGATCGTGTCGGCCACCGCCGGCCAGGGCCTGCTCGCCCTGGACACGTTGGACTTTCCCCGGTTCAACCTGCTCTGCCTGCCGGGCGTGACGACCGCGGACACCGCCTCGATCAACACGGCGCTGGACTACTGCCGCCGGCAGAACGCGTTCCTCGTGATCGACCCGGCGCCGGGGCTGAACCCGGCGCAGCTGAAGACCGCCGCGAACCTGCTGCGGGCGCAGGGCGCCCACGGCGCGGTCTACTGGCCCCGGCTGGTCACCGTCGACGGCGGCGCGGACGGGTGGGGTCCCAGCGGCGCGGTCGCCGGGATCATGGCCCGCACCGACGCGTCGCGCGGGGTGTGGAAGGCCCCGGCGGGGCTGGAGGCCGGCATCGCCGGAGCGGTCGGGCTCACCGCCCCGACCAACGACGACGTCTCCGGCGCGCTGAACCCGCTCGGGCTCAACGTACTGCGCACCTTCCCCGGCGTCGGCATGGTGGTGTGGGGCGCCCGGACCCTCGCCGGCAGCGACGTCCTCTCCAGCGACTCCAAGTACGTCCCGGTCCGCCGGCTCACCGACTACATCTCGGCCAGCCTCTACCTGGGAACGCAGTTCGCCGTCTTCGAGCCGAACGACCCGGACCTCTGGGCGCAGCTGCGCCTGGCGGTCGGGGGCTTCATGCGCGGGCTGTTCCGGCAGGGCGCGTTCCAGCAGTCCGAGAAGCACGCCGAGTCGGACAGCTTCTTCGTCGTCTGCGACTCGTCGGTCAACCCGCAGACCGAGATCGACAACGGCCGGGTCAACGTCGTGGTCGGGTTCGCCCCGCTCAAGCCCGCCGAGTTCGTGATCATCACCATCACCCAGCTGAGCCAGGCGGGAGAGTGACATGGCCGAGTTCAGCGTGAACCCCACGCGCTTCGACCCGTACAAGAGCCACATGTTCCGCGTCCGGTGGGACGGCGTGTACGTGGCGGGGTTGTCGAAGATGTCCCCGCTGAAGCGGTCGACGGCACCGGTCACGCACCGGGTCGGCGGTGACCCCGGCCACGACCGCAAGAGCCCGGGCCTGACCACGTACGACGCGGTCACCCTGGAACGTGGCGTCACGCACGACCTCGCCTTCGAAGCCTGGGCGAACAAGGTCTCCAGCCTGCGCCAGCCGGGCATCTCGTTGCGGGACTTCCGCAAGGACCTCATCGTCGACGTGTTCAACGAGGCGAACCAGAAGGTGCTCAGCTACAAACTGTTCCGCTGCTGGGTCTCCGAGTACCAAGCGCTGCCCGCGCTGGACGCCGCCACGGCAGTGGTCGCCATCCAGAGCATCAAGCTGGAGCTGGAGGGCTGGGAGCGCGACACGTCGGTCACCGAGCCCGCCGAGCAGAGTGTCTGAGGCGGGCCCGGTCATGTCGGCGGCACCCGGTCTGGCGCGGCTGGTCGCCGCGCTCGACGACGGCGACGGCCTCCTCGCGCAGGCCGTCGCCGTGCTGCGCGCCGCCGCACCCGAGCCCGACCCGGCGCACCTGCCGGCCAGCGCCGCCGACCGGCAACTGCTCGCCGTGCACGAGCGCGCGGTGGGCCGTCCGCTCGAACTCACCGTCGCCTGCCCGGGCTGCGGCGCGCTGACCACCCTGCCGCTCGGCCGGGCCGACGTCGGCGAGCACCACCCGCGCAGCGCCTGGTGCTCGCCCGGGGTCGGCGTACGCGAGCCCAGTTACGCGGACCTGCTCGCCGCCCGGGGCGACCCGCACCGGCTGCTCGCGCTGTGCCGGGTCGGCGAGGGTGCCACGCTCGACGACCTGGCCCGCGTCGAGGGGTCGCTGTGCGGACCGCTGCGTTCGTCGTGCTGCGACTGCGGTGGGCCGCTGGAGGTGGACGTCGACGTGGTCGCACTGGTGCTGCGGGCGCTCAGCGGCCTACGGGTCGACATCGACCGGGAGGTGCACCTGCTCGCCTCCCGGTACGGCTGGGAACTCGCGGTGATCGAATCGCTGCCGGACGAGCGTCGTCGCCGCCTGGCCGCCCTGGTCGCGGAGACGACGCCGTGAGCGTGCCGCCGGCCGTCGCGCGGCTGGTCGCCCGCGCTACCCGGCCCCCGGTCACCGTCGACTCGCCGCTCGCCGCCCACCTGGACGACGCCGGGACCGCACTCCCGGCCGTAGCCCTACCGCCGGTGCCCCACCTGTCAACGGCGGCACCGCCGGTCCCCCGCCCGTCCCGCGAGTCTCCGCCGGCCGCGTCCCCGAACGATCACCCGGCCGAGCCGCCGAACGACCACCATCGGGCGGGAACGTCGTCGCCGGCCCGGCCCGCCGTACCGCGCCCGGGCACGCCGGCCCCGGCCCCACCCCTGTCGTCCCCGGCACGCCGGTCTCCGCCGGCTGATCCGGCCGGGTTGCCGGCTCCGGGCGCGACCGACCGGACGGCGCCCCGTCCGGTCGGTGGGCCGCCGACGGCGCCGGCACCGGTCGTCGACCCCACCGTCGCGGACGTCGAGGGGATCCCGGCCGCGTCGCCCACCGGCGCGCCCGCCCGACCCGATGTCGCCGGCTGGCCGGACCAACCGGAGGGCAGCGCTGCGTCGGCGCCGCCGGCGGCCCGACCCGCCGCGCTGATCCGCACGCCCGAGGTCGCGGCGGTGCCGACCGACCCCACCGTCCCCACCCCGACCCCGGCGGCACCCAGGCCGGGCACGCCGGCGCCGGAGCGCACGACGCCGCCGGTCGGCGCCCCGGCGCCCCACGACACGGTGAAACCCGCCCCCGTGCCACCGGTACAGATCGGACGCATCGAGATCCAGGTCGCCCCGCCACCCACCGAGATCGACCCGTTCAGCGGCTGCCGCGCGCTGGAAGAGGGCGTCACCGCCCGGCGAGGGGGTGGCTGGTGAGCCTGTTCAGCCCCGGACCGCCCGTGCTGGCCGGCGTGGACGAGGTGCTCCGTGTGCTGACCACCGAGGCACTGAAGGGACTGGCCACTCCGGTCGGGGTCAGCGTCGGGCCGCTCGACCGCCCGGTCGACGGACCCCGGCTCAACTGGTTCCTCTACCGGATCGAGCCGGCGCCCGCGTACGCCAACATGGAGTCGCCGCAGCACGGCTGGCGGACCCGGCGCGGCCGCCCGCCGCTCGCGCTCACGCTGCACTACCTGCTCACCGCCGACGCCGGTGAGCTGACCGAGAGCGGCACCGAGGACGACGTGGTGCACGCCGCCCTCTCCGCACTCATGTCGGCGCTGCACGAGAACGGGATCTTCGGCGCGGACACTCCGGTCGCGACCGGCCCCGACCGCGCCGTCACCGACGTCGCGGGCGCGTTGGAAGGCATGGTCGAACCCCTGCGGATAACCATCGAGCAGGTGCCGATGGAGACGATCACCGCGCTGTGGAACACCGGCTCGCACGCGCTGCGGCTGTCGATCGGCTACCAGGTCAGCCTGGTCACCGTGCCGGCGCTGACGGCGTACACGCCGGGGCCGCCGGTGCGCGCCCGCCGGGTCGGCGTGGCACCGTCGCCCGCGCCGGTCGTCGACGACGTCCGGCCGGCGGTGGCCTGGTTCGACCAGGCTCTCACCGTACGGGCGCACGGCGTGACCGACCAGCGCCAGGTGACGTTGGGCCGGCTACCCGGCGATCCGGACGATCCCACCGACGGGCGTCCCGACCCGGCCACCACGCCCAGCACCGGGCCGTGGCGGCTCACCGCCAGTCCGGCACCGGGCGGCCTCACCGTGCACCTGCCCAACGGTGAACTCGTCCCTGGCGCCCGGCCCCTCGTGGTCACCAACCTCGCCGACGGGTTGGCGGCCGGCACCGGGTCCGCGACGGTGACGGTGGTGCCGGTCGTCGTGTCCGCCGCCGCGCCGCTGGCCTCCGGCGCCACGGCGACGCTGACGGTGCGGCACGTCACCGACGGCGGTCAGGCGTTCTTCGCCGGGCGGGCGGTGCCGTACACGGCACTGTCGGCGACCTCGATCCAGGTCGTCGTGCCCGCCCTGCCGCCCGACGCGCCCGGCGCGACGGTCCCGGTGAGCCTGCGGTGCGGCACGGTCGCCGGGCCGGCGACGGAGCTGGCGGTGGCGCCGTGAGCACCGCGACGGCCGAGGCGCCCGCCCGGGGGACACCCTCGGCGCTGACCGACCCGCGGCTGCTCGCCTGGCGGCACCTCTTCGTCTCCGGAGCCGCCGAGGTGCTGCGCCGCTACCGCGAGGCGTGGGCCGACCCGACGCTGGACGACGCGACCCGCGCGGTCGCCGCCGTCGGTGTCGTCGACCCGCGCGCCCGCGTCGCGCTGCTGCCGCTGCCGGCCGAGGGCGAGTTCGCCGAGCTGGTCCGGGTCACCGGCATCGACGCCGCCGCCGAGGCGGTACTCGCGGTGGCCTGGTGGGCGGCGGTCGAGCCGCAGGTGGCGATCGTCTGCGGCTGCGTGCACGACGACGCCGGCCGCCGCCGGCCGAGCCTCGGCCTGCTCGCGCACGTCCTCGCCGGTGTGGGCGTGACCGTGCCGCTGACCGTCGGCGCCACCCACCCCCTGGTCCGCGGCGGGCTGCTGGACGTCCTGGTCGACCCCGACGCCCCGATCCGGCTGCCCACCACCACCGTCGCCGCGATCGCCGGCCAACGCCCCGCACCACCCGCCCCCGTCGGGGTCGCGCCGCGGGTCGCCGCCGCCGCGACGCGGATCGCCGCGCTGCTCGACGCGGGCGTCCCCGTGCTGGTCCGCTGCGAGGTGCCCGACGATCGTGCGCCGGTGCGCGACGCCGTGGCAGCGCGGCTCGGCATCGCGCCGGCTCCCGGGGTACGGCCGCCGGCGGTCGCCCGGCTGCTGCTGCGCCTCCGGCACGAGCTCCCGGCGGTCCTCCTCGAGCCGGGCGACGCGCCGCCCGACGGGACGGTTCTCGCGCTGGGCGGCGCGGACGAGCCGGGCCCGCCCGGCTGGCACCTCGTCGAGCTGGCCGCGCCACCGCTGGCCGTGGCCGAACAGGTCTGGCGACGCGCGCTGCGGCAGGCCGGCGTCGCCGTGAACCCGGACGAGCTGGCCGACCTGGTCGGACGGCTGCCGCTGGCCGAGCCGGCGATAGCCGCCGTGGTGGAGCGGGCCCGCGTGGCGGCAGCCGTGGACGGCCGGGCCGCGACGGCCCGGGACGTGAGCGCCGCACTGCGGTCCCAACCCCGCCACGACCCGGGTGGGCTCGCCCGCCGGCTGCCGCCGACGACCACCCTCGACGACCTGGTCCTCCCCCCGGCGACCCTCGCCGCGGTACGCGACGTGGTCGCGCACGCGCGCCACTCCCCCGCCGCGCACGACCGGCTGGGGCTGACCGGCCGGTTGGGCCGGGCCGTCATCGCGCTGTTCCACGGGCCGTCCGGCACCGGCAAGACCGCCGCGGCCGAGGCGGTCGCCGCGGCGATCGACCGTGACCTGTGGGTCGTCGATCTGGCCCGGGTGGTGACCAAGTGGCTGGGCGAGACCCAACGCAATCTCGACAGCGTGCTGCGCGACGCGGCGGTGGCCGGCGCGGTGCTGCTCTTCGACGAGGCGGACGGGCTGTTCGGCAAGCGAGGCGACGTCACCGACGCCCGGGACCGCTACGCCAACCTGGAGATCGACCACCTCTTGCAGCGCATCGAGGTGCACGCCGGCGTGGTCGTGCTGACCAGCAACCGTCCGTCCGCGCTGGACGAGGCGTTCGCCCGCCGGATCCGGCTCGCCGTCCGGTTCGACCTGCCCGACCACGGCGAGCGGGAACGGATCTGGCGCCGCCACCTGCCCGACGTCGACACCGCGGCGGTCGCCCGCGAGGAGCTGTCCGGGGCCACCATCCGGGCCGCCGCGCTGGCCGCCACGGTCAGCGCCATCGCCGCGGGCACGGCGGTGCGGGCCGAGCACCTGCACGCCGCCGTCCGCCGCGAGTTGGAGAAGAGCCGCCGTCCACCCACCGCCCGGAGGCCCCGGTGACCGACATCCACGTGAACGTCGACCAGCCGCCCGAACCGGGTCTGCTTCGCGCCGCCATCGAGGCCGCGTTGGCCGGCCGGGCCTGGCCGGACGGGCCGGAGGCGGCCGTCGCGCGAGCCGTCGCGGACCACGTCACCGGCACCGACCACGGACCGAGGAGCAGGTCATGTTGATGCGCGGGATGCTGCTGTCCTTCTCCGACCCGGTGGCGGGCATGGTGCCGAGCCTGGTGCCGTTCCAGTACAACCCGGCCGAGGTGACCCGGGTACTGCGGGTGCAGCGCGGTGAGTCCGGCGGGTCCGGGCTCCGGGTGGGCGGACCGCCGGTGGAGTCGTACACGTTGAAGATCGAACTCGACGCGCTGGACGCGATCGACAAGCCGATCACCGGGTCGCTCGGCATCGGACCGCTGCTGGCGACCATCGAAGGGCTGCTCGAGCCGGGCGGCGGCGGGTTGGCCGCGCTGGTCGGGGCGATCACCGGCGCACTCGGCGGCGGTGCAGGCCCCGCGCCGGTGCCCGCACCGTCGCTGCCGCTGGTGGTACTCGCCTGGAGCCTGGAGCGGATCGTCCCGGTCCGGGTGGACAGCTGCACCATCCACGAGACCGGCTTCGACGCGATGTTGCAGCCCGTGCAGGCCACCGTGGACCTGTCGCTGAGCGTGCTGCGCAGCCGGGACCTCAGCCCGGACCTGAAGCTGGCGAACGTGCTGGCGACGGCCTACCAGGCGGTACGCACCGCCAGTGCCACCGTCGGCATCGCCCAGGGCGTGGAGTTGATGCTGTGACCGGCCGGTACGCGGACCAGCCGCAGCTGGACGTGGCGCAGGACGACGGCACGACGCGGCCGATGTCGACGCCGCGGATCAGCGTCGCGCCGAGGGCCGACGTGGTGTACCCCGTCCGCGCCGGCGACCGGCTCGACCTGCTCGCGGCGGCGGCGTTGAACGACAGCACCCGGTGGTGGGTGATCGCCGACGCCAACCCGGCCGCCGACGCGCTCGCCCTGGAGGAGCCGGGGACGATGCTGGCGGTGCCCGATGCCTGAGACGCGCACCGTGATCACGGTCGACGGGAATCCGCTGACCGCGCACCAGCTGGAGCTGGTGCAGAGCGTCAGCGTCGAGGAGTCGCTCGGCAGCCCGGACAAGGCCAGCGTCACCGTCGCGATGGACACCGACAACAACAGCGCGTGGCACAGTTCGCTGGACGCGCTGGTCGCGCCGGCCACCCCGTTCACCGTGCGGGTGGGCCGGGGCGGGGCCAGCTTCGAGATCGACGCCCGCAGCGTGAGCGCGAACTGGAACTTCACGCCCGGCGGGCGGTCCACGTTGACCGTGGAGGGGATGGACCGCAGCGTCGAGATGGACCGCCGCGACGTGCAGCGGCTGTGGCAGGACACCACCGACTCGACGATCGCGCGGACGCTGTTCACGCAGTACGGCCTGGCCGCGCAGGTCGAGTCCACCCCGGCCGGGACGGACTCGGCCACCTACTCGCCGCAGCAGAGCGCCACCGACTGGGCCTTCCTGCGGGGCCTGGCCGGGCGCAACGGGTTCGACCTGCACGTCGAGTCGATCGGCGGAGTGGTCACCGGGGTGTTCAAACGGATCGACCCGACGGCGGCGGCGCAGACCACCATCCGGCTGGGCTACGGCGAGCTCGGCGGCCGGGCCACCGCGTCGGTGCAGCTGCTCGCCGGTCAGGAGGTGCACCTCACCCGTGCCGTCCCGGGAACCACCGACACCGACGTGGCCAGCGACCCGGGCACCGGGCACGCGATGGGCCCGCGGTCGCTCGGCGGGGCCACCCTGATCCGTACCCACGCTGCGGCCGGCATCAGCGTGCTGGACGCCCGGACGACCGCCACGGCGATGGCCGAGCGCAGCGCGTTCGGCGCGTCGCTGTCCACCACGCTGACCGCCCCCGACATGCCGCTGGTCCGCGCCCGCCGCACCATCACCGTCGCCGGGCTCGGCCCGACGCTGGACGGGCTGTGGCTGGTCAAGTCGGTGCGGCACACGATCACCGCCGGCGGGCACAGCCAGGCGTTGGGCCTGATCCGCAACGCGCTGGGCAGCGGCTCGGCAGGCGCCGGCGGGCTGGCCGCCCTCGCCGCGGGGGTGGCGCTGTGAACGCCGCCCACGTCGGGCTGTTCCCCGGCACGGTGCACGACAACGACGACCCGGAGAAGAAGTGCCGGATCAAGGTGGTCGTCCCGGAGCTGCTGGACGGCCCAACCGGCTGGTGCCTGCCCGCACTGCCGTACGCGGGGGACGGCTGCGGCTTCGCGTTGGTCCCCCCGGTCGGCGCGGCCGTGCTGGTGCAGTGGCCGCGCGGCGACCTGTCCGCGCAGCCGGTCTGGTCGGGCGCGAACTGGAGCGCCGGCAAGGCGGTGGCGGGTGCCGGGCCGAACACGGTCGTGCTGCTCACCCCGGGCGGGCACCGGCTCGAACTGTCCGACGAGGAGGGCGCGCTGACCGTCACTTGCTCGGCGGGCCCGGTCATCACGCTCGATGACGACGGCGTGCGGATCGACAACGGGTCGGGCGCGACCATCGTCATGCAGAACGGGCAGGTCGACATCAACGACGGCGCCCTGGTGGTGAGGTGACGTGCCCGGCTACCTGCTCACCACCGCCACCGTGGCGACCTGCCCGCACGGCGGGTCGGCGAGCTTCACCGCGAGCCAGGACCGGGTGCTGGCCGACGGCGCCCCGGTGCTCGTGCTCTCCGACAGCACGACGATCACCGGCTGCCCGTTCATGGTCGGCAACGTCGCCAGCCCGTGCACGACGGTGCGGTGGCAGTCCCCGGCCGTCCGGGTCACGGCCGGCGACCCGGTGCTGCTCGACACCAGCGTGGGGCTGTGCCTGAGCGCGGCGTCCGCGCCGCAGGGCACGCTCCAGATCAGGACGAACCAGTCGAAGGTGGAGGGCAGATGAAGCGGTTCGCCGCCCAACCCTGGGCCGTCGGCGCCGGACGCCGGCTGGCCACCCGGTCGGCACTGGAGCACCTGGACGACCTCGTCCGCATGGTTCTGCTCACCGGGCCGAACGAGCGGCTGCACCGGCCGGGTTTCGGCGCCGGACTGGGCCCGTCGACGCTGTTCCAGCCGCTCTCCCCGGACCTGGCCGGCACCGTGCGGGCCCGGGCCCGGGGCAGCCTCACCGACGCGCTCGGCGACCGCCTCGACGTCGTGGACGTGACCGTGACCGTCGCCGACTCGACGGTGTCCGCGCAGGTGGTCTACCGCCCCCGGCCGGCGGGCGAGACCCGGACGGTCACCCTCACCCTGCCGGCGGCGGCGCTGTGACCACCTTCGACGCCTACACCGAGCCGGTGCAGCCGCAGGCCAGCCCGCTGCGCCGGCCGGAGGCGCTGTTCGCCGGGGGCAGCGTCATCGGGCTGCGCGCGGCCAGCGCGACCAGCTCGGGAAGTACCCGCACCGTCTCGGTCTGGCTCTACGACGACCCGCCGGCCGGGCTGACCGCCGCCGGGATGTGGACGTTCCAGGGCCGCCCGGCGGTCACCGTCACCGGCCCGGGGACGGTCGTCGCGGCGACCACCGACCCGGACGGGAATCCGGTCCCCGCGCACCTCGACCTGCCCGTGCAGGCGGTGGGCGCGGCGCTGCCCGGACGCGCGCCGTACCGGCTGGGTGTCGACCCGGCGGGCCTGGCCGGGCTCGGGCTCCAGGTCGACCCGCTGCGCCGGCACCTGCCGGTACGGCTCCGCCCGGAGTGCGGCGACGTGCCGGACTGCGTGCGGATCCCGGAGCAGCCCGCCCCGCTCACCCCGCCCGACTACGACACCCTGGCCCGCGACTACGCCGGGCTGCGCGCGATGCTCCTGGAACGGCTGGACGTCCTCGCGCCGAACTCCGACCACTCCCCCGCCGACGTCACGGTCACCCTGCTCGAACTGATGGCGCACCTCGGTGACCTGCTGCACTACCGCCTGGACCGGGTCGCCACCGAGACCTGGCTCGGCACCGCCCGCCGCCGCGCCAGCGTCACCCGGCACGCCCGCCTGGTCGACCACCCGGTGCCCCCCGCGACCAGCGCCGCCACGTTCGTGCAGGTGCGGCGGGCCCACCCGAACGCCGGACCGACCGACAGCAGCTTCGTCGTCCAGCCGGGGGACACCGCGACCGACGCCGTCGGGGACCCGGAACGGTCGCCCGACGCCGCGCACTTCACGCTGGAGACCGACGCCCCGGTCACCGTCTTCGCCTCGCACGCCGAGGTGCCGCTCTACGACTGGACCGAGGCGGACGCGGTGCTGACCGCCGGCGCGACCAGCGCGGTGCTGGTCCGCCCCCGCCCGGCCGACGGCGCACCGCTGGCGACCTGGCTGCCGGTGGGCTCGCTGCTCGCCTTCGAGGTGGTCGCCCCCGGGCCGGCCGGCGCGCAGCAGGACTGGGCGCGGCGGCTCACCAACTGGCCGCCGGACGACGGCGGCGGCGAGCAGATCCGCCTCCCCCTCGCCTCGTTCCCGGCGCAGGTGGTCCGGGTGACCCACGCGGTCGAGATGACCGACCCGCTCTCCCCGGGCCTGCCGCTGGTGCGGGTGTTCTGGGACGCCGCCGACGCGCTGACCCGGCCGGTGCCGGTCAGCGTGGACCACTCCGGCGGCACGCCCCGCGTCGGCGTGGCCCGGCTCGGCGTCCTGCCCGCCCACCACGGTCTGCTGGTCGACGGTCCGGCGGCGATCGCGCCGCTCGACCCGCTCACCGGCGGCCGACCCGACCCGGCCCGCCAGCGGGTCGCGGACTACCTGCTCGTCCGCGCCGCAACGGCTGGACTGTCCTGCGCGCCCGGCGGCCGGCCGTGGCGGCTGGACACCCGGGTGGCGCTGCCCAGCGGCATCACCGTCGGGGCGACCCGGGTGACCAGCCTGCTGCGGGCGACGGCGGAGGGGTTCAGCGTCGTGGTCGACCACGACGACGACCACCCGCCCCGGTTGCGGTTCCGCACCGGCGTGCTGGGCGTGGTGCCGCCGGCCGGGTCGGCGGTGACCGTGCGCTACGAGGTCGGCGCCGGCCCGGGCGGGCTGATCGCGGCGAACACGTTGACGCGGCTGGTGCGGAGCACCTCCCCGGCCGGGCAGCCGTGCGTGTGGGCGGAGGCCGACGCGAGGGTCACCGCGCGCAACCTCACGCCGGGGGTGGGTGGCGCCGCCGCCGTGCCGCTCGACGACGTACGCCGGGACGCTCCGCAGGCGTACGCGGCGGTGCCCCGGCGGGCGGTGCTGGTGAGCGACCTGCCGCCGTTCGCGACGCAGGTCCCCGGTGTGGCCCGCGCCGCGGCGCGCCGGTCGTGGTCCGGATCCTGGCCGGTCGGCCTCGTGGCCGTGGAGCTGGCGGGCGACGTGGACGACCCGTCGGTCGACGCCGCGGTGGCCGAGGTGATGGACGCGGTGCGGATGGTCGGCACGGAGGTGGTCACCCTGCCGGCGACCCCGGTGGGCCTGCTCGTCGCGGCGACGGTGTGCCTGACCCCGGGGACCGATCCCGCGCTGGCCCGGCTGCGGATCCTGGCGGCGCTGCGGCCGGGCCGGCCCGGGGGGGTCTTCACGCCCGCCGCGCACCCGCTCGGCACCTCGGTGTACGTGTCGACGGTCGTCGCGGCCGTCGCCGGGGTGCCCGGGGTGGACGCGGTGCGGGTGACGGAGGCGCGCCGGCTGTCCGAGCCGGCCGGGACGTACCACGAGGTGCTGGTGGTCGGGCCGGACGAGATCGCGGTCTGCGACGACGACGCCGCCGCGCCGGACCGGGGCCGGATCGAGCTGACCGTGGAGGGTGGCCGATGAACGCACCGGAGCCCCGTGAGCTGACGCCCCGGCCCGACCCGCCGCCGGGTCTGCCCCGGCTGCGTCGCCGGCTCGCCGACCGGTACGACTTCCGCGACGGGCTGCTCGCCGGGATCGCCGGGGTGACCGGGGCGGGCGGGGCCGGACCGCTGGGCGCGCGCCTGGACGTGGCGGGCGACCCGGCCGTCGTCACCGCCGCCGAGCTGTGGTCGCGGGTGGCCGACTCGGTCGCCGCGTACACCGAACTCGCCACCGGCGAGCGGTACCTGGGCACCGCGCAGGACTGGACGGACCTGCGCCGGACCATCGATCTGCTCGGCCACCGGCCGACGCAGCGGACCGCGGCGCACGGCTGGATCCGCTGCACGACGGACTCCGGGGCCGGTCCGCTCGTCCCGGCCGGCACCCGGGTGCAGGCGCCTGGCACGCCCACCCGGGCCGCGCAGACCTTCGAGGTGGTCACCGACACGCAGCTGCGCGCCGACTGGGCCGACCTCACCGTCACCGCCGTGCCGACCCCGCAGCCGCCGCCGGGTCGCGCGCTGCGGCTGCTCACCGATCCGGGCTTCGGCGCCGGCGACCGGGTGGCGCTGGTCGCCGAGAAACCCTCGGGGTACGTGCCGATGCCGTCGACCTGGTGGGGCTGGCTCGGCTGGATGTCGATCGTCTACACCCTGTTCGCCAGCAACCTGACGCTGCGCGCCGTGGTGACGGTGACGAAGAGGTCCGACGACCTGGGCGCCTTCCTGGTCACCACCGACCGGGAGCTCGCCGGGCTGCTGGCGCCGGTCAGCGGCACCACGTACGCCGCCTACCGGGTACGCGCGAAACTGTCGCTGGCGCACCGGCTCAGCAAGTTGTCCTACGTGAACTCCTCCGGCGCCGCCGCCACGGCCGCCGTCAGCTACCCGGGCGAGGCCGCGGCGGTCGGCTCCGGCCACCTGCTGGTGACCGACGCGAGCGCGGCGAGCCCGGGTATGAACATCCTCGTCTCGAACGCGTACGGCGCGTTCGTCACGACGGTCGAGTCGGTCAGCGGCGTGGACTGGTCGGTCGCCCCGGGGACGAAGCACCACGTCGGCCGGATCGAGCTGACCGACCCGCTGCCGCCGGGCCAGCGGAACGACGACATCGAGATCCTGCTCGTCGACCACCGGGTCGTCGCCCAGCACCACGAGCTGCCGCCGCTGGCCCCCGGCGGGACCCGGCTGCGGGTGCATCCCCGGCCCGCCGAGGTGCCCACCCGGATCGCCGTGCAGACCAGCGCCGGCTGGGAGCTGGCGGACTGCTCGCGGGACGCCGGCGACACCACCGACGACGTGGGTGGCATGCTGCTCGTCCTCGGCTCCGGGCTCACCGGGACGGCCGCGAAGGCCCCGGCGACCGCCAACCTCGTCCCGGTCCGGCACGGCGAGACGCGCCGCGGACCGCTGACCGTGGCCGACGGCGGCACCGTCGTCCCCGGCCCGGTCACCGCCGACGTCGACCAGTCGGGCCGGGTCACCGACAGTCTCACCGTCCGGGTCGGCGGGGTGGCCTTCGACGAGGTCGACAGCCTGTACGGGCGGGACCCGACCGCACCGGTGTTCACCACCCGGCTCGCCGCCGACGGCCGCCTCGTGGTCCGCTTCGGCGCCGACGCGGTACGCGGCGAGGTGACGGCGACCTGGCGGGTCGGCGGCGGCCTGGTCGGTGAGCTGGACGCGACGCGGATCGACACTTTGCTCGGCAGCGTGCGGGGCGTCCGCAAGATCGCCGGGGTGGGCCGTACCACCGGGGCCGCCGACCAGGAGGACTCGCTGCAGATGCGGCGGGCCGCCGCGGCCCGGGTCCGCGCGCTGGACCGCGCGGTGTCACTGGACGATCTGGCCGACCTGGCGCTCGGCGTGCCGGGGACGAGCCACAGCGTGGCGTGGCGGGGCGCGGGCCCGGTGGGCTGCCCCTGCGGCGGGAGCGGTCTGCATGTGGCGTCGCTGCGGTTCGGCGACCCGGGGGTGCGCGCACCGCTGCCCGCCGAGCTGACCTCGCTCGCCGGCTACCTGGACGCCCGGCGGGACACCTCGGTGGGCCTGTGCGTGTGCGCGGGCGTGCCGAGCGCGCTGACCGCCACGCTGACGGTGACCGCCGACCCGCGCCGGGACCCGGTGACGGTCCGGGAGGCGGTCGGCGCGGCGCTGCTCGACCCGGCCGGCCCACTCGCGCCCCGACCGCGCGACCTGGGCGTGCCGGTCGACGCGAGCGACGTGCTGGCCGTGGCGCAGGCGGTCACCGGGGTCGTCGGCGTGGTCGCGCTGTCGGTCACCCCGGGCGTCCGCGCGCCGTCCGCCGCCGAGGCCGCGATCGGCCGGACACCGGCTGAACGGTACGAACTGTTGAGCGTGACGGCGGTGCATCTCCAATGAGCGAACGTTTCCTGCGTATGGTGCCGCCGGCCCTGCTGAACACCGGGCCGGCCGGCGCCGACACACCGCCGCTGCTCGCGTTGCTGGCGGCGTTGGAGGAGCAGTGGCTGCTGCTCGCGGCGGACGTCGACCGGGTGCTCGACGACGCCTTCCCGGACAGCGCCGCGGACTGGGCGCTGCCGTACCTGGGCGCGCTGCTGGGGCTGCCGCCGGACGCCGACCGGCGCGAGATCGCGTACGCGACCGCGCTACGCCGGCGCAAGGGGACCCCGGCCGCCCTGGAGGACTTCGCCGAGGTCGTCACGGGCTGGTCGGCACGGGTGCGCGAGGGCTGGACGGCGACGGTGTGGTGCCAGCAGCTGCGCCACCCGGTCCGGCGTACCGCCTCGCTGGACCTGCGCAACGGCGAGCACCTGCTGGCGGGCACCGGGCTCGACCCCGCGCGACGGTCGGTCACGCCGGGCGGGTCGTTCCACCCGGCGGCGGCGACCGTGCAGGTGTTCCCGTGGCAGGTGCTCGGCTACGAACAGGTCCAGGTGGCGCCGCTGGGGGGCGGCCGGTTCGCGCTGCACCCGCTCGGCGGCAGCGCGCCGCTCTACCTACGGCCGCGACCGCTGGAGATCGCCAGCGACGCCGAGGACGAGCGACCACCCGGCGAGCCGCCCGCACCGCGTCGTCCGCGCACGCCGGACGAGCTTCCGGTACGCGCCACGTGGCGGCTGATCGACGCGCTCGGCGACGTGAGCTACGGGCCGGTGTGGACGCTCGCGGCCGACCATCCTCTCACCGGTGACGGGCCGGCGCTGCTGGAGCTGACCGTGGACGGCGTGCCGCTGCCCTGGGCGAAGATCGGGCTGACCGCCCTGCCGCCCGCCGGGTCCCCCGCCGCCCCGGCGGGGACGGTGCTCGTCGACCCGTACCGGGGGGTGGTGAAACCGGCCGGGGACGTGCCGGGCACCCTCCGCGCCACGTTCTACCGGGCCGTCCCGGGGCGGCTCGGCGCGGTGGCGAGCACCGCCGAGACCCGCGACGACGCGGGCGTGGTGATCGTCGTCGATCCGGCGTCGGGTCCGCACCCCGCCGGGCAGATCGTCGTGCCCACCCTGACCGCGGCGTTCGCCGCCGCCACCGCGGCGACCAGCAGTTCCAGCGAGCCGGACGCCCCGCAGGTGGAGATCCGCCTGCTCACCAGCGACCGGCTCGCCGCGCCCGCGGCGCCGGTGACCGGCACCCCGACGCTGACCCGGTGGCGGGTCGTCGCCCCGACCGGGTGCACCCCGGTGGTCACCGGGGACCTGTCCCTGCAGCTGACCGACGTGCGGATCGAGCTCTGCGGGTTCCTCCTCGCGGGCGCGCTGCGGATCGGCGCCCAGCTCGCCGGCGTCGACCTGGTCGGGATGACCGGCGACCCGACGTCCGGGCACGGGATCGACGTGGACCCGACCGCGTGGACGGTCCGGCTGGCCGCGACGCGCTGCCTGCTCGGCCCGATCCGCGCCGACCTGTCCGCGTACCCGATCCAGCTGACCGACTGCGTCGTCGACGGGCGGGGCGCGGCGCTGATGCCGTGCGGCGGCGATCCGGGCGGCGACCCGACCCGCGCCGCGGTCGCCGCCGCCGACCGGTTCCCGCCCGACCTCGTCGCCACCGGGGTCACCTTCGTCGGGCCGGTCGGAGCCGACGAGGTGTGGGTGACCGACTGCCTGTTCACCGGCGGGCTGCGCACCACCGTCACGTCCACCGGCTGCGTGCGCTACTGCCACCTGGGCGAGCACGACTCGCCGCAGGCCCACCCGCCCGCGTACCACTGCCTGACCGGGCCGTTGCCGCGCTTCGGCGGGATCGGCTTCGACTCGGCCGGCTACTACGCGCCGGTGCTGGACGCCCCGTCGGCCCGCCCGTCGCCGGCACTGCTCACCGGCGCGAGCGACGGTGGCGAGATCGGCGCCTACCACCACGCCCGCCGCGGGCCGCTGGCCGTCCGGCTGGCGCAGCGCCTGCCCGAGATGACCCCGCTGACCGTGCATCCGCACCTGAGCGTCGCGCACCCGGAGGAATGACATGACCGGAGACGTCACCAGCGTCCCGTTGCGCGCCACCGACCGGTGGACCGCTGCGCTCATGCAGCAGGGCCGGGTGCTGCTCGACACCGACTGGAACCTGGTCGTCGGGGGCTCCGCCCGGGACGCCCGGCAGCTCGCCCGCGACGCGATCGGCCCGGCCGGGGTGCCGGTCGGCAGCACCGCCTTCAAGGTGGAGTTCGTGGGCGGGGCGTTGACGGTCCGCGCCGGGACGATGTGGATCGGCGGGCTGCTCGCCCGCAACCCCGCCGACCTGGGGTACGCGGCACAGCCGGAGGTCGCCGCGCTGCCCGCGTCCGGCCTGGTGAACGTCTACCTCGACGCGTTCGTCGAGGAGGTGCAGGCGGCGGAGGACCCGAGCCTGCTCGACCCGGCCCTCGCCGGCGTCGACACCACCACCCGCACCCGGGTGGGCTGGCGGGTACGGGCCGTCCCCGCGACGTCCCCCACCTGCTCGGGCGCCGGCCTGCCCGTACCGGTGTCGACCGGCCGGCTGGACGTCTCGCGGACCGCCGCGCCGGTGTCACCGGACCCGTGCGCGCCTCCGGACGACCCGCGCAGCAAGCTGCCCGACGGGCTGCTGCGCATCGAGGTGCTCGACGCGGGCACGGAGAAGACGGCCCGGTTCGCCTGGTCGTACGCGAACGGCAGCGACGCGGTGGCGGCGACGGTGGCCGGCACGACGGTGACCCTCGCCCCGTCGCCCGCGGTGACGTTCGCCCCCGGCGACCTGGTCGAGGTGTCGACGCTGGCGCGCCGGGCCGACCGGCGCGACCACGGCGCGCTGTTCACCGTGGCGGCGGTGGCGCCGTCGGCCGGCGGCGACACGGTCACCCTCGGTACGGCCAGCCCGCTGGCGGGCGACCCGCCGGGTACCTGCCTGCGGCGCTGGGACGGGCAGGTCGTCGGCGCGGCCACCGCGGTCCCGCTGACCCTCGGCGGGGCCGACGTCGGCATCGCGTTCACCGCCCGCGCCGGCGGCTACCAGGTCGGCGACTGGTGGGGGGTGCGGGTCCGCGGCAGCGCCGCCGACGCGGTGGAGACGCTGACCGACGCCCCGCCCGACGGCGTCGTGCACACCGCTGCGCCGCTGGCCGTGGTGGACCTGACGAACAAGACCGTGCTCACGGACTGCCGGCCGACCTTCCCGCCGCTGACCGACCTGCGCGGCGGGACCTGCACGGTGACCGCGTTCCCGGGTGACGACCTGCAGGCCGCCCTGGACGCGTTGCCCGCCACCGGCGGCGAGCTGTGCCTCGCCGCCGGCACGTTCCGGGTCGGTGCCCCGCTGACCGTCACGGGCAAACAGCGGGTGGTGATCACCGGGATCGGACCGGCCACGGTGCTGGTCGGCGAGAAGCACGAGGCGGTGCTGGTCGCGACCCGCTGCCCGGACATCGAGGTCACCCGCCTGCGGGTGGAGTCCGGCCGGGCCCCCGACACCCCGCCCGGTGAGGAGCACCTGCTGGGCGCGTTGACGTTCCTGGGCTGCGACGGGGTGCGGGTGCGCGACTGCGAGGTGTGGTGCCCGGACTCGTCCGGGCGTGCGCAGTCGGGCATCTACGCGGCGCCCGACCCGGACGGCAGGCGTCCCGGCGCGGTGGAGGTGCGTGGCAACCGGCTGGAGATCGGTGACCACCAGGCGGGCGTCATCGTCGCGTCGGCGACCGAGAGCACGGTCGTGGACAACACCGTCGTGCTGTCGGCCGGCAAGGCGACCACGCTGATGACCCGCCTGGTGGCCCGCGAGCTGGGCCGGTTCGTCGCCGGCCACCTGGCCGCCGACCCGGCGGCCGGCGGCGGCGCGGCGGTCGAGCTGGCCGACGGGCGCACGGTACGGATGGGCGGCCCGGCCGCGCTGCGCCGGGTGGCCGCCGACTGGGCGAAGGCCACCTCGACCCGGCGGCTGAAGTCCCGTGCCTCGCTGCACCAGGGGCTGGCGCGGTTCGTCACGGCCAGCGCCACCGAACCGCACCAGGCGGCGGTCGGCTCGGTCAGCGGCCGGTTCCTCGCGGCGGCGCTGAAGGACACCCGGGCCGTCGGGCAGGGCATCGTGGTGGCCGGCGACCGGGCGAACCTGGTCCGGGTCGAGGGCAACGAGGTGACCGGGGCGCTGCAGGGCGTCCATGTGGCACTGCGGGCGGCCGGCGGGGGCCGGCGGGTGCTCGGCCAGGTGGTGATCAGCAACAACACGGTGTCCTGCGCGGTGCCGTTCTTCTGGGGCCGCCAGCGGCACGCCTTCTACGTGGGCAGCTTCAGCAGCCTGACCATGCTGGACAACCACGCGCGGTTGCACCGTACGGGCGACCAGACCGACGGCACGCCGGTCGACGCGGTGCGGGTGACCGGCCAGCTCGGCGCGTTCCTGCAACTACGCGGCCTCGACGCGTCCGGCCCGTTCCGGGCCGGCGTGGTGCTGCGCGACGAGGGGGCTGCGCAGAGGGTGTCGTTGCGTTACGTCAGTGACGTGCTCAACCCGCTGGGCGTCGGGGTACGCGTCGAGTCGGGCTCGTTCCTGCTGGACCGTTGCTTGCCATGACGGCGGGGAATATCCTCGTAGGTCCAGGCATGCGCCAACCCGCGGTAGGGACAGCCGAGACCTTGTGTAGCGGATGAGGGGTTCGACACCCCGTATGGCTGGACGGCACGGATGAGAAGGCGCCGACGAGGTCGGCGCCTTCTGATGTGTCCGGGGTCGTTCGGGCTCACCAGCCGTTGGCGGGGGTGATCGTGCCCCCGCCGGTGGGTGAGTAGTCGGCGTTGAGCTGGCGGATCCGGATCCGGCCGGCGGCGAACGCGGCCCGGATCGCGTTCTCCAGCGCGGGGTCGCCGAGGTTCAGCCGGCCCGGTGCGATGGCGGCCTGCAACTCGGCCCGCCAGGTGGGCTTGAGGGTGGTGGCCGGCGTCGGGAAGCTGCCCACGGTGGACAGCTTCACGTCGGTCGCGATGAGAGTCACCTGACCGTTGGCGTCGATCTGGGCGGTGTAGAAGTCGCCGCCGGGCACGTTCGAGCCGGTCGGTCCCTGCAACCCGATCTCGCCGCGGGCCAGTGCCGCCCGCCAGGCCGCCGCCTCGCCCTCGTCGGCCCGGATGCCGGTGATCAGCGACCGGGCCGTCTGCGCCGACGCGGACCGCTGCCCGAGCACCTCGCCGGAGAACGGGTCGACGACCTGGCGGGCCGGGTTGGGAACGAACGCGCCGGTGGAGACCCGGATGGTCAGCGCCTGCTGCGGTTGCTGCGCCGGCGCCTGCTGCTGGACCGGCGCCGGCGCCTGCTGCTGCACCGCTGCCGGCGCCTGCTGCTGGACGGTTGCCTGCTGCTGCACCGCCGCCCGGCCCTGCTGGACGAAGCCGCCGTCGCTGTCGCGCACAACGATAGTGGTCGAGGCGGAGGACTCCCCCACCCGCAGCGACGGCCCGACGTTGCCCAACCCGATCATGGCCGCGCCCGCGTACGCCCGCACGCCGCCCATGAACTGCCGGCCGAGCTGGAAGGCGCGCTGCTGGGTCGGGGTGACCGTGGTGGGCTGGCGGCCGGCCAGCCCGCCGACGGTGAGCCCCAACGCGCCGGCCTGCAACGTCTGGCTCCAGTCGCCCCCCGACTGGAGGTACGTCCCGCCGGCGCCGGCCAGGCTGGGCAGCCCCACGCCGACGCCGAACCGCGCTCCGGGTGAGCTGAGCCACCGGGAGCCGGTCCCGGCCGCACCGCCGAACATGCCGAGCCCGGCGCCCCACGCCCCGGAGCGCAGCACGAAACTCGCCCGGCTCTCGCCCTCCGGGACGTCGCTGAGCGCGGCGCCGGTCATCGACCCGATCGCGTTGCCGCCGCCACCGGCGAGCGCACCGCGCCACAGCTGCCCGCCGCGACTCAGCCCGGTCGCGCCCATGCCGAGGTTGCCGGCCAGCCCCAGGCTCGCCCCGCCGCCGACGCCGATCGCGAAGCCCTCCCCGCCGACCCGTCGCCCCTCGCTCAGGCCGGTCCGCAGCGCCGCCTCGCCACCGTGGCCGGCGACCAGCTCACCGCCCGCCCCACCGGCGAACCCGAGCAGGAAGCCCTCACCGCCGACGACCGCCCCGGTGCCGACCGCGGTCATGCCGGTGGCCAGCAGGCCGGTCGCGCCGGTCCCGGCGACGCCGGCCGCGACCACCGGGGCGGCGAGGATCGCGCCGATGGACAGCGCCACCGCGAACGCGAGGTTCCGGGTGATGGTCAGGCCGGTGACGATCGAACCGGCCGCCGCGACCGCCCGGTCGATGCCGTCGAGCACGATGGTCTGCGCCTGGTCGGCCTTCTCCACGGCGGTGAAGACGGCGTCCGCCATCTCGGTCAGCGAGCCGCGTTGCTGGGCGTTACGGAAGCGGCTGAGCGCGATGTTGGAGTCCGCCATCGGGTCGAGCATGCGCCGCTGGACGTCGACCGGCTCCTCGCCGCTGACGACGCTGACGAAGAAGCCGACGACGTACTGGTCCTCGTAGTTCAGTCGCATGTGCTCGCGCATGCGGTACTCGGTGCTGTCGTTCACGTCCCGCGCCCGGCGCGCCGCCTCCTGCAGCGCGGCGGTGACCTCGGCCCGCACCCGGTCGGCGAGTTCCTGCGGGAAGACGAGCAGCTCGCCGTCGTGCATGACGTACGCCATACCCGGCTGCTCCTGGTAGGGCCGGATCGACTCGATCAGCCGGATGTTCGCGAGCACGCCGGACCGGTCGGCACCCGCCGCCGGGGACAGGGCGCGGGCCAGTCGCTGCTGCTGCCGCTGCGCGCTCGCCCGGCCGAGTTCCGCGCCGAGGCCGGGCTCCAGCGCCGCGAGCTCCTGCCGCAGGATCCACCGGGTGTCCCGGCTCAGGTCCGGACGCTGCAACCAGGCGGTGATCAAGTCCACCTCGGCCCGTATCTCGTCCGGGTCGGTGAGCTGTCTGCTGTTCCGCTCCCGCAGGATGCGCGGCATCTCGGTCTGCTCGGGCAGCTCCGGCTGGGCGGGCGCCTGCCCCGCCCGGCCGCGGCCACGGCGTCGCGGTGGCGGCCGGTCGGCGGCCCGGATGGCGGCCTGCCGGCGGGCGAGCTCCGCCTGCAGGGCCTCCTTGGCCTCCATCATCCGGTCGGTCTCCTGCGAGCCCACGATCTGCCGGTTGAGCCATTCGTCGACGGCGCGCAGCTCGTCCACCAGCTCGGTGAACCCGTAGTGCCGGACATCCGGGGTCGTCTGCAGCCAGTCCTCGGGGGCGAACGCGACGTACCACGTGCCGGTGGTGCGCAGCGGCCCGAGCGCGTCGAGGTCGTGCGCGCCGTGGTGCGCCTGCGCCTCCGCGTCGTCGGGTGCGGCATCCCCGTCGCCGGACTGCTGGGCGGCGTGGATCAGCTCATGGGTGAGCAACGCTTCGGGGAGCTCCTGCCCCGGCCCGACCGCGATCCCGATGTCCCGCCCGGCGGTGAACGCGGCGGCGCGGCCGGCCCGGGCCGCCGTCCGCACGTGCGGGCCGGTGTGCACCCGTACGCCGGCCAGCGACACGCCGGTTGCGGCCTCGACGGATGCACGGACCGCGCCGTGGACGGGCCGGACCGGGTCGGCGAACGCCCGCTCCAACGCCACCCGGCCGAACTCGGATCCGGCTGCCGGCCGCGGCGACGCGGACGGGCGTTGCTCGGTGGTCGGAACGGTCTTCACCGCGGGCGGGGCGGCGCTCGGGGCGGCAATGGCGTGGGATTGGCTCACCGCAACTCCATCCGTCCCTGCCCATCATGCCGGCGCGCCGATGGTCGAACAAGGACCGTTCGGGCTGGTGAGCATCACCGCGCCAGCGGACCCGCCGCGCGGTTACCGTCGCGTGGCGCGGGCGGCGGCGTCCTGCTGGGCGCGGGTCAGCGCGTCCACGAACGAGCGCAGCTGCGGGACCGCGGCCTCCTGGACCTGCTTCAGTTGCGCCATCATCTCGGACAGGTCCACTGCCGGCCCACCATGGCCGCGTTGGGCCTGCTGCTCGTCCAGGGCCGCGTTGACCGCCTCGACGATCGCGGCGGCTACCCGCTCCATCGGCAGCCCCTTCAACCCCGGATCGAGCGTCAGCGCGGCGAGCCGTCCATCCGCGCCCAACTCGGCCTCGACCCAGCCGTTCGCCGCGCTCGTGCGCACCGGCTCCGCGCCGCCGGTGGCTGCTTCCTGCACCCTGCCGGCGGCGGCGACCACCTGGTCCAGCATCTCGGCGAAACCCTCACTGCTCGGACGCATACCCCGCTCCCCTGTCCCCTCGGCCGCCCCTGAGCGTACGAACATGCCACACCGTCCGCGGCCCGCACCCGACGGACCCGGGACCGTCCGCGTAACCCGCGGGTTGGCGTCTGCCGATAGGATCCGTGCCGCCACAGTCCGTCACTCGATCGGGGGAACGGTGCCAGGCTTCGACGTGCAACCGGAGGCGATCCTCACCGCCGGCAACAACCTCGCCACCAGCGGCGAGGATTTCCTGGAGCAGTTGGCGGCGTTCGAGGCCGCCACCGCCGCCTACGACGGCGCCTGGGGCGACGACACCATCGGCACCTACATCGGCACCGCCTACGTCGCCGTCGCGCAGTGGGCGCTCGACTGCTGGCACACCGTCGCCGACGAGCTGGCCGCCGCCGGCGACGACCTGGTCGGCGTGGCGGAAGCCTACGAACGGGTCGAGGCGGACGCCTTCGCCGCGTTGAACGCGCTCGGCGAGAGCCTCGGCTGACCGGCATGGGACTGCAGCTACCGGGTGAACTGGTGTCCATCCTGGGCATGCTCGGCTACGACTGGCCCACCTCGGACGAGGAGCGGTTGTTCCAGCTCGGGCAGTTGTGGGTGGAGTTCGCGCCGAAGATGGAAGCCGCGGGAGCCGCGGCCCTCGCCTCAGCCTCCACCTACTTTGCGAACAACCAGGGCGAGGCGGCCCAGGCTTTCCAGGCGTGGTGGAACGGCGCCGACAGCCCGGCGAACGCGCTTGCCCAGGGCATCCCCGGCGCCTCCCTCGTCGGGGCGGGGATCATGGTCTGCGCCGGCGTCGTCCTCGCCCTCAAGATCCAGGTGATCGTGCAGTTGGCGATCCTTGCCGTGCAGATCGCCCAGGCCATCGCGACCGCCGCCGTGACGTTCGGTGCCTCGCTCCTCGAAATCCCGGTCTTCAAGATGATCACCTCGCTGATCCTCGATCAGCTCATCGCCATGGCCGTCGAAGCGGTGCTCAATGGCTAGAGGCCGAGGCGGGCGAGGCAGCGGACGGCGTGCGACCCCGGGCGGCGCACCGAACGCCCGCGGACCGATCGGCGCTGCCGGACGAGTCATCCCCGCCCCACGCACCCGCGCCCGGATCGACTTCAACGCCGGTCAGCCCGGAGCGTGGAACCGCACGGTGAACCGGCGCAAACTCCAACCCAACACGACCTACGTGGAACGCACCACCGGCTACACCTACAAGACCGACTCCAAGGGCCGGGTCACCCACTTCAGCGGACGTCTCCAGGCGGTGGACGGACACCGCAACGCCTACCAGCAGCGCGTCGCCGGCAGGCCGTTCCGCAAGTCGACCGACCAGGGCGGCCACCTGTTCGCCCACATCTTCCGCGGTCCCGGCGAACGCATCAACCTCGTGGCGATGGACTCCAACCTCAACCTGTCCGCCTGGAAACGGATGGAGAACAGGTGGGCGCGGGCCCTGGACCCGGACCACCCCACCCCCGGCGCCGGCTCCCAGACCGTCCGGGTCGAGGGCCGGGTGCACTACGATCCGAACTCAGCATCAACCCGGCCGACCGCGTTCACCATCACCGAACAGATCGACAACGGCCCCAAACGCACCCACCGATTCCGAAATCCATGAGAGGTGCCGTCGTGCCTGACGGTCGTGACAGCGACATCATCACCCGCATCGGGCAGATCCTGCTGTCGGTCCTGCCCGACAACGCGGAAACCATCATCGCCAACGGCGAAACCGACGTCGACTACGCCAACGCGTCCCTGGAACTTCGGGGCCCCGACGGGAAAGCGTTCTACTTCTCCTGGGACGACAACCCCGACGAGGCCGTCGACGAGATTACCGACCTGCTCATCGACCTGCGGCAGGTGATGATCGACGACGGCGGCGACCCGTGGTACGGGTTCACCATGGCTGTCCAGCGTGACGGCGCCTTCGAGGTCGACTTCTCGTACGAGCCCCCCGCTGACTGAGGGGACGACGCCACACCGGACCGCCTGTTCCGATGCTGGTGAACGTCCGACAGCGCAAGAAGCTCACCGCCCGCCTGATGGCGTCGCTGCTACGTGACGATCTTCCGGCCGTGCTTGCGCTGTTGCGCGCGGGGGCAGACCCGAACGCGGCAGACCGTGACGGCACCACGCCTCTCTACCTGGCCGCGCTGCAGGACAAGCGTGCGGCGGTGCGGATCCTCCTGGACGCCGGTGCGGACCCGAACGTCGAGAGCGGGCGCGGCGAGGAGGGAACACCGTTGACTGGAGCCGCAGCGTGGGGACATGCCGATGTCGTCCGCGAACTCCTGACAAGGGGCGCAGATCCGAACCTCCGCGAGGACCACGGCAGCGGGCTGTCGCCCCTCGAATGGGCCGTCCGAAGTGGCCACCCTGAGACGGAATCGCTGCTCAAAGCCGCAGGGAACGGTTGAGCGACGAGGACGCTGCGAGCTCATGCGACTGCGCTCTGGCCCAGGTGCTTCTGCTGGGGTTGTAGCCCGGCACCGGCGCACGATCAGCGGGATGCCAGTGCGTTCAGCCGAGGGTGGGCCGCCCCTCGGCGATCTGTTCTTCCACCGGCCGACCGGACCAGGCCAGCCATGGCTCCGCGCCGGACTTGGGTACGACCACAGGTCCGTTGCCTACCAACGAATCGGGTATGTCCCTTGACTCGATGAAGGCGCGTGACTGGTAGCCCACGGACCATGCGGTCTCGTGCTCTCGCGCGCCGATGATCACCCATTCACCGGTGCGGATCTTTTCCATGCGACGTCCGTCCGACCGGCAGCCAGGCCAGCTCGGCGTCACGCTGCCTAACGCGCGGCAGATCCGGGTACTTGACCGATGCTCGCTGGCCGTGGCGAGGCCACGCGCGTTCGAGGTGCGGTGGACATCTATGGTCCCTGCATGTCGATCACCGACCAGGACCTGGTCATCGAAGCGGCGGAAGCCGGGGCTGCGGTCGTCCGCTCGCACTACGGATCATCGCTGACACGCTTGCAGAAGTCCGCAGGTGACTTCGCCACCACGGCCGACATCGAGGCCGAAAGAGCCATCATCGACGTGTTGCGTACCGCGCGCCCGGACGATCTCGTGCTGGGTGAGGAGAGCGGGCGCACGGGCAACGGCGACAACGATCGCACGTGGCTGGTCGACCCGTTGTGCGGAACGTTGAACTATGCCGTGCGTAACATGCTGACCTCGGTGAATGTGGCGCTGCGAGCCGGTGGGCAAAACACGGTGGCCGCCGCCGCGGACCCGTTCACGAACGAGGTGTTCTGGACTGACGGTGCCGCTGCATACGTGCGTCGCGGCGGTTCGGACCAGCGACTCGCCCCGTCGGCCGAGTCGAGACTGGTCGACGTCAATCTCGACCCACCGTTTCCCAACAAGGGGGTCTTCTCGGCCGCCCGGATGCTCGCCGACGAAGGATTCATCGAGCAGTTCCGCCCTCGCGTCGTCTCCACCACGCTGGCCGTGGCTTGGGTCGCCGCTGGCCGCCGCGCCGCCTACGTCACCGATGGTCACCTGTCCGACAGCGTTCATTTCGCGGCGGGAATCGCCCTCTGCCAGGCAGCCGGTTGTGTGGTCACCGGGATCGACGGCCAGCCGATGCACACCGGTCTGGGCGGTCTGGTTGTGGCTGCAGACGAGCAGACGCATGCCGCCATACTGACCCTCGTCGCGAACCAGCGCCCACGAACGGAATGATCCGGTTCCCCCTCGGCGCAGCGGGCGTCGTCGTCGCTGGGCGCGCGTGCCGTCAAGGACGCGGTGACCCGCACGATCCTCCACCGCCTTGGGGAGGCCGGCATTCCCATCGCCTCCGCCACCCGGGAGGTGACGCTCCGCCGGGCAGCTGGTGGCGAGTCGTGACGGACACTGTGTCCGGTCCATCCACACTCCCCGCCAGGCCCGGGTCCCGACGGCGGCACCGCTGCTGAACCGGCGGCGGTACCTTGTCCGGTCCGGCGGTCCGGGCAGCGGGACAGTTGCGGTCGCATCGGCGGGACGGGCGGTCGTCATAGGTCCGCCGGCTGTGGTCGGCGGAGCAGGGGTACGCCCGGCGGCCGCCACGCCCGCCGCCGGGCGGACGTCCAGCAACCGGTCGAGCCCGGTGCGGTGCAGCGCGTGGTATGCCTCCGGGCCGACGTTGACCAGGCAGAAGCGGGATCCCACGTGCCCGCAGGCGCGGCGGGCGTCGAGCAGGGTCCGGGCGGCTGCCATCGGCAGGTGCCCGGCGTGACGCAGGTCGACGACGAGCATGCGCGGCCGTCGGGCGAGCGCCAGGTCCATGAGCAACTGTCGGAGGCGGGCCGCCGCGGCTGCGTCCACGACGTCCGCGACCGCCACCACCGCACAACCCCGACCGGCCTCGTACGTGCGCACGCGCAGGTCCCCGTGGCCGTCGACGGCGGGCCGCGGTTCCGAGGTCCGTTCGGACAGCGTCGCCCGCAACTGGGCGAGGGCCTGCGTGAGCACCCGCGACACTGTCATCTGCGAGGTGCCGAGGTCGGCGGCGATCTGAGCCTGCGTACGGTTGCGGTAGAAGTACTCATGCACGGCGTGCCGGGCCCGGGGCGCCAGTCGCTCGACGGCGGCCCGCAGCGTCACCCGGTCGCACACCGCTTCCAAGGCCTCGTCCCGCGCGCCGAGCAGGTCCTGCTGTTCGCAGCTGTCGTCGTCGGGCCTCGCCGGCCGGTTCAGCGAGTCCGCCCGGTACGCCGACATGCTGCCCTCGGTGGCGCGGACGTCGGCCGCGCTGACACCGAGGGCGGCGGCGAGCTCCCCTGCCGACGGCCGCCGGTGCAGGCGCTGCGTCAGGTCATCGCGGGCCCGGGTGACCTCCAGGCACCGCTCCTGCAGCCGCCGCGGCACGTGCACGCTCCACACCCGGTCCCGGAAGTGCCGTTTCAACTCGCCGAGCACGGTGGGGGTGGCGTAGCCGGTGAAGCTGGGGCCCCGGCCCGGGTCGTACCCGTCCACCGCCTTGACGAGCGCGAGCGCCGCAACCTGCTGCAGGTCGTCGAGGCCCTCGCCCCGGTGCTGGTAGCGCCGGGCCAACCGCCGGGCCAGCGGCAGGTTCCAGCGCACCACGTCCTGCCGCAGGCGGTCACGCTCGCCACCGGAGCACCGTGGGTCGCGCAGCCGGCGGATCGCCGCGACGGTCGCCTGCTCCCGGCGCTCGGCCCCGACAACACCGGTGTGGGTGTCCCGGACAGCATCGATCGAATACATGTCGCTCCCGTGGTCGTCGAGTGGGCGGGCCGTCGGCCCTGCCGCCGCGAGGCGCGGATGGTGCTCAACGGACGGCGCCAGCGCCGCTGGCACGGGCTCCACACCGATCACGCCCCGCCACCTCGGCACCGGATGGTGGACCTGCCGTCCGGCGCCTCACGGTCAGCAATCTCCTCGACGTCGCCCGGAAAACCGCCTTTGAAGGATCGTCAACGACTTGTCACCGACCTGTGCAACGCCGACCGGCCCAGCGTCGAACGTCCACCCGGCGAGGTGACGGGAGGGCCGGTCGGACAACGCGCCGCTTGGGACCCACGGGCATCGTCGGTCGGCTCCCTTCCGTCGGTATCGGACCGGTTCGGCGCTACCACCGACGCCCGCGGTGGTCCGGAAACCGGGGGGACGGCCCTGCGTCGGGGCCGGCCGGGACGGGTAGAGCCAGCCGCCGACCGAGGAAGGGAGACGATCATGTTCAGCCTCACCGCCAACCGGGAAACCGCCGCGGAGGAAGCCGCTGCCCTGCTCGATCCGGCCCTGGACCGTGCGCTGCTGTGGCAACGCCTCGACGTCGTCGGCACCGACTTCGCCGTCGTCGACCAGCAGCTCACCGCCGCCGACGGCGTCGCGCTCATCGGCGGAGTCCTGCCGTACTGCCTGCACTACCGCCTGCGCCGGGAGCCGGACGGCCGGTGCACCACGCTGTCGGTGACCACCGAGGGCGCCGGCTGGCGCCGCCGCGTACGCCTGCGACGCGACGCGGAACAGTGGCGGGTCGACACGTACGAGAGCGGCGACCTCGACGCCGCGCTGCGCCGCGCCGGACGTCCAGTGGCCCCAATCGCCGGCATCGATGACACCAACCGCCTCGACGCCGTCGGTGAGATCGCCATCGCCCGCGCACCGCTGTTCGCCACACTGCCAGGGCGACACCGGAACGGGTCGGAACCGACGCGCACCCGGGTCGGCCTGGTCGTACCGCCGTCACTGGCCGTCGTCGTCGTCGACAGCCAGCGGCATCCGCTGCCCGACGGCGGCATGCGCGTCGAGTCCGACACCGGCAACGCCACCATCTCGTTCGACAAGGCCGGATTCGTGACCCACTGGCCCGGCGTCGCCCGACGGGCACCAGCCCACCTGGCCTGACCGGTGCCGTTTATCCGCCGCACCGCCCCGGTAGTGGCTGCGGAACGTCCTGTGCGACGACCGACAACGACAGAAGGGAGACCCCGATGACCCGCCAGAGTTCCCTGTCGCTGACCAAGCTCGGCGACAGCGACCAGGTCCTCGTCGACCCCGCCGAGGACATCCGGGGCCGCAAGGTCCGCGACCGGAACGGAAACGACCTGGGCAAGGTCGACGACCTGCTCGTCGACAGCGAACGGCACAAGGTACGGATGCTGCGGGTGGAGCACGGCGGCATCCTCGGCCTGGGCGCCACCCCGTCGTACCTTCCGGTCGACGCCGTCACCAGCATCTCCGACGACGTGGTGTGCGTGAGCGAACCCCGGGACCGGGTGTCCGACGCACCCCGGTACGACCCCGACCTCGTCGACGAATCCGACTACTACCAATCCCTCTACGACTACTACGGATACCCGCCGTACTGGGGAGCCGGCTACGTCTACCCGACCTACCCCTTCTACCGCTTCTAGCGGCGGGCACGGTGGTGTGCCGGACCGAACCGGCACACCACCGCCCCGGCCCTCGCCGGCGGGAGGGTCAGGCGCGCGGCCGGCGAGGCCAGGTTCAGGCTTCCAGCCGGCGGAGCCGATTGCTGACGTCGTGCACTCGGGTGTGCGCCAGGCCAGGGGTGTGCGCCTCGGCGCTCAGCTCGGCCGTGACGAACGGATGACGATTCCCGCCCACCCCTGTGACGGTCCGGCGATGGGCGGCGGTCCGAGGTTTGCCGGCGGGGGGTTCGGGTAGCGGGCCAGCCAGGGCGCAGGCCTGCGCCGCCGAACGACCGCGGAGGAGGATGGAGCCGTGACGCGCCGATCGCGCTGGGTGGCACTGCTGGGCAGCGGAGCGATGCTGGTCTCCACCGCCGGCTGCACCGCCGACGACGGTGACACGGCGACGGCGGCACCGACCGCCGGGGCGACGGCCGCGCCGGCACCGGCCAGCGTCGACCTGCCGCGGATCGTCGCACGGTTGCAGCCCTCCGTCGTCACCGTTCGGGTCGGGCAGGGCCTCGGCTCCGGGGTGGTGTTCCGGGACGGCGGGCTGATCCTCACCAACGAGCACGTCGTGGGTGATCGGGAGAGCGTGGAGGTCGCCCTCGCCGACGGCACGCGCGTACCGGCCCGGGTGGTCGCCGCCGACGCCGTCACCGACCTCGCCGTGCTCCGCGCCGAGCGCGCCGACCTGCCGCCCGCCCCGTTCCGCACCGAGCTGCCCCCGCCCGGCGAGCCGGTGGTCGCCCTCGGCAGCCCGCTGGGCTTCCTCAACAGTGTCACCGCGGGCATCGTTTCCGGCGTCGGCCGGGAGATCCCCGGTTCGGCGAGCCAGGGCAACGCCCTTGTCGACCTGATCCAGACCGATGCGGCCATCTCGCCCGGCAACTCGGGCGGCGCGCTCGCCGACTACTCCGGGCGGGTGATCGGCATCAACGACGCGTACCTCCCGCCGCAGACCGGCGCGGTGTCCATCGGGTTCGCGATCCCCGCCGCCACCGCCCTGGACATCGCCGACGACCTGCTCGACGACGGCCGGGTCACCCAGCCGTACCTCGGGGTGGCGGTGGCCCGGCTGACCCCGCAGATCGCCAGGTCGCTGAATGCCGGCACCGACCGGGGGGTCCTGGTTCGGGACGTCGACGGGAACGGTCCGTCGGCCGTGGCCGGCCTGCGCCCGGGGGACATCGTCACGCAGGTGACCGGTGAGCGCACCGACACGCTGGAGGAGTTCCTCGGCGCGCTACGGTCGGTCGAGCCCGGCCAGCGCGTGTCCGTGACCTACCTGCGCGACGGCGACACCCGGCAGACCACCGTCACACCGACCGCCGCCACCCGCTGAGGCCGCCGTGCCCGACCGCCACCGGAAGCCGCGGCCAAACCGGGGCCGGGCACTCTCGCCGTCCGCGGCTCCCGCACCGCCGGACGCCTGCTGCGCGCCGGCTTGGCGGATCGAGCCGGCCGGACAGGTTGATCACCGCTCGGGTGTGGCGGTCGCTGCTGTGAGGGTTGACAACGCAACGGGTCAAGTGACCGGACCGCCGCCGAGTTCCACCGCCGCCCGAGGACCGGACGAGGCGCCTGGCCACGAGCGTTCCAAGACGATTGACAGGTCCTGGTCGACGCGCAGTAGCCGTAGCACGCGGTGGACGCGCGGGGCCGGATCTGACACGATGAGCCGCCCACCGTGCTGACGCAGCCGCCGGTTCAGGTCGATCAGGTGTCCGACGGCGGCAGCGTCGATGTGTCGACACTCGGACAAGTCGATGACGAGACGTGCCGGCCGCAGTGCCAGGAGTTGGCCGCACAGCGCCTCCACCTGCGGCACGCATGCCAGGTCACACTCGGTGATCCGCACCTCGACGAGCGACAGCCGGCAACCGCCTGGTGCTGGCGTCGTCACGGGACACCCTCCTTTCGTCATGTCGCTGCTCGATAAATCACGCTGGGCGATTGCCGTAGCGGTCGCCGCGCGGATCGATGACAGTTGCTCAACAAGTGCCGAGCAAACGAAATATCAGGGATCTAAGAGCGAGATTCTGAGCGACTGATCGGGCCGGCGGCCTTCACAGCAGCTAGATTCCCGACAGCCCGGTCAACAGACGCCGCTCCAATTCCGATAATCGCCGCTCAATACCGGCTACGCTCCGTCCCCTCAACCGCCGGCCTGGAGGCAGCCATGCCCCGCACCCACCAGCAGACCCATCAGGCTGTTGTGTGCCCGACGACGGAGGTGGCGTCGCCGGTAGGGGTGAACTGCTCCCGCACGCCCGACTACGGTCGAACGTCCGGCACTGTGCGCCACAGGCGCCGGCGCCACCGCGGGGCCCTCGGCGCGAACCGCACGGTGGTCGGTGTCGTCGGCGCGCTGCTGGCCGGGGCGGCGGTCGTACCGGTGCCGCCCGATGCCGGACCCAGAGAGCGTGAGCACATCCTGCGCGACTCGGGGGCCGAGGCGATGCTCGTGCCGGCGGACGGTGTGGGACCCCGAATCACGCGGGTGCCGCCGCCGGCCTGGTGGCTCACGCGGGCAACGCGGTCATAACACCGTCGGTATTGCTCATTCGGACTGCGCGCGCCGTTGCCACTCGATGCTCTCCTCTATTCACGTCGATGCATCGATAGGAGGAAGCCATGTGGAGACGGCTCACCGTCGCCGGCGCGACGGTTCTCGCCCTGGCGCTGCCCGCCCCGCTCGGAGCCAGCGCGGGCAGCGTTGTCCCCGATCCGGGCAGCGCGGGTGCGTACGCCGCCGGCTACGTCGACACCACCGTCAGCGCGGCCGGCCGATCCTTTTCCGCCCGGGTCTACTATCCCGCCACCACCCCCGGCAACGGCCAGCCCGTCGCGGCGGGCCGGTTCCCGGCCATCGCCTTCGGGCACGGCTTCCTGCAGGGGATCTCGCGCTACCACTCGACCCTCGGCCACCTCGCCACGTGGGGCTTCATCGTCGTCGCGCCCGGCTCGCACGGCGGCTTGTCCCCGAACCACAGCGCCTTCGCCGACGACCTGAACGCCGCGCTCGCCTGGACGGTCGCGCAGGACACAACCGCCGGGTCACGGTTCGCCGGGCGCGTCGACACCGACCGGCTCGGCCTGTCCGGTCACTCCATGGGCGGCGGCGCCAGCCTGCTCGCCGCGGCCCGCAACCCGCGCGTCGTGACGGTGGCCAACCTGGCCGCCGCCGAGACGAACCCGTCCGCCAAGGCAGCCGCCGCGACGCTCACCCTCCCGGTGCAGCTGGTCGCCGGGGAACGGGACAGCATCGCCGGGATCTCCGGCCACCAGCGGCCAATTTACGACAGCAAGCCACCCGCGAAGCAGCTACGCACTATCCGGGGCGGCTACCACTGCGGCTTCCTGGACAGCTCCTCCCTCTTCTGCGACAGCGGAAGCATCAGCCGAGCCACCCAGTTGCAGCTCACCCGGCGACTGCTCACCCAGTGGTTCCTCCGCCACCTGGCCGGCGACGCGGCGTACGACGCGGCGGTCTGGGGCACGCCCGCGCAGACCGATCCGGCGGTCGCATTCGAGGGCGTCCGCTGACCGACCCAGCCGGGCCGCCGACCCCCGGAAGGGCCGGGTGCGCCGAGCCGAAGCGGTCAAGTCCCAAGCTCGACTCGGCGCACCCCCACCGCATGACGAACGGGCGCTACCGGAGGCGGAACGTCCGGGTGGCGTACGGGCCGAGCGGAATCGCGGCGCCGCTATCGAACACCTGAGCGGCGCCGGACTCCGCCAGGTCGCACTCCGTCAACGAACCGTCGGCGCCGGACAACGCGGGGCTCCGGCGGCGGCCGGGCGACCGGACGGGATGCGATGATGAGGTCCATGCCTCTCGGGACCGGGTCGACCGCTGCGCCGTTCGCCCACCTTCAGGCACAGCACGCGACCCTGTACCGACAGGTTCTCGACGTCTTCGTCCGGGCCAAGCAGCGGTTCACCGTGCATCTGCGCCCTGAGGATGTCGTCGCCGAGATCGGCGCCGGCCCGTCGCTGGAGACCGTCCGTGCCGCCCTGGACCAGCTCGCCGACTGGGGCAACCTGCGCGCCGACCCGGACACTGGCCGGGTCACCACGGTCGAGGACTTCCACCGGGCCCGCTATCTCTACCAGCTCAGCCCGGAGGGGCATGCGGTCGAGGAGGCGGTCGCCGCCTACGAGGCGGCGCTCGGACGGCGCGGGGCGTTGCAGTCGGTCGCGCTGTCCGACATCGCGGAGCAGCTTCGGGCACTGCTGGTCGTCGCCGAGGCGGCCGCAGCCGGCGAACTCCCGGACTCGGCCAAGACCCACCTGCTGATGATGAGCCTCGTCGACCGGTTCACCGGCCTGGCTGACAACGCGCAGGCCTTCATGGCATCGTTGCGCCGGGCCATCGACTTCGCCGACGCCAACGTCGCGGCGTTCCTGGCGTACAAGGAACAGTTGATCGCCTACCTGGAACGGTTCATCGCGGATCTGGCCAACCGGGGCGCGGAGATCGCGCTGCTGGCCCGGCAGATCGAGGCGGCCGGCGTTGACCCGCTGCTGCTGGTGGTGGCCCAACGCGAGGCCGCCGACGCGGCCCCCACCGAGGTACCCGAGGATACCGGCACCGACCCGAAGTCGGAGGCGACCGGCACCGCGGCGCAGGCCGATCCGGCAGCCGGCGCCCGGGCGGAGACCGCCGCCGGTGTGACGGACGATGTCGGTACGGACGCGGGCGGCCCCCACAGCCATGAGGCCGCCGTCGGGGAGGCGCTCGACGCATGGCGGCAGCGCTGGGTTGGACTGCGGGACTGGTTCGTCAGCGCTGACGGCAGCCGCCCGTCGCAGGCGCGGCTGTTGCGGACGGCTGCGATTGGGGCGATCCGGCAGCTGCTCGGCATTGTGGCGGCGATCAACGAGCGGCGGTCCGGACGCTCCGACCGTACCGCCGACTTCCGCCGGCTCGCCCTCTGGTTCGCCCAAGTCCCCGACGACGAAGCGGCACACCGGCTCTGGCACACGGCGTTCGGCCTCTCCCCCGCCCGGCATCTCACCGTGACCGCCGAGACGCTCGCCGCCACCGAGCAGCAGCCGGTCCCGGCGGCCACCCCGTGGGCTCAGGCCCCGCGGCTGCAGATCAGCCCCCGGCTGCGCCGCACCGGCTCGTACGAGCGGCGCGGCTCGCCGAATCGTGTGCTCGACCGCACCGAGCAACGGCGCCTGCTCGCCGAGCGGATGCGACACGAGGCGGAACAGACCGCGCGGGCCCGCGCCGCACTGGCCACTGCGGGCCCGGTCACCCTCTCCGAGCTGGCCCGACTCGACTCCGCCGAGTTTCGGCTCTTCCTCCAGTTGCTCGGCGACGCCCTGGCGGCCAGCCGACCCGACGGCTCGGGGGCAGAGACCACCACCTCCGACGGGACGATGGCGGTACGGCTGCGTCGGGTGGCCGGCGGCGCGACAGTCCGGATCGTGACCGAGGACGGGGTGCTCGCCGGACCGGAGCACCTCATCGAGATCGTCGATCTGGTCGGGGCGGACCGGTGAGGGCACGCGGCGCCGCCGAGGATGTCCCCGAGGCCCGCAAGCGCCGGGCGGCCCGGCTGCTGCTCGCCCGCCCGCTGCTGGTCGCCGGGCAGACCGCCGACGACGAGTTCCGCCTGGTCCGGGCGTACGCGGCGGAGCTGCGCGAATGGTTCGACCGGGAGACCGGCTGGCGGCTGCTCGCCGACGCCCAGACGATACGGCTGATGAAGCTGACCGCCGACCCCCTCGACGGCAGCCACCCGGCCCGGGACCCGCGCTCGCGTACCCCCTTCTCCCGGCAGCGGTACGTCCTCACCTGCCTTGCCCTGGCCGCGCTGGACCGCGCCGACGGGCAGATCACCCTGGGCCGGCTCGCCGAGGAGGTGGTGGCAGCGGCCGCCGAACCGACCCTGGTCGCGACCGGTTTCACGTTCGCGCTGGACCGCCGGGAGCGGCGGGCCGACATGGTCGCCGTGGTCCGCCTGCTGCTGCACTGGGGCGTGCTGCGCCGGGTCGCCGGAGACGAGGAGGCCTACCTCGGCGCCGGCGGCGACGTCCTCTACGACGTGGACCGACCCGTCATCGCCGGTCTGCTCGCCACGACCCGGGGGCCGTCGATGCTCGGCGGGGCGACCCTGAAAGATCGGCTGGCAGCGCTGACGCTGGAGGTCGTACCGGACGTCGACGACGCCCGCAACCGGGCGCTGCGGCACCGACTGACCCGGCTGCTGCTGGAGCAGCCAGTGGTCTACTACGACGAACTCACCGAACCGGAACTGGCGTACCTGACCAGCCAGCGGCACGCACTGCTGACCCGGATCACCTCGTTCACCGGGCTGGTCGCCGAGGTGCGACGGGAGGGGATCGCGATGGTCGACCCCGACGACGAGCTCACCGACGTGCGGATGCCGGCCGAGGGAATGCAGAGCCACCTGACCCTGCTGCTGGCTGAGCGGATCGCCGCCAGCGACCACGGAGTACGCGTCAGCGACCTGCACCGACACACCCGGGAGTTGGCCCGCGAGCATCGGTCGTACTGGCGCAAGCACGCCACCGATCCCGGCGCGGAGGTGGACCTGGTCGCCACGGCTCTCGACGCGCTGCGCGCGCTCAAGCTGGTCACCGTCGAGTCGGGCGACGACCCGCTCGTGCTACCCCGCCCGGCGATCGCCCGGTACGCCCTGGCCGAGCCAACCATCCGAGAGCCCGCCGCTGCCGCGCCGGCCGAGGGGCCGGGGCCACATTCGCCCGAACGAACGAGGGAGTCAGCCCGGTGACCGACGCACTGCCGCAGCCCGACCGGCAGCGGTGGCAGCCGCTGCGCGCCGGACTGGTCGACATCTTCTACTACGACCAGGAGGAGTTCCACTTCCACGGCGGAAGCCTGCTGCTGCGCGGCAACAACGGCACCGGCAAGTCGAAGGTGCTGGCTCTGACCCTGCCGTTTCTGCTCGACGGGGAGCTGACGCCGTACCGGGTCGAACCCGACGGCGACCCGAACAAGCGGATGGAGTGGAACCTGCTGCTCGGCGGCAAGCATCCGCACCCGGAACGGCTCGGCTACACCTGGCTGGAGTTCGGCCGCCGCGACCGCGACGGCGACCACTTCGTCACCATCGGCTGCGGCCTCAAGGCGGTCGCCGGTCGGGGCATCGCCCGGCACTGGTTCTTCGTCACCAGCCAACGGATCGGCGTCGACCTGGCACTGGTCAGCCCGACCGGCACCGCCCTTGCCCGGGACCGGCTGCGCGACGCGATCGGGACCGCCGGCATGGTCTACGACCGGGCGGTCGACTACCGGCGGGCCGTCGACGAGGCGCTGTTCGGGCTCGGCAACCGCTACGAGGCACTGGTCTCGCTGCTGATCCGGCTCCGCCAGCCGCAGCTGTCGAAACGGCCGGACGAGAAGAGCCTGTCCCGGGCGCTGAGCGACGCGCTGCCACCGCTGGACGAAAACCTGATCACTCAGGTCGCCGAGGCGTTCCGGGGGCTCGAAGGCGAACGGGAGACGCTGCGCGAGCTCGCCGAGACCAAGCGCGCCGCAGACGACTTCCTGACCCGCTACCGGGAGTACGCCCGAGTGGCGACCCGCCGCCGCGCCACCGTCCTGCGCCAGCAGCACAGCCGGTACGAACACCTCGGCCGGGAACTCGCCGACGCCCAGCGCGGCTGGGAGCAGGCCGACGCCGAGCTCACCGGGGCGCTGACTCGCCTCGACGAGTTGGCGACCCGGACACAGGAGTTGGGTACCCGCCTCCAGGCGCTGCGGGAGAGCCCGGAGGCGCGGACCGCTGACCACCTGCGCCGGCTGGCTGAAGTTGCCGCAGACCGGGAGCTGATTGCGGGCCAGCAGCAGCAGCGGCTCGGCGAGTTGCAGGCGGAGGCGACCCGCGCCGCCCGAGACGCGCAGGACGCCGTCCGGCGGCTGCGGGACGCCCAGGCGTCCGAGGAGGCGACCCGCGACCGGGCGGCCCAGCAGGCCGGGACGGCCCGGATCGGCGACCGGCACACGGCCCGGGTGGTGGCGGCCCTGCCGTACGGGGTCGGCGAGGCGACCCGGGCCGCCGAGGAGCTGGTCGAGTCGCGGAGATCGGCGCTGCGTACCCTCGACAGGTTGCGCAGCACCGCCGAGGCCGCGCGGGATCGGGCCGAGCGGGCCCGCGAGGAGGTGGACCGGCTCGACGCCGAGGTCGCCGCCGCCGACCTACGCATCGCCGACGCCGAGACGGCCGCGACGGAAACCGGGCATCGGCTGGTCGACCAGACCCGGGAGCACCTCGCCGGACTGGTCGAACTTCCGGTCGGCGACCCCGAGGCGGTGCTCGCCGAGCTCGAACTCTGGGTTGCCAGCCTGGCCGGGGAGAACCCGGCGGCCCGGGAAACGGCCCGCGCCGCCCGAGCCGCGACCGAAACCCTGGCCCGCGCCGACGCCGCTCTCGACGCCGAGGAGGGCGGGGCCGGGGCCGCGCTGGCACAGGCCGAGGCCGAACTTCGTGAGCTCGAGGAGGGCGGGCACCGCCCACCGCCGTCCCCCTATACCCGGGCCGACGAGGTACGCCGGGACCGGCCCGGCGCTCCACTGTGGCGGGTCGTCGACTTCGAGCCGGAGGTGACGCAGCGGGCGCGGGCCGGCATCGAGGCCGCGCTGGAGGCGGCCGGTGTGCTCGATGCCTGGCTCGACCCGGACGGCGCACTGCGCGACCCGGTCACCGGGGACGCCGTGCTGCGCCCCGGCCCGCCGGCAGCCGCGAATCTGGGCACCGTGCTCCACCCGGCGATCGACCGCGCCGATCCAGGCTGCGCCGCGTTGAGCGACGAGGCGGTCACGGCGGTCCTCGCCGCGATCGGCCTCGGCGTCGACTCGACGGCGACGACCTGGGTCGACCCGAGCGGCGCCTTCCGCAACGGCGTCCTCGCCGGGCGGTGGGCCAAGCCCGCGGCGGAGCACATCGGCGACGGCGCCCGGGAGGCGTACCGCCGGGCCCGGATCGGGCAACTGCGGGATGAGATCGCCCGGCTCTCGGCGACCCTGACCACGATCGCCGAAGCGCGCGGCGAGTTGCGCGAGCGGCGCGACCGGATCACCGCGGAGGCGGACAGCCTTCCCCCCGATCAGCGCCTGCGAGAGGCACACGCCCTGGTCCGCGGCGCCCACGAGGCCCGCCGCGGCACGGCCGCCCGCCGAGCGGAGGCTGACGGGCGGCTGCGCCAGCGTCACACCGAGGCAGCCTCCGCGCTGGCCGAGGCGGCCGAATTCGCCGCCGACGTGGACCTGCCGTACGACGTCGACGAGCTGGCTGTGGTTCGCGACGGGTTGCACGCGTACCAGCTGGCGCTCGCGGCCTGGTGGCCGGCGGTGACCGCCGTACGGACCGCGACCGGCTACCGGGACGAGACGGCCAGCCGCCACGCGGAGCTGTTGGAGCGGCTGGAGCCGGCGGCCGCCGACGCGGCCCGGGCCCGCGACGCGGCGACCGCCGCCCGGGTGGAGTACGAGACCCTCGACGCCGCAGCCGGCGCCTCCGTCGCCGAGCTGGAACGGCGTCTCGCCGAGGCGACCACGCAGCTCGACGAGTGCGAACGGGAGCGCGGGGAGGCAGGCCGGCAGGAAGCCGCGGCCCGCGACGCCCGGGGTAGGGCCGACGGGCTGCGCGAGCGCCTCCACGCGGAGCTGGACGAGGCGATCGCCGGCCGCGATGCCGCCGTCAACGGGTTGCGTGCGTTCGCCGGTACGGGTTTGATCGCGCTGGTCTGCCCCGGGCTGGAGGTGCCGGAGCTGGCGCAGCCGTGGGCGGCGACCCCAGCGGTGACCCTGGCCCGCGGCATCGAACGGGAGCTCGCCGACGCCGATGACGACGACCGCCGCTGGGACCGGCTGCAGCAGCAGGTCAGCGTCGAACTCAAGACGCTGACCGACAGCCTCTCCCGGCACGGGCACCAGGTGCTGCCCACGGTCCACGAGGAGACCATGGTCGTCGAGGTGACCTTCCAGGGCAGCACCCGCAGCGTCGCCGACCTCTCCGCCGCCCTGGTCGACGAGATCGACGAACGGCACCGGCTGCTCTCGGCGCACGAGCGTGAGGTGTTGGAGACTCACCTGGTCAACGAGGTGGCCGGGGCGCTCCAGGAGCTGATCGTCGGCGCCGAGCGGCAGGTCGGTGGGATGAACACCGAGTTGGAGCGCCGCCCCACCTCCACCGGGATGCGCCTGCGGCTGTTGTGGCGCCCGACTCGGGACGCCCCGGCCGGGCTGGCCGAACTGCGGGCCCGGCAGCTACGGCAGAGCACCGACGTGTGGAACGACGAGGACCGGCGCGCCGTCGGTGCGTTCCTGCAGGAGCAGATCAACCGGGAACGCCTGCGCGACGACGCGGCGACCTGGACCGAGCAGCTCACCCGGGCGCTGGACTACCGGGTCTGGCACGAGTTTGCGATCCAGCGACACCAGGACGGGCAGTGGCGGCCGGCGACCGGTCCGGCCTCCGGCGGCGAGCGGGTGCTCGCAGCGAGCGTGCCGCTGTTCGCAGCCGCCTCCTCCTACTACGGGTCGGCGGGTAACCCGCACGCGCCTCGGCTGATCGCGCTCGACGAGGCGTTCGCGGGGGTCGACGACGACTCCCGGGCCAAGTGCCTCGGCCTGCTCGCCACCTTCGACCTGGACGTGGTGATGACCAGCGAACGGGAGTGGGGCTGCTACCCGCAGGTGCCGGGCCTGGGCATCGCCCAGCTGGCCCGCCACGACGGCATCGACGCCGTTCTGGTCACGCCGTGGCGGTGGGACGGCCGGGAACGGCGGTTGATGACCCGTCCGGAGCCCGCACCGCGTCCCCCGCACCAGCGCGAACCCGAGCCGCAGGATCACCAGCAGGTTGCGGCACCGGGGCTCTGGGAACCCGAATGACGGACCTGGAGCGCCTGCGGCGGCAACTCGGCGGCCCGGAGACCGGGCGGCTGCTGCAACGCCTACGCCGCCGGCTCACCCGGGGGCAGCCGCTGACCGGCTCACTCTCGCTCAACCAACCGAGCCCGGACGAACGCCGGGCCATCGAAGGGCTGCTGGGCCGCCCGCCCGGCCGGGGCGGCACCCTGACGGTCAACCTGGACGAGCTCGACCAGGTGGTCCGGCGCAGCGGCATGCACCCAGCCGGATTGGCCGCCGCGGTCGAGGCGCTGACCGGGACCATCGCCGTACTCGCCGACGTTCGGGCCGCCGAGGCAGCGGCCTGGCGCGCCGCGTCAGCGCCACTCGTCGCGCTCGGCGAGGCCCGTACCGAGCTGGCCGGGTGGTGCACCGATCCACGTACCACCACGCTGCTGCGCCGGCTGTCCGGCTCGCCGGAGGCGGCGGCCCGCCTCGCCAATGCGCTGGTCGCCGTGCTCGGCGCGTTGCCGGCCGCCGGGGAGCCGCTGAGCCGGCTGGCGGCGCGGACGACGGACGACGCGCACGCCCTCGACCCGGACCGACCGCTGGCCACCCTGGTCCGCTCGGCCATCCGGGCAACCTGGTGGGGCAGCGAGCCGCTGCCGGAGTCGGCCGCCATGCAGCGCCGGATGCTCTGGTACGCGGTCGGGGTCACCGTCGACGAACTTTCCTCCACGGTGCTCGCGGTCAACCTGCCCACCCGGCCCGGCTGCCGGCTGCACACCCTCGCCGGGCCAGCCACGGCGCTCGGCGAACCGGTGGTACTCACCCTGCGACAGCTCACCCGCGACGAGCCGAGATTCGCGGCGGAAGAAATCTATGCCTGCGAGAACCCGACCGTGCTCGCCGCCGCAGCCGACGAACTCGGCCCGGCCTGCCCGCCGCTGGTCTGCGTCGGCGGGCAACCCACCACGGCCGCGCTGCGCCTGCTCACCGCGTTGACGGCGGACGGCGCCCGGCTGCGCTACCACGGCGACTTCGACTGGGGCGGCCTGCGGATCGCCAACCTGCTGCACGCCCGGCTGCCCTGGCGACCGTGGCGTTACCAGGCCGAGGACTACCTCGCCGCGCTCGCGGTGCATGGTTCGACCCGGCCGCTGCGAGGCAGCACCGTGGATGCGGCCTGGGATCCCGAACTCGCCGCCGCGTTGCAGGGCCGCGGGGTACGGGTGGAGGAGGAACTCGTCCTCGACGACCTCCTCGGCGACCTGTCCGAATTCGCCAGCGCCTGAACCGGTTCTGTCTTGGCGGTGAGCGATCTGCTTGCCCGTTTGCGGTTTCCAGAACTCGTCGCACCTCTGCGACAGCTCAACCAGACCCCGCACGCACAGATCTCGGCAGATGTCAACTCAGCTCGCCCGCGGCGGCGAGGCCCTGCGGAACTGGCCGCCGGTCTAGTTAGCGACTCAAGGATCTTGGTGTCGAGGGTGTAGCGCGTGGGTCGTCGCTGCGAGATGTCTGACATCGAGTGGGAGGCGCTGTCGCGGTATCTGCCGTCGGCGGTGACTGGTGGTCGGCCGCGGATCGATGACCGGCGGGTGCTCAACGGGACCGTGTGGAAGTTCCGAGCTGTCGAGCGGATGCTCGCCGGGTCCGGGCCGATGCGGACGCGGCTGGGGACATCGACCGGCTGCTCTCGGTCGACTCGTCCATTGTGCGGGCCCACCAGCACGCCGCGGCCAGCCGCCGGGACGGTCACCTGCACAAGGAACCACCGGTGGCGTGGCCACCGAATTCCGACGATCACGGGCTGGGCCGCTCGGCGGCGGGGTCACCCACAATGACGCACCTGGCCTGCGAGCAGGGCCGCGAAACCCTCGCCGTGGTGATCACTGTCAGGGCAGCGCGCAAACAGCCCGGCAGTTCATCACCGTGCTGGAAATGGATCAGTGATCGTCGGGGTCGATGTAGCGGTCGGGGTTGGTGGCGGTGGTGTGGGGGCCGTGGTCCGACGGCAGATCGTGCAGCCATCGGCGCAGGCCGGGGTCGGTGGTGAGGGTCCAGGCGGGGCCGGCAGGGTGCTCGTCGTGCAGGCCGGTGGCCACGGGCATGGCGGTGGGCACGTCGGCGAGGGCGTCGAGCAGGCTGGCCTCGCGGCGGCGGTGGGGCACGCGCAGCAGGACGGGGTATCGGGGGCCGTACTCGGCGAGGCGCTCGTAGGCGCGCAGCTTGCGCAGCACGCTGGCAGGCGGTTCGGTGCCGTTGTCGTGTTCGAGGAAGAACCCCACGGTCCGGCCGCCGGCGGTCCAAATGCCGTGGCCGTCGGGGCGGATCCCGGCGAGATGGTAGGCGGCGGTGGCGTGCTGCTCGGACCACCAGCGTCGCAGGTGGGCACGTGAGTCGGTGCGCGTGTAGGCGATCAGGTCGACGAAGAGTTGGTTGACGCCGAGCAGGTGCCGCAGCCGGGGGCTGCCGATGATGCGTTCGGTACGCTCGATGCTGCTGCGTGGCGGTCGAGCGTCCGGCCGGTCGGGATCGGTGTATGTGGTGGGATGTACGAGCATCCCGAGCGGGCCGAGGGTGTAGAGGTGCTGGCTGTCGCCGGTGGTGACGTCAACGAACCGGTGCACGGCGTCGATGCGGTGCAGGGTGTCCAGGCGCAGCCGGGCCGAGCGCTCCGACGGGAACAGCGCCCGGGTGATCTGGGCGGTGGACAGCACGTAGTGCTCAGCGAGCCACGGGAGGAGCTCACGGTCGAGCAGGGTCAGCCGCCGCAGGTGCGACAGTCGCTGTGACTTGTTGGACGGAGTTTGGGGCGACGACGGACGGAACACGGGAATGGAGGAATCGCTGTTCATGAGGTGTTTCTTCAGGGAGTAGCGGGAAGGGACCCCTCCCGTGGGGAGGAGTCTTGAACTGTCGCCGCTGATGACGGTGGACGGTCACGGGGCGGCGTGCTGAGGCCGTGCCGTGGGAACCGTGACCGGCAGATCCACACCGAGCCCCGGTCGATCGCCAGTCGGGCAGCAACTGGGGTGTTCGAGCCTGCCTCCGCAGGCCAGCACGATCCGTGCCTCTCACGGCGCTGACGCCTGCGCCGTCTTACGGTCTGCGCCCTGCGACGGCGATCGATCGGCACCGGCCAGCGGGATCGTCGGATCCGGCACTCCACCACCACGCTGATGGAACTGTCGACTCAGGACGCTAGCCCTTCGCCTCCAGGGCGGAGCGTTCCCATCTGGCCAGGTCGGCGGCGGCCGCGTAGGTCGAGCGGAGGAACTCGGTCAGCACGGCGTCGGGATCGGGCGCGCTGGCGACCGTCTCGTAGGGCAGCACGCACTCCCGCAGGTCTTGGTCGTAGAAGGCGGCCGTGCGCTCTGGATAGCCCGGCGGCTCCGGATAGGCGTACGCATAGAAGGCGCCTTCCTCGCCGCCGCCCGGCCAGAAGCCGAAGCTCGCCAGCTCGTGCGAATAGCCCTCCTGCATCACCGCCGGCGGGCAGTTGGGCACGCCGCCCGGGTGGGCCGGGGCGACGCGGCCGGAGAATCGCGTGTAGGCCAGATCCATCGCTCCCCAGAAGAAGTGCACCGGGCTTGCCTTGCCCACGAACTCTGAGCGGAAGCGGCCGAGGACGCGTTCGGCCTGCGATAGTTGCTGCCAGAAAAGATGCGCGGCCTCTCCGTCGTACGACTTGTTCTTGTGGTCGTCAGCGAAGGGGATCGCGATCTCGACCTCGTTGGGAATCGCATGGATCTGCGGCTCGAGTCCGAGCGCGGCCAGCGTTTCGAGGGTTTCGCCGTAGAACGTCGCGACTGGCTTTGGTTCGAGGGCGATGTCGCTCGAGCCGCCGTCGCTGGTGCGCAGGCGAAGCCGGTGATCGAGGAAGTCGAACTCGATGTCGAAGGCCCCCTCGCGGTACGGCACCGGCGACGTGGTCAGGCCACGCGCGGTCGGATAGAGCGTGACGTGCCACCAGTGGTTGACCGCTGGCGCGTAGGCCATGCGAATCTTGCCGATGATCTGGGTCCACATGTGCAGCGTGTCGCGGGTGTCGGCCCAGTCCGCCACGCGCAGCCGGGGCCATGACGCGGTGATCGCGTTCTGCATCGCCTTAACCCGCCCAGCCGGTCGACGTGGCCGCCTTGAGAATGATCTCGGCCACCGCGGTGGGCTCCGAGGCGGGGATCGCATGCGACGCACCGGGAAGTTCCACGCTCGCGCGAGCACCGGCGCGCTCGGCCATGAAGCGGTGTGCCTCGAGCGGGATGTTGTAGTCCAGCTCCGGGTACACGAACCAGGACGGCACGGTCTTCCACGCCGGTTCGCCGGAGCCCTCGTTAAGCGCCGTGGTGTTGAGCGGGCGCTGGGCGGCCGCGTCGACGGCGGCTCGCTCGGGCGGAACATCGGCGGTGAACTGGTGGTGGAACTTATCCTGCTGGATGTACAGATCAACCGTTCCGTCCGGCAGGGGGACTTCCTGGAGGGTCTCGCCAAGGGTGCCACCGGGGAACTTGCCGGACAGCTCGCCGATGCTCTCACCGGCTTCAGGCGCGAAGGCGGCAACGAACACGAGCGCCTTGACGTGGTCGTGGCCGACAGCGGCGTTGGAGATGACCGCCCCACCGTAGGAGTGGCCGACGAGTACGACCGGCCCGCCGATCGTGGCCACGACGCTGGAGATGACGGCGGCATCGCCGGACAGGCTGCGCAACGGGTTGGGCGCGGCGACGACCGGGTAGCCGTCGGCGTGCAGCCGCTGGATCACGCTGTTCCAGCTGGCGGACTCGGCGAACGCGCCGTGGACGAGGACGATGGTGGGTTTCATTCCAGTGCCTTTTCATCGGGTCAACAGCAGGACGGTGGACAGGAACTCGGCGGCCTGGCGGATCGCAGCCTCGGCCGCCCGGGTTTCACGGAGCACGTTGAGCATCACGAAGTCGTGAATGACGCCCTGGTAGCGCACCGCGGTAACGGGCACGCCGGCTTGACGCAATTTGTCGGCATACGCCTCGCTTTCGTCACGCAGCACGTCGGCCTCGGCGACGATGACCAGGGCCGGCGGCAACCCGGCCAGTTGCTCGGCGGTGGCGCGCAGCGGCGAGGCGGTGATCTCGGCACGCTGCGCGGCGTCGGTGGTGTTCCTTCAATGATCTGCGTGGATCAGTCCGGGGTTTCGGCCCCGCCGTCCACCAGTTCGTACTGCAACGCCCCCGACGGGCAGCGCCGCACCACTTCGGCCAAGCGCTCGGCCTCGGCACCGTCGGGCCGAATCCACGGGCGCTGGCCCGTGTCGAAGACTTCCGGCAAGCCGCGCACGCACTCGGCGGCGTGTAAGCAACGCCTCGCCTCGAACGTGACGGTGATCTTCTGGCCCTCATACGCTTTCTTCTCGGTTCTGCTGCTCATGCGGGCCTCCGTCGCTGCCATGTCCGGCTGTTCAATCGCTGACTCTGCTGTAGGACTGGTACACCAGGTCCTGATACTCGGGGTGCCTGGCGATCCACCCCGCGATAAATGGGCAGGTGGCCAGGACCAGCAGGTTCGCGGCGCGCGCCTCGTCGAGGGCGGTGCGGGCCAGTGCTGCCCCGACTCCCCTGCCCTCGTACTCGGGCGGAACCTCGGTGTGGACGAACGCGACGAGTTCCGTGGTACGGATGTACTGCGCGACGCCCGCGACCTTGGACTCTCCCTCGATTCGGGCCTCGTACCGCTTGGCCTCGGGAGCATCACTCACTCTGACTGCCATGTGTCCTCCAGGTGTCTTTGGCGTGGGTCTGAATTCACACCGGTTCGGTCTGTCTAGCTGATACGTCACTTAAGGTCACCGGCCTTCTGGGCCGACCCGTTATCAGGACTTGGTGGACAACGCGTCGCTGGGCGTCGCCAGGTTGAGCGGGCGCAGCCGTCTCCGCGTCGTCTCGGCGAGCGCGGCAATCCTGCGGCCACCACCCAGTGTGCGTCAGCAACCGGCCACGACCAGTGACACCGCGTCACATGCGGTGATGACACGGCGCCACTGCCGGATGAGCTGCGCGCGCTTCAAGAAGGCCTGACCACCCTGGCCACGGAGCCGCCGAATCGAGCGGATGGCCAGTACTCATGGAGTGCTCTACGACCTGGTCGCCGCCGACCAGTACTCCGTAGAGCGGCCAGTCCGGTCGGTCAGGATGCCGGCCACCAGGCCACAGATGATCAGCGACACGGTGTTGGTCAGAATCGTGCGGTCACGCATCGCATTCTGGTCAACCTCGATCCACATGGTGCAGCCAGTTGGCGGTGCCACGGCCCCGGCGGGCCGCTCACCGTCACAACGTGGCGATCACGACCTCGGCCGCCCGGGCGATCAGGGCGTTGTCGTAGCCGGCGTCCTTCTGGTCGCGGCTGGACAGCACCGCGAGGACGATCGGCGCACGATCCGGGGGCCAGATCACCGCGATGTCGTTGCGGGTGCCGTAACCGCCGGCACCGGTCTTGTCCCCGACGACCCAGCCGTCGGGCACACCGGCGCGGATCAGCTCGCCGCCGGTGGTGTTGCCCCGCAGCCAGCCGTTGAGGATGTCGCGGTCCGCGGGTTCGAGGGCGTCGCCGACGGCGTACGCCCGCAGGTCCTGGGCCATGGCCCGCGCGGTGCTGGTGTCCCGCCGGTCACCCGGCCTGGCCTCGTTGAGCGCGGTCTCGTAGCGCGCCGGATCGGTGACCTTGTCGCCGACCTCGCGCAGTTCCTTCTCGAACTTCTGCGGTCCACCGAGCCGGCGCAGCAGCAGGTTACCGGCGGTGTTGTCGCTGTACCGCACGGCCGCGTCGGCGATCGCGCGCAGCGTCATGCCGTCGGCGACGTGCCGCTCCGTGATCGGCGAATAGGTCACCAGGTCGTCCGCCGAGTACCGCACCACCCGGTCCAGCTCGGCGTCGGTGGTCTCGTCGAGGACCTCCGCGGCGGCCAACGCCTTGAAGGTCGAGGCGTACGCGAACCGCTCGTCGGCCCGGTACCCCACCGTCCGGCCGGTGCCGGTGTCGATCGCGTAGACCCCCAACCGCGCGTCGAACCTCTCCTCCAGCCGTCGAAACTCGCGGTCCGGGTCGGTCTGGGCGGAGACGGTGGCCGTCGCCACGGGGTCGGGCGGCGGCGGCCCGGCGGCATCAGCGGGGCCGCACGCGGCCAGGGACACCGCCGCCACCGAGGCCACCAGACGGTGTGTCGCAAAGGTCATCATCGCTCCTTGCTCGCTGCCGTGGGTCCGGCGCGGGCGGCGCCGGTCGGACAGGACTTGACCCTGGCAGGGATCTGGCATGCGGTCGAAGACGGAACTGGCGGTGTTCATGCTGATCTGGCATTGCCGGCGCGGCGCGGATCGGACCGGTCCTGCTCGAGATCAGGCCGGCGGTCACGAGCTGGGATCCGCGAGGGGACCGTCGGCGGTGAACGCCCGCTTCGCGAAGCGTTCGGCGATGCGCCGGTGGGTGGCGGTGTCCGGGTGGAGCTGGTCGGGCAGCGGCAGGTCGGCGAAGTCGGATCGGCCGTAGAGGTCGAGGCCGTCGAGGTGGTGCAGGTTCGGGTCGCCGGCCGCCCGCTGCGTGCTGATGCGGGCCAGCTCGTCCCGGGTGACGCCGAGGGTCAGCTTTTCGCTCGCCCGCTCCGCCGGGTCGCCGGTGGCCCGGAAGCGCACCTGTCCGGTGCCGAGGCGGTGGGGCTGGTGGCGTTGGGGCCCTGGCTGATGGAACTGCCGTGGTGCAGCCAGACCCGGCGCCCCCCGGTCGGGTACCGGTGCGACGGGGGCGTCGGTGCGCAGGGCGACGAGTTCGGTCCTCTCGTGGTGCGGCAGCCAGATCTCGACGTCCTTCACGCGGTCGGACAGTCCGGTGAAGCGGACGGTCCCGGGTGGGCCGGATCGGCGCTCCGTGGTCCCGCTGGTCATGTCGATGGTCACCGTGTCGCCACCGGTCACGCTGGCCTGGTCGGTAACGGCCGGTGCGGCAGCACACCGCGCGCCGTTTGCTGCACGTCGAGTGCGCCGCGCAGGAGGTCCGTGCTGATCGGGGGTGGTGATCCAGGTGGAGGTCGTGCTCTCGATCCGTCGATCGGTCTGGGGTGGGTTGCGCCCGGCGAGGACCGGCCGGCCCGCCGGTTACAGCCAGTCGTGTTCGCGGGCGTAGCGCGCCGCTTCGTGGCGGGTCCGGGTCTGGGTCTTGCGCATGGCGTTGGAGAGGTAGTTCCGGACGGTTCCCGGCGCGAGGTGCAGCCGAGCGGCGATGTCGACGACCGAGTAGCCCTCACCGGTGACCCTCAGCACGTCGACCTCGCGGTCGGTCAGGGGGCAGTCCTCGGTGACCGCGAGTGCGGACACGTCCGGGTCGATCCAGCGTCTACCTGCGTGCAGGGTGGCGATGACTGAGGTGATGTGGGCCGGCTCGGCGGACTTGCTGACGAAGCCCTGGACGCCGAGTCTCAGGGCCTTGCGCAGCACGCCGGGCCGGGCGTGCCGGGTCAGCATGAGGACCACCTGCTCCGGGCGCGTGCGGCGGATCTCCGCGACCGCGCCGAGGCCGTCCACGCCGGGCATCTCCAGGTCGATGACCAGGACGTCGGGCCGGTGCCGCAGGGTGGCCTCGATGGCGGTCTCGCCGTCCTGCGCCTCGGCGAGGACGGTGATGTCGCCTTCCAGGGGCAGCAGTGCGGCGAGGGCCGTACGGAGCAGCACCTCGTCGTCGGCGAGCACGATGGTCGTCATCGACCGTCCTCCTCCCCCGGGGCCGGCGGGGCCGCGGCGCCACGGGCGGGCGGGAACGTCGCGGCGGTCCGGAACCGCCCCTCGTGCTGCTCCACGATCAGCTCACCTCCGTCGCCTGCCACCCGCTGCCGCAGCGCGGACAGTCCCCTGAGCTGCGGCGGTGTGTCGGCGGTCGCGCCGTCGTTGACGATGGTGATGCCCGACTCGGAGAGCGTGATCTGCACCTGGGTGGCCTGCGCGTGGCGCAGGATGTTGGTGGTCGTCTCGCGCAGCACCTGGCCGAGCAGTTCGCTGACGCGGACGTCCACGTCGGCCTCCCGGGTCACCCGGACCCGGATGCCGGCGGCCTCGAACAGGTTCTTCGCGTTCTCGATCTCGGCGGTGAGGTTGAGCCGCCGTTGGGCGTAGGCGAGTTCCTTGGTCTGTGCGATGGTGTCGCTGACCAGCGCGTACGTCTCCCGCAGTTCCTTCTCCGCCCGTGCGGTGTCGCGGAGCAGCAGTCGCTGGGCCAGAGCGATCTTCAGCTTGACCACGTGCAAGGTGTGGCCCTGGATGTCGTGCAGGTCGCTGGCGAACCGGACGCGCTCCCGGACCACGGCCAGCTCCGCCTCGCGTTCCCGGGTCTGTTCGAGCTCCCGGATGAGGTCGTAGAACCGCTCGCCCACCATCGTGAAGACCGTCACGACGACGGTGAGGGCGGTCGGGATGAGGACGTAGGTGACCAGGACGTGACCGATGTCGTCCCGCTGCACCAGCAGCCGCGCCGCGCCGACGGCGGCGACATAGCAGAACAGCCCGGCCACCGCCAGCCTGCGGTGTCGCCGGACCTCGCGCAGGGCGAGGGATCCCACGGCGCAGAACCCCCAGTAGGCGTTGGGGCTGCCGGTCACCAGGACCCCCAGTGGCCACACCGCTGCCCCGACGATCACGCACGGCAGCGCCACCCGTGCCAGGTCGTTGGCCGTCCACCGTTCGAAGGCCACCACGGCCGCCACGGCTCCGGGCGCCAGGACGACGAGGTGCCACCAGGTCCGCGCGTCGGTGTAGAGCAGGACCACGGCGGCGATCACGACCGGCGGCAGGGACGTCGCCAGGTTGAGCCGGCGCAGCCTTCCCTGCGTCGACTCGGTGAAGCGCGGCGATCGTGCGGTCACCGCACCAGTATCCGGCAGCCAGGGGCCACGACCAGTGACAGCACGTCACATACGGTGATGACGTGGTGCCACTGACGGGCCGGCGGCGCCCGCGCTGTCATAGGGTGCATGTCCACCACACCCGTCATCGAAGTCGACCGGCTGAACCTCACCTACGGTGACTTCCACGCCGTCAAGGACCTCTCCTTCGAGGTACGGCCCGGAGAGCTGTACGCGCTGCTCGGCACCAACGGGGCCGGGAAGACCTCGACCTTGGAAGTTGTCGAGGGCCACCGGAGGCCGGCCTCCGGCACCGTGCGCGTCTTCGGGCACGACCCGGGCGATCGGCGCGTGGTCCGTCCCCGAATGGGCGTCATGCTCCAGGAGAGTGGTTTCTCCCCGGACCTCACGGTTCCTGAGTCCGTCCGGCTCATCGGCCAGCTCACCCGGCGCAGCGACGACGTCGGGCGAGTGCTCGACCTCGTCGACCTCACCGGCCGGGCCAGCCGCAAGGTGTCGCAGCTCTCCGGTGGCGAGAAGCGGCGGCTGGACTTCGCCACCGCCGTCTACGGCACCCCGGAGCTGCTCTTCCTGGACGAGCCGACCACCGGCCTCGACATTCAGTCCCGCGACGCCGTCTGGGCGACCGTCGACCGGCTCCGCGAGAACGGCGCGACCATCGTGCTCACCACCCACTACCTGGAGGAGGCACAGCAGCGCGCCGACCGCATCGGGCTGATGCACCAGGGCACCCTCCACCGCGAGGGCACCGTGGCCGAGTTGACCCGCACCCTCCCGGCGGTCATCCGCTTCACGCTGCCCCCGGCGGCGCCGACGCTGCCGCTGCAGGCCGCCGTCGGCCCCGACGGAAAGGTCGTGGTCGAGACCGTCGCCCTGCAGAAGGACCTGCATGTCCTGCTCCGGTGGGCCCAGGACCACGCCGTCGAGTTGCAGGGCCTGGAGGCCGGGCCGACCCGCCTCGACGACGTCTTCCGCGCCATCAGCAACTGACCCGCCACCTCGACAGGAGTGCCACCGTGTTGTCCATCGCCGCAAGCGAGCTGATCCAGATCTTCCGCAACCGGCTGGTACTGATCACCAGCCTCATCATCCCGGTAGTCGTCAGCGCGTTCTTCGTCCGCCAGCACGAGACCTACGCCGCCCTCGGCAGCCTCGGCTACATCGCCGCGATCGTGATGTTCACGATCACCGCCTTCGGCCTCTACGCCACCGCCGTCACCACCCTGGCCTCCCGACGGCAGAACCTCTTCCTCAAGCGGCTGCGCTCCACCGCCGCAAGCGACACCCGCATCCTCGCCGGCCTGCTACTGCCCGTCGTCGTCCTCGCCCTGATCCAGGTCACCGCGATCCTGACCGCCCTGGCCCTGGTCGCCGGCGGGCCGGCCAACGTCGCCCTGCTCGTGGTGGCGACCGTCGCCACCCTGGCCATGATGATCGGGCTGGCCCTGGCCACCGCCGGGCTGACCAACTCACCCGAGCACGCCCAGGTCACCACCCTGCCCGTCACTCTCGGCGTGATCGCCGTGTCCAGCTGGATCGGCATCACCGGCACCACCGACCTCACCTGGCTCAAGCGACTCCTGCCCGGCGGCGCCGCCACCGAACTGACCATGAACGCCTGGAACGGCGGCGTCGCCGTGACCGAATCCCTCGCCCTGCTCGCACCCACCCTGGCCTGGGTCGCCATCGCCGTCACCCTTGCAACCCGACTCTTCCGCTGGGAGCCCCGCCGATGACCACCGAACCCCGGTCGGACGTCCCGACCCTCGCGGAAGATCTCCTACTGCTCCTGTTCCAGCCCAGGTCCGGGACCATCGCGGGGGAGAACACGCTGTTCTACGTCCTCGGTGGAGCCGTCCTCGCGGACCTCGCCCTCGGCGAACACCTGACCACGCCGGCCCGGGGCCGGGTCAGGAGTGTGGAGGGCCACCCACCGTCGGACGACCTCCTCCGCCCGGCATGGGACTACCTCGCCGAGAAACCGAGGGGGGTGCAGACGGCACTGGCGGCGATCGGTCCCGCCCTGCGCAAGCCGGTGTTGGACAGGCTCATCACGCGAGGCGAGATCGACCAGCAGCCGCACAAGGTGCTAGGCCTGTTCCGCACGACCGCCCTGCGCGAGGGTGGGACCGGACGCCGGGCGCGTCTGCTCGCCGACGTCCGGCACGCCCTCGTGGACGGTGCACAGCCGCAGACCCGCATCGCCGCGCTCGCGGCACTGCTCTCCGCGAGCGGTACCCTCCCGCAGTTCCACCGCGAGATCCCGTGGACGGCACCGGTGATCAACCGGGCCAAGGAACTCGAGCGCGGCGACTGGGGCGCCGACGCCGCGGCGCAGGCCGTGACCCGCACCGTGACGGCCACGGTCGTCAACAGCGCCATCGCGGCCATCACCGCGCTTCCGCGCAGCTAGTGCGCCCGCATTTGGGACGACATCGACACCCACCCGAGGTGTACGGCGTGCCCGCCGAGCTCAGCCTGCTCCGGCCGCGTGCGGGCCGGGCGCGGGACAACTACACGCCGGTGGCGGCGTCGGCTACCTCAGCTATCCGGCACACCCGACCCACGCCGCACCGTGTCGACATCCACCAGACGCGGTCCCGTACAACCAAGGAGACGCGCGTGACCTCCCCGTCTTCCGCGCCGGATACCGACGCCGAGCCCACCCGTCCTTTGCGACGGCGGTGGCTCCGGATCGTATCCGGCGTCCTCGCCACCGTGGTGGCCGCCGTCAGCCTCGGCGTCGCCGCCCTGCAGCTCGGCCTGCCCTGGCAGATGGGCGACGGCGACCGCAACCACGTCTACGAGGGCGACGCCGGTTCGCAGCGCTACCAGGTCCACCTCCCGCCCCAGCACAAGGGGACGACCCGGCTACCGGTCATCATGGCGATCCACGGCTGCGGCATGACCGGCTACGGGTGGAACTCCATGAAATCCACGACGCAGTTCAACCGCCTGGCCGACCGGGAGGGCTTCATCGTCGTCTACCCCACACAACTGATCACCCGCAACCTGATCGCCTGCTGGAACTCCGCCAACCCACGGCATCAGCACCGGTACACCGGCGAACCCGCGCTGCTCGCCGGCGTCGCCCGCCAGGTGGTCGAGAAGTACGACGCGGACCCCGCGCGGGTGCACGTGGCCGGCGCCTCGTCGGGCGCGGGAACCGCGGTCATCCTCGCCGCGACCCACCCCGACATCTTCGCCACGGTGACCTCGGTCGCCGGCGGCGAGTACGGGCTCAACCAGGTCGACCCGGACGATCCCGACTCGACGTCGCCGCTGGACACGGCACGTCAGGCCTGGGCCCAGATGGGCGACCGGGCCCGCCGGGTGCCGCTGCTGGTCATCCAGGGCGAGCGGGACGAGGTCGTGCCGCCCCTGGTCGCCACCCGCCTCGTCGAACACTGGACCGCGGTGGGCGACCTCGTCGACGACGGCCTGCCCAACGACAGCCTCGACACGACCGAGAAGACCGTGTCCATGCCCGCCGCGGCGGGGCGGCACGCGTACACGCAGACGACGATCTCGGCGCCGGACGGCTCGTCGATCGTCGAGGCGTACCGCGTCCAGGACATGGGGCACGTCTGGCCCGGTCCGGACGGCGACGGCCGCTACACCGATCACGCGGGCCCCGATGCCAGCGCGATCGTGTGGGAGTTCGCCGAGCGCCACCCGATGGCGTGAGGACCGCGTCGGCCCGGCCGCGCCTATCCGGGGCCGGTCGTCTCCTCAGCCAGGTCGACCGGGCGCGCCTTGAGCTTGGTGGCGATGCGCATCAGCGCGCGTCGGTCCGCGGGGGTGAGCGGGTCGAGTTCGCGGGAAGGCTGATCGCCTTCGACGACGCCCGTGTGCACTGACAGCGCGACCAGGGGTTGACACACACGAGTTACCAACCAAAGGAGTGGTTCACGGTGCGGAATTCGCAATCGGCTGAGGCCGGCGTGACCCTGGGTGGTACTGCTGTCCGACCAGGACGGCGGCCACCCAGGCCCTGACCATCCGGACCCCGCCGGCTGGGCACCGCGTGTCGAGCGTGCGGTACGCGACAGTGGGCGCGCCTGGACGGTCCTGCGGCCGGGTTGGTTCATGCAGGTCCTCACCGATCCGCGCTTCTACCGCGACCAGATCGTCGGTGCCGGTGAGCTGCCGTTTCCCAGCGGCGACGCCATGGTGGCCTGGATCGACGCCCGGGACATCGCGGCCGTCGCCGCGCGGGCGCTGCTCGAGGACGGGCATGCCGGCCGGACCTACCGGATCTCCGGTCCGGAGGCACTGTCGTTGCCGCGCACCGCGGAGCTGCTCTCCGCCGCGGCAGGGCATCCCGTGACCCACCGGGACGTGACCGTCGACGAGGCTGTTGCCGGTCTTGAGGGCTTCGAACGAGACCTCTCCGCGCTGACGTTCGAGCGGGTACGCGCCGGCAGGTTCGCGGAGGTAACCGACATCGTCGAGCACGTCACCGGACGGCCGGCGCGTGCGCTGCGGAGCTTTCTCGCCGACACCGAGCCGGCGTTGCGGCGCGGGGGTCGCTGACATCCGGGACGGCCGACCTCACGAGGGCCTTTCTCGACCGAGCCCTGCGTGCCGCCTGACCGCACATGGAAAGGTACCGAAGTGCGCACCGGCGAGAGCGGCACCGTCCGGTCGACGCACGCGGGATCGGCGCCAGCGGAACCCTGACAGATACCGAGGTGTGAGATGCCAGATGTGAACCCGGTTGCAGCGCAGCGCATCGAGGCCGCTGTCGTTGCTGCCCTCGCCGTCGTCGTGACCGTCACCGCCGGGTACCCGTGGTGGTGGCTGCTTGCCCTCTTCCTCGTCTTCGACCTGTCAATGCTCGGCTACCTGCACGGGCCACGCCTTGGAGCCACCTGCTACAACCTGGCGCATTCCTACACCCTGCCGGCGTTGCTCGGTGCGGTGGCCGTGATCACGGCCGCACTCCGCGACCCGATCGACTGGCTCGGAGTCCTGGCCGTCGCCTGGGCATTCCACATCGCGGTCGACCGCGCCCTCGGTTACGGCCTCAAGACGACCGAGGGGTTCGAACACACACACCTCGGTCGGATCGGGAAGGCCCGGCCCCTCGACCGCTGAACCAGCCGGCTTGGTGGAGGCGCTCCGGGAGACGACCCGACGGCATCCGGAAGCTACGGGCCAGCAAGCGCAATTACGTGCTGTCCGGCCACCGTTTAGGCCAAGGGATCCGAAGGCGGCCGGCCGCCCGCGTTCGATCCGGTCGTCTACCGGCAGCGTCACCTAGCGGACGCGAAGCCCGGCGACGAGGAGATCGACCAGGCGGCGTGCGTCGTAACCGGGATCGCTGCCCGCGCCGATGCAGAGATTGCCGACGCCCCGCAGCAGTCCGTAGGCGTCCATGTCGGGGCGGATCTCGTCGGCGGCGACGGCAGCGTCGAGGAGCTGGTCGCACACCGGGACGAGCCGGTCGAGGAAGTAGGCGTGCAGGGTCTGGAAGGCGGCGGCGTCGGACTGTAGCGCTGCGGCGAGACCGTGCTTGGTGACCAGGAAGTCGACGAACAGGTCGATCCACTGCGCCAGGGCGGCGTGCGGTGTGTCGCTGTCGGCCAGTAGGGCCGGTCCTGCCTCGGCGCACGCCTCGATCTGGTGCCGGTAGACGGCGACGATGAGGTCGGATCGGGTGGGGAAGTGGCGGTAGATCGTGCCCACGCCGACGCCCGCCCGTACGGCGATGTTCCGCACGGGGACGTCGACGCCGGAGGTGACGAACGCCGCGGCGGCAGCGTCGAGCAGGGCCTTCTCGTTGCGCCGGGCGTCGGCCCGCTTGCGCGGGACCGGTTGCTCCGAGCCCCTGTCGATGTTGGCCACGTCGCGTTACCTCCGTCACTCCCCTTGGCATCCGGAACGCCGTTCCGTATGTTGTTTATCGGAACAGCGCTCCGCTTGCTCAGCATACTGACCGGACGGGCTGCCACCAACTGACCGGACGGGCTGCCACCAAATCGTGGACCGCCGGACGCCTGAAGGAGAAACAGTCATGCAGTACCGCACCTTGGGTCGCACCGGTGTGCAGGTCAGCACCCTCGCACTCGGCGCGATGAACTTCGGCAGGATCGGCAACACCACCCAGGACGACGCCACGGCCATCGTCGACGCAGCGCTCGAGGCGGGGATCAACCTCATCGACACCGCCGACGCCTACAGCGGCGGCCAGTCCGAGGAGATGGTCGGCAAGGCCATCGCCGGCCGCCGGGACGACGTCGTCCTGGCCACCAAGGCGACCCTGCCGATGGGCGACGAGCGCAACCAGCGGGGCGGCTCGCGCCGCTGGCTGGTCACCGCGTTGGAGAACAGCCTGCGCCGCCTCGGCGTCGACCACGTCGACCTCTACCAGATGCACCGGTGGGATCCGACGACCAGCGACGAGGAGACGCTGTCGGCGCTGACGGACCTGCAGCGCGCGGGAAAGATCCGTTACTTCGGCTCCTCGACCTTCCCGGCCTACCGCATTGTGCAGGCGCAGTGGGCCGCCCGCGAGGGACGCCTCAGCCGTTACGTGACCGAGCAGCCGAACTACTCGATCCTGCAGCGCGGCATCGAAACCCACGTGCTGCCCGCGACGCAGGAGTACGGCATGGGCGTGCTCGCCTGGAGCCCGCTGGCGTCGGGCTGGCTGTCCGGGGCGATCCGTGCCGGCCAGGAAATCAGCACGAACCGCTCGGGCTTCATGCAGCAGCGCTACGACATCAGCATCCCCGCCAACCGCGCCAAGCTCGACGCCGTCGAGCAGCTCGCCACAGTTGCCGACGAGGCTGGCCTCAGCATGATCCAGCTCGCGCTCGGCTTCGTCACCGCGCACCCGGGCGTGACCAGCGCGATCATCGGCCCCCGCACGATGGACCACCTCCGCTCGCAGCTCGCCGCCGCGGACACGGTGCTTTCGGCCGACGTGCTGGACGCGATCGACGCGATCGCGGCTCCCGGCGTCGACCTCGCCGCCCACGAGAAGAACGACACCCCACCCGCTCTGCTCGACCCGGCGCTGCGCCGCCGCTGATCACTCGGCACTCGGTGACCAGGCTGCAGACGGACGTGCGCCTGCGCGTCCGCCTGCCGCCTGACCCGCCGCACAGCCAGGCCTTCCCAGGCTAGCGCCGAAAGCACGAACGGACCCATGCCAAGCAAGCCCTCGCCCAGCCTCGGGCTCATGACCGCCCCGATGTACGTCGACTACCACGACATCCTGCGGGTTCGGCAGGAAGCGGACGCCATCGCCGAGATCGAGCACGCCTGGCTGTTCGACCACCTCATACCCATCAGTGGCGACCCGGGCGGACCGGCGTACGAAGGCTCGACCCTGCTCTGCGCCCTCGCCACGCAGACCGAGCGGCTGCGCCTGGGCGTGATGGTGACCAGCAACCGCTTTCGGCCTCCCGCGATGCTCGCCAAAATCGCCACGGTCGTCGACATCGTCCCCGGCGGGCGCCTCGACTTCGGCATCGGCGTCGGGTCGCGGCCTGGTCACCCCCTGGCCCGGCGGGAGTACGCCGCACACGGCCTGCCCTTCGCCGACACCGCCGACGCCGTGGGCAACCTCGCCGAGGCGCTCACGGTCGCCCGGCGACTCTGGACCGACAACGAGCCGTTCGATTTCTTCGACACCCTCGCCGCAGTGCTACGGCCGGGCCTGCCCGTCGAGATCGTCGATCACGATCCGGTCGGTGCGGTCCGGAAACATCGACGCGTACGCGGCCCGAGCGCCGACCCGTACGACGTTCCAAGAAAGCTCGCCTTCTCCTCCCCGAGCGCAGCCCGGATCGCATCCAGGTCCCGCGCCGTGTTCGCCGTCGTCACATGCCGCAGCCGGCCCTGCGTGTCGTTGGCCGCGCACCGGTCCAAGCAGGAGACCATGGAGCAGCGTCCCGGCGGGGCATCCGATCATTCAGGGCGGGAACTCGTGCAGCGATGGCAGCCGCTCCAGGCTCGACCGGGCGCTCGCCGTGTATGGGTGCGCTTGACCCAGCACCCGAACGTAGTCGGCCAGCACGTCCGTTAGCACGCTTCTCGCCCGACGACGCTGGCCTCGTACCGCGAGGGCCAGTCCCAGGTTGCGGCGCGCGTTCAGCGATGCGGTGTGGTCGGCGCCCAGTATCCGCTCCCGGTCCTGCACCACCCGCTCGAACAGTCGCAGTGCCCGGCGGCCCTGGCCTGCGGCCAGCAACGCACGGGCGAGGAAGAGTCGCAACCGGATCAGGCTGGGGTTGTCCCGCGGAAGAGCTGCCTCGGCCTGTTCAACGAGGCCGCGCAACAACGCAATCGCATCGCCATGGCGGCCTGCGGCCGAGTAGGCGGCCGCTCGGTACTGCGGCCACCACATGACCTGCGTTCCAGCGGCCTCGGCGCAGTGCACGCTAGCGTTGATCTCGTGGAGCGTGACCGCCTCCGCCGCACGGCCCGCCCGGACATATGCTCGGGCGAGTTCGCCACGGGCGTTAATGGTCGACTCATGCTCGGGCCCGTACACGCGGATATTCTCGCGAAGATTTTCTTCGAAGATCGGCACCGCGTCGTCGTTCCGGCCCATTGAGCGCAGCGTGCTGGCGATGTTGATGCGCGCGGCCATGGTCGAGCGGGCATCGGGGCCGCAGATGCGCAGGCTCTCCTGCAGGTTGTAGCGGTGGATTTCCAGGGCGCGCTCTAGGAGGCCGGCGCATTCGCAGCAGTATCCGAGAAGGTTGCGGGTCGCCACGGTGGCCGCCTGGTCGGGGCCGTGCACGCGCATCCGGTCCGCGAGAACTTCCTCGGCGAACGCCAGCACGTCGAGTTCGCGGTGCGTGCCAATGCCCGCGTCGATCACTGCGCGGCGGGCGAGGAAGACAGCCTCGTCGTCGATGCCGTCTGTGTTCTGATGCTCCTCCAGCACGACGAACGCGGTGGTCAGTGAGCGGGAGGATTCCCCGAGGATGCCGAGCCGTTCGACGCTCCACCGGCGTAGCCGCAAGAGTTCGGATACGAGTGCCTCTGCCTCGGGGTCGCCGTTCAGGTCGCGGCGCACGGCGGCCCAGACATCGGCCACGTGGTCGACGACGTCGGTACCGGACGGCGGTGTGGCCGCAGCGGCGGCGCCAAGCACCTTGGTCGCTTCCTGCGCCGCTGCCCGTACTCGACCCTGGGTTCGCATACGTGTCAGTGCGAAGCGCCGCGTAAGCCGGTGCATCACTACGACTGTTCCGGTGACATCGAACCCGATGACGGACGCGCCGGCGAGCGTCCCGAGGGCGTCGTCGACTCCAGATCGCTCGATGGGCAGGTAGTACAGCAGGTCGCGCCGGATGCCGGCGGGTGACAGCAGGGCCATGAGATCGACGATGCGTTGGGCGACGCCGGTCGGGTCGGCCGCTTCCGCGTCGGCGATCGAGCGGAGTGTGGCTTGCTCGACGCTGTTCGGGTAGGCGTCGCCTGGTACTCGGGCCAGCATCGAGGCGAGCGGCCCGGTACGGAGTCCGGCGAGGTAGTCGCCAAATGACTGGCGCCGGCGGCGAATCACCGCACCCGCCTGGGACAGTGCGAGGGGTAGATCGCCGAGTTCGTGCGCGACAAGCGCGGCCTGTTCAAGGTCGTCCAGGCCACTGCGGGTGCAGAGAAAGGCCGCCGCCTGTGCCGGGGTGAACACCTCGACGCGGACCTCGGTGCCGAGTTGAGCGAAGTCCTGGTTGGTCGTGGTGATGACGACTCGCGCTCGGCCACGGCGGGGCAGCCAGGGCAGGACGGCGTCGGGGTCGAGGGCGTTGTCGAGGACGATGAGCGACGGCGTGGGTCGCTCTTCGATCCAGCGCAGCGCGGCCTTCGCCGCGGCGTCGGCATCGATAACCGTCTCGACGAGCCTGACCTCGCGGGCCAGGGCCGCCAGTGCCGTCGTGATCGCGGCGGCGTCCTCGGCGACGATCCAGAGCACCAGCCGCAGTCGCCGGGCTAGGTGTTCGCGGGTGTACGTCGCGGCAAGGTGGGTTTTGCCGACGCCGCGCCCACCGGTCAGCGCGGTGACGGGGCCGTTGTCGACGGCGCGTGCCAACTCGTCGAGCAGCGCTGCCCGGCGGGTGTAAGCCAGTGGCTCTCGCGGCACGTCGCCGATCACGACTGGCGCCCGCCACCGCGCGGGCCAACGCGACGCACCCTTGGTTGAGGTCTGGCGCAGCTGGAGGTACGAGACCCCAAGCCCGGCTACGGCCACGATCGCGCTTACAACGCCCACCGTCACCTCGGCGCTCACATGCTCCAGGCAACCATAGGCAGGGATCCGTGTGACTCCGCCGTACGGAGAGACAATCACTCATGTCGAGCATGGACAATGACTCAGTCCGCCTCCGCCTTCGCTCCGCACCGAATCCACGACACCATCGCCGCGATTGCAGACAGCCAAGACGAGTCGCACCTAGACGAGTGATTCCCAACTCTGGGTTGAGCGGCGTGGCAGGTTGACCAGCGCAAGTAGAGAGGGCATCGATGGTCGTTTGTGAAGACAGACCTCGACACCCTCTTGACCGCACTGTACGTGCTTATCGACGACCACGTCATCCCGCCCGGCCGCAAAGGCCCGGGCCGGCCGAAGCGACTTTCCGAGGCCGAACTGGTCTGCCTGGCCGTGGCTCAGGTGCTGCTGGGCGCCCGCTCCGAGCACCACTGGCTGCGGATCTGCTACGGCCGTCTCGGGCATCTGTTTCCCTACCTGCCCAAACAGCCCGGCTACCACAAGCGGGTCAAGGCCGCCGCGCCGCTGATCTGCCGAACCACGATGTACCTGGCCGGGCTGTGCCCCACCATCGGCGACCAGCTGCGGCTGCTGGACGCCACCCCGGTGCCGTGCGGCACCTCTCGGTCCACCGTGCAGCGCTCCGCGCTGGCCGAGATCGCCGGCTACGGCTACTGCGCGTCGCACTCGCGCTGGTACTGGGGCCTGAAGCTGTACCTGTTGACCACCGCCGAAGGGCTCCCGCTGGCGTGGTGCCTGGCCGACCCGAAGATCGGCGAACGCGAGATCGCCGAGGACCTGCTCGACTACGCACGCGAACTGGGCGCTCTGGCACCGGGCATGGTCGTGCTGGCCGACAAGGGCCTGGCTGGCAGGGCGATCGAACGCTACTGCGCCGAGCAGGTCGAGGTGCTACTGGCCAGGCCGGACCGCAAGGACGAACGGCGCCGTTTCGGCAACCTCGCCGGGGTCCGGCAGTGGATCGAGTCGGTCAACCAGACCCTGAAAGGCCAGCTCAACCTGGAAGGACACGGCGGTCGTACACCGGCCGGGGTGTACGCCCGCGTCGCCCAACGGCTCCTGGCCATGACCGCCGCGATCTGGCACAACTGGCGCATAAACGCCGACGTCAAACGCTCCCTGACCGCGTACGACCACTGATCCATTCGGAATCACTCGTCTAGAGGAGAGAGCGACCGTACTGGCCCGCGCTCAACTCGCCGACTGCGATACCAAGCTCCCGGGCAGCGCTTGAAGCCGGCGCGGATCCCAACATCGTTACGGGATGGATCGCTGAGGTTGAGGCGGATCGTCAGCGTGCCCTCGCAGTGCTGAACGAGCCCAAGCCGAGGTCCGCTCCCAGGATGAGCCGTGAGCAGATCACGGAACTCGTCCAGCAACCGGGCGACATCACCGCGGCCTTGGGCGAGGCCGACCCAGCCGACCGCACCGAGGTCTACCGGCAACTCGGACTGCGGCTGACCTACCACCCGCAACAACGCGGGTCATCAGGCGGGATCCTCGGTCGGGCCCCGGCCCTTCAGTCCGTTGTTCGACCGGAACCCACCGAGCAGTGTGTCGTCCCAGAGGAACCGCTCCACAGCCTCCTGATCGCGGCTCCTGTCCTGGTCGTAACGCTCGTGGTGGACGATCTCGTCGAGCCCGCGCCGCGAGGTCGGGGTCGGCATCACGGCCGGGTATCCGACGCCGAACATGTCGTAGATCCGCATGTGCCGCGGGATGCCGAGCCAAGACTTGATCATCGTGCTCATGTAGGGCGAGCTCACGTCGCTGACCCACTGCGAACCGAGGCCGAGCGAGGCGACCGCGAGATGGGCGAAGACGGTCGCCTGAGCCAGGCTCGTCACGAAATGGGACTCGCCCTTCTCCAGCGCAGTCCGCACGGGATAGGCATCGATCACTCGTGGGTCGCCCAGCACGAGGACGAAGACCGGCGAGTGCCGGAAACCGGTGTAGCCAATGTGGTCGCGATGACCCCACACGGCCTCCTGCATCTCGCGCTTGTCGGCCATCTGCCGGGCGTAGAGCTCGGCGATCCGCTTGCGCGTTTCGGCGTCGCGCACCACGAGGAATTCCCACGGCTGGGCGTTGCCCGCCGAGGGCGCCCAGCGGGCGACCTCCAGGATCTTGTCGATGGTCTCGTCAGGCACCTCACGGTGCGGATCGATGGCCCGCACCGAGCGGCGGTGCCTGGCGAGCGCGAGGAGTTGGTCGTACGTCGCGGCGTCCGGCGGGGGCGTGCCGACCTGCTGCCCGTCGGTCTCTGCCGTCGTTGTCATCGCGTCTCCTTCGTCGTGATGTGGTGCCCCAGCCTGGACGAAACTAGTGAGAGCGTCCAATATCGGTTCTCATCTGTCTGATAGCGCGGCGTGATCAGAGGTGGAGTGGTGGAGTTCCGACATCTGCAGTACTTCGTGGCGGTAGCGGAGGAGCTGCACTTCCGCCGGGCCGCGGAACGGCTGCACATCGTGCAGCCCGCCCTCAGCCAGCAGATCGCTCGCCTCGAAGAGGAGCTCGGGGTCCGGCTGCTGCAGCGCACCAAGCGGCACGTCGAGCTGACCGCGGCGGGCCGGGTCTTCCTGGTTGAGGCCCGGGCAATGCTCGAGCACCGCGACGAGGCGACCGCCGCGGTGCGCAGGGCCGCGGCGGGCAGCACAGGGCGCCTCGCCGTGGGGTTCGTCGGCCCGGCCGCGTACAGCGTCCTACCGGGGGTGGTGCGCGCGTTCCGCGGCGAGTATCCCGACGTGGACCTGAGCCTGCACGAGCACACCACAGCCGAGCAGCTCGAGATGCTGGCCGCGCGCCAACTCGACGTCGGGTTCGTTCGCCTGCCTTCGGCAGCGGAGGGCCTCGAGCTCGAACAGGTGCTCTCCGAGCCGATCTGCGTCGTGCTTCCTGCGGGACATCCGCTTGACAATCGGCCGAAGGGCGCTCCACTGGAGGTCACCGAGCTCCGTGGTGAGGGTTTCGTGGTGGTCCCCCGCTCCCGCGAGGCGCTGGTCTTCGACCGGATCGTCGCGCTCTGCCACGGTGCGGGGTTCAGCCCGCGCGTCGTCCAGGAGGCACAGCAGGTCCACGCCATCATCGGCTTGGTGGCTGCCGGCATGGGTATCGCCCTCGTGCCGGACTCCATGCGAGCTCTGCGACGCCCGGGGGTCGTCTACCGGTCACTGCCGCCGTCCTCGAACACCGCGGTCGGAACCGGACTCGCCTGGCGGCGAGAGGAGGAATCACCGATCGTCGAGCCGTTTGTCCGCATCGTCCGGGCCTTGGCGAAGAACCAGGTCGACGGTGCGACATCAGCCAGGCCGTGAGGAACCGGTCGGGCTCAGGACACCGGCGCCGAGGACAACCGACCGCGGAGGGTCCGACCGGCCGCGCGCGAACGCGATCACGGGCCGCCTGACGCCGCAGTCCGGGACCCACCCGACGAGCGGGCGCAGGGTAGGTACTCAGTACACTGACCATTCTCGGCGAATCGGAGGCGAACCGAATGACGGCACGGCAGGCGGGCCATGACGGTGTGGTGGACCGCGTCGAGGTGAAGCTGGTCGACATGCCCCTCGGGGCGGCCCGCGGCGGATCCGGAGCGACGCAACTGCAGCTCGTCCGGGTCGAGGTGACGGCCGATGACGGCGCCGCAGGCGTCGGGTTCACCTACTCGCTCGGCCCGGGAGCCGAGGCCGTCGCGGCGTTGCTGGAGGCGGTGCACCTGCCCGCCGTGCTCGGGTTGCCGCTGCAGGACTGGGACCGCACCTGGTACGCGCTGCGCGACCGGACGAGCCGCCTCGGCGCGGGAGTCGCCCTCCTCGCGACCTCCGCCGTGGACATCGCCGTGTGGGACCTGCGCGCCGTGCGCGCCGGGGTCCCGCTCTTCCGGCTGCTCGGCGCCCACCGCGAAGATGTGCCGGTGTACGGCAGTGGCCGGGCCACGCACGGGATGTCGACGGCCGAGCTGGTCGAGGGGGCCCTGTCCTACGTCGCGGAGGGATACCGGGCGGTCAAGCTGCGGGTCGGGGTCCATCCCCCTGCCGTCGACGTCGCCCGGGTCGCTGCCGTGCGGGCGGCCGTGGGTGACGAAATAGCTATCATGGTGGACGCCAACGAGCGGCTCGATCTGGCGACCTCACTGTGGATGGGACCCGCGCTCACCGAGCTGGGCGTCGCCTGGTTCGAGGAGCCGCTCCCGTCCGCCCACGTCCGGGCGCACCACACGCTCGCCGCCGCGGCGGCGCCACCCCTCGCCGTCGGCGAGCACCTGCTCGGGCTGGGCGGCTTCACGCCTTTCGTCTCCGGCGGCGCCGCGATCCTCATGCCCGACGCTCCGCTCACCGGCGGCGTGTCGGAATTCCGGCGCATCGACGCGCTCGCCGAGGCGCACGGGCTCGCCCTCACGCCGCACTTCCTGCCCGAGCTGCACGTCCACCTGACGGCGGCGGCGCGCAGCGGCACGTGGCTCGAGCACTTCCCGCTGCTCGACGATCTCCTGGGCGAGGTCCTCACCCCGGTGGACGGGCGGGTGGCGCCGCCGCAGCGGCCGGGCCACGGCATGGTGTGGGACGAGGCGGCGCTCAACCGGTTTACTGTCCGCACCGCCGTGGCCGTCCGCTGACCCAGACGGGTCAGTCGTAGGCGACCTGGTGGTGGTCGACGACCAGGTTCAGTAGCCGGACGAACTCCACGCGCTCCCGTTCGCTCAGCCCGAGCAGGAGCTGCTCGCTGACGCGCTCGGCCGCGGGGAGCGCCCGCTGCAGCAGTGCGCGGCCGGCGTCGGTCACCCGGAGCAGGTTGCGCCGGGCGTCCCCGGCGTCGCGGAACCGGACCAGGAGGTCCCGCGCGACAAGGCGGCGGACGATCTCCGCGGTAGTCGAGCGGTCCATGCCGGCCAGTTCCCCCAGCATCCGCTGGTCGATCCCGGGCTTCTGGTCGAGGATGTTCAGCACCGCGAACTGCGCGGACGTGACGTCGCCGGGCACCTCGCGCGCCCAGATCTCCCGGTGCACCTGTTGCAGCCGGCGGACGAGGTGACCGGGGGCCGCACGCAGCTCGAAGGGCTCGCTCGACTCCTCCTGGGCATCAGTCAGGCGATCGGCCGGGGACATGCCCACAGTGTAGTGACGGGACTGCTCCGGCCACGCCGTCCGGGAACTCGCCACGCCCGGCCTATTGCGCACGCCGCCCCCGCTCTCCTAGCCTCTTGCCCCAAGATGCTCAGTGTACTGAGCATCTATGTGGTCAGTGTACTGAGCATTGGCGACGAAAGGGGCTGATCATGACCATGAACACATCGGAGAAGGCGTACGAGGAGCTGGACGCCCTCGCCGTCGCCCCACTCTGGCGGTACTTCGGGGAGCTGTTCCTCCCCGAGCCACGCAGCGCCGCCCGCCCGCACCGCTGGGAGTACGCGGCGCTGCGGCCACACATGATGCACTTCGCCGACGCGCTGTCCCTTGAGGACGCCGAGCGCCGGGTGCTGATGCTGATCAACCCGGGGCTGCAGGACCCGCCGGCCACCGTGAACAGCCTGTTCGCCGGCCTCCAGATCATCATGCCGGGCGAGACGGCGCAGGCGCACCGACACACCGCCAACGCCTTCCGTTTCATCATCGAGGGTGACGCCGCGTACACCACGGTGAACGGCGAGCGAGTGCACATGCACCCGGGCGACCTGCTGATGACGCCGGGTTGGCACTGGCACGACCATTATCACGCGGGCGACCGGCCGATGATCTGGCTCGACGGCCTCGACTTCCCGATCACCAATGCGTTCGAGGCGGGCTTCTTCGAGCTGTTCGGCGACCGCTCGCAGAAGTCGACGGTGCCGGACGACCTGTCCAGCCGCCGGTTCATCCACGGCAGGCTGAACCCGGCCTGGGAGCAGGCCGCCGGGCCCGCCTCCCCCGTCGGCAACTATCCCTGGCGCGAGACCGAGCGCGCGTTCGCCGCGATCGCCGACGACGCCGAGGGCAGCGAGTCCGAGGGCGTCGTCCTGGAGTACACCAACCCCTGGACCGGCGGTTCCGTCCTCCCCACGATCGACTGCAAGGTCAGCAGGCTGCGCCCGCGCTTCGGCGGCAGGCCCCGGCGCACCACTGCGAGCACGATCCTGCAGGTGGTTCGCGGGCAGGGGCACGTCGAGATCGGCGACGAACGGTTCGATTTCGCCCCCCACGACGTGATCGCCGTGCCCGGTTGGGCGCCGCACCGGTTCGTCAACGGCTCGGCGACCGAGGACGTCGTCCTGTTCGCCTACAGCAACCGCCCGGCCCTGCGGGCCCTCGGGATGCTCCGCGAGGAGATCCCGGGAACGGAGGTGTGACATGGTGCGCCTCGGAGAGGTCGTGATCGCCGGCGGCGGGATCGGCGGCCTCGCCACCGCGCTCGCCGTGCGGCGCAGCGGTGCCGCCGCCCGGGTCCGCGTGCTCGAACGCGCCGGGGAGTTCGGCGAGGTGGGGGCCGGGCTGCAGCTCGCACCGAACGCGGTCCGCGCCCTGCGCTGCCTTGGCCTCGACCGCGAGATCGACGACTACGCCTTCTACCCGCGCCGGCTCGTGATGCTGGACGCGCTGACCGGCGACCTCGTCACCGCCCTCGACCTCGGCGGCGACTTCCGCAGACGCTACGACGCGCCGTACGTGGTGATGCACCGCAGCGACCTCCTCGCGATGCTGCTCGACGAGGCCAAGCAGCACGACGACATCGAGCTGTGCAGCGGAACCGAGGTCACCGGCGTCGACCAGGACGACCGGGGAGTGGTGGTCCGCACGGCGCCGGGCGAGGAGTTCCGGGCCGACCTCCTCGTCGGCGCGGACGGGCTGCGCTCCGTCGTGCGTGCGGGCATTGTCGCGGACGGCGAGCCGGTCGGCGCCCGCTACGTCGCCTACCGCGGCACCCTCCCGTTCGACGACGTCGCCGGGATCGCCGGCGGCGAGGACGTGCTGCTGTGGGCTGGACCCCGGATGCACCTGGTGCAGTATCCGATCCGCCGCGGGGAGCTGTACAACCAGGTGGCCGCATTCGAAAGTGACCGCTACACCCCCGATCACGACCGTTGGGGCGATCCTGCCGAGCTCGACGAACGGTTCGCCGAGGCCTGCGCCCCCGTGCGGACCGCGGCCGCGCTCATCGACCGCAGCCGACGCTGGCAGATGCTCGACCGCGAGCCCGTACGGAACTGGGTACACGGACGGATCGCGCTCCTCGGCGACGCGGCCCATCCGATGCTGCAGTACGTCGCCCAGGGCGCCTGCCAGGCCATCGAGGACGCCGTCGCCCTCGGTACGGCCCTAGAGGCCGAGGCGGACGTCGACGCCGCACTCGCCCGCTACCTCCACGAGCGCGTGGACCGCGCCTCTCGGGTTCAGCACACCGCCCGCCTGTTCGGCGAGCTGATCCACCTCGCCGGGATGGGCGCCACCGTCCGCAACCGGCTGCTCTCCGCCCGCCCGCACGACGACTACAGCGACATCGACTGGCTCTACCAGACCGCCTGACCCCCGCTGACGTCTCGAAGGAGAGATCATGTCCAGCGCCGTTCCCGCAGTGCCCCCCGCCGTGTCCCCCGCTCCCCCGGCTGCCGCCGACGTCCCGGCCGACCCGGCCGCGAGCCGTCGGGTCGCCGCCGCCAGCCTGATCGGCACGACCATCGAGTACTACGACTTCGCCGTCTACAGCATCCTCGCTTCGATCGTCCTCGGCCCGTTGTTCTTCCCCTCGGCGAGCAGCACGGCCTCCACCATGGCCGCCTTCGCGACGTTCGCCGTCGCGTTCGTCGCACGGCCGATCGGGTCGATCCTGTTCAGCACGATCGGCGACCGCGTGGGACGCCGTCGCTCGCTGCTGATCTGTCTGCTGATGATGGGCGGCGCCACCGTCGCCATCGGGCTACTGCCGACCTACGCCGGCGTGGGCGTGCTGGCCCCGGTGCTCCTCGTCGTCCTACGGATCCTGCAGGGCCTCGCGCTGGGCGGGGAGTGGGGCGGCGCGGTGCTCCTCGCCACCGAGCACGCCCCGCCCGGCAGGCGCGCGATCTTCGGGTCCGTCCCGCAGATCGGGCCGCCACTCGGCTTCGTGCTCGCGAGCCTCGTCGTTGCCGCCGTCACCGGCGTCATGGACCGTGCGCAGTTCGTCGCGTGGGGCTGGCGCATCCCGTTCCTGATCAGCGTCGTGATGGTCGCCGTCGGCCTGTGGGTCCGGTTCAAGGTCGCCGAGTCGCCGGTCTTCGAGCAGGCGGCGCAGAACCGGCAGCTCGTCCGCTTCCCCGTCGTCACCGTGCTCCGCGAGTTCCCCGGCCGGTTCGCGATCGGCGTGGCCGCCCCCGTCGGCGGGCTGGCGACCTGGTACCTGATCACCGCGTTCAGCGTCTCCTACGGATCCTCCGCGCAGGGAATCCCGCAGGCTCAGATGATCCTCGTGGCCTGTGCGACGGCCTTCACGCACATGGTGCTCGTCCCCCCGGCGGCTCTGATCGCCGAACGTTTCGGGCGGCGCATCCCCATGCTCATCGGCGCCGCCGGCGTCGCGATCTGCGTCGTGCCCGCGTTCGCGCTGCTCGAGACCGGCAACGCGCTCCTCGTGGGCGTCGGCTTCTGCGTCACCATGATCCCGTTCACGCTCATCTTCGCCCTCGTCGGCGCGTGGCTCGCGGAGTTCTTCCCCACCCGGGTGCGTTACAGCGGGGCGTCCGGCGCGTTCGTCCTCGCCGGCGTGCTGGGCGGCGGCTTCGCCCCGCTGATCGGAACCGCCCTCCTCGCCGGTGGCGGTTCCCCGATCCGGCTCGGCCTCTACGCGGGCGCGCTGTCCCTGATCTCGACCGCGGCACTGGCGTTCGCGCCGGAAACCAGGCACCGCGCACTCACCTCGACCCACTGAGATCGCCATCCCCGACCCAGGAGGTCCGCCATGCGGCTCGCCACCTTCGACGACGACCGCGTCGGTGTCGTCACCGAGACGGGCGTCGTCGACGTCTCCGACCTGATCGACCGCCCGGTCGACGGCCCGATCGCCGCTGCTCCGGGAACCAGCCGGATGCGCCGGCTCGCGGCCGCGCCCGCACTGCTCGCCCGGATCCGGCACGAGTTCCCGGCACGCAGCCCGCGTCCGCTGGCCGACGTGACCTTGCAGGCGCCGCTCCCCGATCCCGGCAAGATCGTCGCCGCACCGGTGAACTACCGGGACCACAAGGCCGAGATGCGCCTCAAGGGCGACATCAACGCCATGGGCTTCTTCCTCAAAGCACCTACCTCAATGCTGGGCCCCGGCGGGCAGGTGCGGCTGCCGTACACCGACCGGCGCATCGACCACGAGGCCGAGTTCGCCGTGGTGATCGGAGCGCCGGCACGCCACGTCCGCCCGGACGAGGCGCTCGGCCACGTGTTCGGCTACACCGGCCTGATTGACGTCACGATGCGCGGCGGCGAGGACCGGTCGATGCGCAAGTCGTTCGACACCTTCACCCCCGTCGGCCCGTGGATCGTGACACCGGACGAACTCGGCGATCCGACGGACGTCGGCTTCACGCTGTGGACGAACGGCACAGTGCGGCAGAAGAGCAACACCGCCGAGCTCATCTGGGACGTCGCCCGGTTCGTCGCGTTCGCCTCGACCGTCACCACGCTCCTACCTGGGGACGTTATCTCCACAGGCACTCCCGCGGGCGTCAGCCCGCTCGCCGATGGCGACACCGTCACGCTCGAGATCGACCGCATCGGCCGGCTGACCGTCACCGTCACCGCGGACGGCGCCGTTCCCTGTCCCCTCACCCCGGTCGAGGGCTGACCGCCTGGCGGGCCATGGCGCTCGAGCACACGTGCGGCCGGCATGGGCCGCACGTGTGCTCGCAGGGGTAAGGCAAGTGCATCGTGGTAGGCGATGTCGATCGAGGCGCTCGTGCTGGCGACCCCTCTCGGTCAGGTCCGAGGCCTCGGCGTCCGACTCCGAATCGGCTGCCCTCGATCTCTTCCGGTTCAGCGACAGCCCGATGTTCGAGGCGCTGCAGCCGGACAGCTTCCAAACGGAAGGACAGGAATGAAGCTCGCCACTATCCGCACCCGCGACGGCGCGACTCAGGCCGTGCGCGTGGACGGGGAGACGCTGATCGACCTCGGCCTTGCCGACGTCGGTGAACTGCTGGCCGAGCCGGACTGGGCCGAACGCGCCGCCCGTGCCGGGGACACGGTCAAGGCGTTCGGCTACGCGCCGGTCGTGCCCCGCCCCGGAAAAATCATCTGCGTTGGGCTGAACTACCGCAACCACATCCTGGAGATGGGGCGGGAGCTGCCGCAGTACCCGACGTTGTTCGCCAAGTACCCGGAGGCGCTCATCGGGGCGTACGACGAGATCCAGCTCGCGCCGGAGTCCGAGCAGGTCGACTGGGAGGCCGAACTCGCCGTCGTCATCGGCAAGACCGTGCGCCGCGCCACCGAGGCCGAGGCAGGCGGGGCCATCGCCGGGTTCGCCGTCCTCAACGACGTCACCATGCGCGACTGGCAGTACCGCTCCCAGCTGTGGCTGCAGGGCAAGACCTGGGAGAACAGCACCCCCTTCGGCCCCTATTTGGTTACCCCCGACGAACTGCCCGGCGGCACCCGACCTTCGCTCACCCTCACCGGATTTGTCGATGGTGAGGTGGTGCAGCAGTCCGACACCTCGAACCTCGTGTTCGACCCCGTCGCCCTGGTGCGGTACATCTCCACGATCGTCACCCTCAAGCCGGGCGACGTCATCGCCTCCGGTACGCCTGGCGGGGTGGGCCATGCCCGAAAGCCGGCCCGGTACCTTACCGACGGCAGCGTTCTGACCACCGAGATCACCGGTCTGGGGCGTTCCGAAGCAAAAGCTGTCACGGAGTTGATCTCTAATGGTCGCTGATCGCACCCACGTCGACAGCCTGCGATGGATGGCCCAGGGCACCAAAATCTTCTTCGATGCCCTGGCCGCCCTGCCCGATGATGAGCTTGACCAGCCGACCGCGCTCGATGGCTGGACCGGCAAGCATCTGCTGGCCCACGTCGCCGCCAACGCCGACGCGCTGGTCAACCTGACACGCTGGGCGCGCACCGGCGAGGAAACGCCGATGTACTCCTCTCCAGAGCAGCGTGACGCCGACATCGAGGCCGGCACCAGGCGGCCGACGGCCGAGTTGCGTGTCTGGGCCGCGCAGGCCGCCGCGGCCCTCGACGCACGGCTCGCCGAGCTGAACGAAAAGCAGTGGACCCACCGGGTCCGGACCGCCCAGGGCCGCATGGTCCCTGCCGAAGAGATCCCCTGGATGCGCGCCCGCGAGGTCATGGTCCACGCGGCCGACCTCGGCGCCGGAGTGGGCTTCGACGATCTACCGTCCGATTTCCTCGCCGCCCTGATAGACGACATCGCCGCCAAGCGTTCCGGCGGCGGCGGTCCCGCGCTCATGCTTGCGGCCAGGGACCAGAAGTGCACGTGGGCCGTCACCGTCACCGGCACCGGCACCGGCACCGGCACCGGCACCGGGGAACCCATACTCCTGACCGGCACCGTCGCCGGCCTCGCGGCGTACCTGTCCGGCCGAGCGGCCGACGGCGTCACCGGCTCAGGCGGTCAGCCCGCCCCCGAACTGCCGCGGTGGCTCTAGAACGGGCCCGACCTCCTGAAAGGAGCGTCGGCTCGTCGATTCCTGGAGTGCGGGGTACGCCGCCGTGCGCCAGGGCCCGGCCGGCCCGGTGGGAAAGGAGACCGTCGGTGGGTCTGCCTGACATGATGCTGGCGGCGTACCTCACCGAACTCGGGGGCCCGGAACGCATCCGGATCGGCCACCTTCCGGTGCCGGTTCCAGGCCCCACCGACGTTCTGGTGAGGACGGCGCTGATGGCGGTCAACCACGTCGACACGTTCGTACGCTCCGGCGGGTACAGGACACAGACGCCGTTCCCGTTCGTGATCGGTCGCGACCTGGTCGGCACCGTGGTACGGACCGGCGAGGGGGTGGACGACCTCGCGATCGGAGCAAAGGTCTGGTGCAACAGCCTGGGGCACCAGGGGCGTCAAGGGTCATTCGCGGAGTTCGCCGTGGTGCCTCGGGAACGTCTCTACCGCCTGCCGGCGCAGGCCGACCCGGCGACCGCCGTCTCCGTACTGCACACCGCGGCGACCGCCTACCTCGGCCTGTTCCGGACCGGCTCCCTGCGGCCCGGTGAGACGGTCCTCGTCGCCGGGGCGGCGGGTGGGGTCGGGAGTGCGGCCGTACAGCTTGCGGTGGCGGCGGGTGCTCGCGTCATCGCCACGGCGGTGCCAGAGGACTTCGACTGGTGCCGCCGGTGCGGCGCGGATGTGCTGATTGACTACCGCGACCAGGCCTTACCGGCTCTGCTGGCGGAGGCCGCGCCGGAGGGATTCGACCTGTGGTGGGACAACTCGGGACGCCACGACCTGGACCTTGCCGTACCGCTGCTCAAGCGGGGTGGACGGATTATCGCGCTGGCCGGGATGGCGGCCCGGCCGGTGCTGCCGATGGGCGCGCTGTACACGCGTGACGCCAGCATCAGGGGGTTCGTCATCAGCAACGCCTCGGCCGCGGACCTGGCGGAGGCGGCCGCCGTTGTCAACGACCTGCTGGCCACCAACCGGCTCATCTCGCGAATCAACGGCACCTACCCGCTAACGGCGGCCGCCGAGGCTCACCGCCAGATGGAGGCCGGAGTGAAAGGCCGGATCCTCGTCGCCAGTGACCCCGATCCGGGCTGATGCGCGCACACCAGGAAACGTAGACGACAGCGGGGGTGGCTCACCATATCGGGGCCCGAGTCGGTAGGCGAGGCGCCTGTGGCGGCGGCCAGCACCGACCGTACGGACGGCAGCGGCCAGTGCCCGCCGGGAGCGCCGACGAGCAGATCCTTTTCAAGGAACTCCATCAAAGCGGGAGATTTCAATCCGCCAGAGGATCGCCCGGCCGAGCTGACAACCACGATCCGCGTGCCATCATAAGCCATGCGTTCTCGGCGGCGCCGTTTGGCTTCGGGCATGGACATGGTGGAACGGCGGCTGTCCCGCGCCAGCGCGATCCACCGACGCTGGCCGCTCCTCTTGCTGGCCTTCTCGGCATTCGCCGCGCTCGGCGTCCTGGTCCTTCTCATCGGCCCGGTGGCTCGATGGCTGACGCCGCTGACCGGTGTGTTCGGCAAGGACATTCCAGCCTCCCTTAACGCGACACGTCAGATGCTCCTAGTGGCCGTCGCCGGCATAGTGGCGACCGCCGGGCTGGCCTTCACCGCGCGCACCTTCTTCCTCACCCGACGCGGTCAGTGGGCAGATCGGTACGGCAAGGCGGTGACGCAGCTCGGCTCGGCAGAACCGATGGAGCGAGTCGGCGGGATCTACGCCCTGGAACGCCTGATGGCCGAGTCCCCGCACGACCACTGGACGGTCGTCGAGGTCCTGGCCACCTTCGTCCGCCGGCACGCCGCACGGCTGGAGGGCGAGTCAGCGGACAGCGGGTCGCCCACGCCACCCGCAGTCGACGTTCAGTCGGCCCTGACCGTGCTGTGCCGCAGACCCCGGAGGCCGGAGACCCACACCCTCGATCTGTCGGGCTCCGATCTCCGCGGCGCGGCGATGTCCGGCGGGCATCTGCCGCGGACGCGCTTCGACAACTCCTGCCTCAAGCGAGCCGACCTCAGTGGAGCCGACCTGCGCGGCGCATCGTTCCTGACGGCCGACCTGACGGAGGCGCTGCTGGTAAACAGCAATCTCGAGGACGCGTTCCTGACCGCCGCCGATCTGAGCTGGGCTGCTCTTGCCGGGGCACGGCTGGATCGGGCGAGTCTCGTGGCGGCACGACTAGAGGGCACGATCCTCGAGGACGCCCGGCTGCACGGCGCTCTGCTGACCCCACCGGACGTCGACGGTCTCACCGCCGCCCAGTTAACGACGGCTCTGCTGGACGACGCTACGGAGCTGCCGTCGCACCTCGCCACGCCCTCAGGACCGGACAGGGCCGCCCGGGCCTGACACCTGCCGTGGCACGAGGAGGCGAACCCACCACCGGCGGTAAACCTGATCGATCTGCTTGTAAGCGGTGTCCAGGGAAGCGCCGTACGCCCTGTTCTCGGCCCGCAGTTGCTGGTTCGCATGCTGGAAGCTCGCCCTGTCCCTGCTCGCCTCAGACAGTGACTGCCGCAACTCGACGGCCTCCCGCGCCGCCTTCTCCCGGGTCGCGGAAAGCTCGTCGGTCAGCCGCTTCATTTGGGCGCCCCAGATCTCGTCGAGTTTGCGGAGTTCCTCCTGGGTGTCGCGCAGTTGCAGCTCGGCTTGGTGCTTGAGCCGCTCCTCGTACTGAGCCCGTTCGAACTGGAACTCGACCAGCCGGTGATTCACCTCCGCAAGCTCGGTGGCGATCCGCTCGCGTTCGGTGCTGACGACGAAGAGCTCACCCTTCAAGCGTTTGATGTCCCGGCGTAGCCGGCGGCGCTCGGACTCCAGCTCGGTGATCCGCTGCGCCAGCCGGTCCTCGTCGGCCTTCTTGCGCAGGGCCACGATCAGGGCCGAGACGCGGTCGACCTCGCCCTCGACCGAGCGCATGCCACGGACGATCTCATCGTGGTGCTCGCGCTCGGCGTCCGCGCGGCGACGCAGCTGCCGGCCCCGCGCCTGGAGGTCCGCGGGATCACTCGGGATCGCGATGGCGCGCTCCCCGGCCGTCGTGTCGCCCGATCCAGTCTGACCGAGCTCGAAACTGCCCTCCTCCTTGACGGCGGCGACCCACAACTTCTCGATCACCTGCACATCACCACCGAGGGCCTCGGTGACCTGCAGCCAGTATTCCCAGGCCGGCAGGGCCGGACCGGAGAGCATCTTCATCACCGTCTCCGGGATGACACCACCGGCCGTACGGGCAGCGATCTGGACCGGGTCGAGCGCGCCAAGCGTGGAGCAGAGCGCCCGGAAATGGTCCTTGAGGTCTTCGAGAGCCTTGGTCGACGTAGGACCATCCGATGGCATGGCGACTCCTGACAACCGCGACTGTGGGCTCTCTCGATGGAGACCCACAGTACCGACTGGGTACCTGAATCTGACGCACAAGGCGGCCGGAGGTGTCGGAATTCCGTCCCGGGAGCCTAGTAATGCGACGGCAACCGTGCCACTGCAAATGCCGAGGTGGCAAAAAGTACAGCCAGGTCCGCTTCGCCCACACCCGGCATGGCCCCGACCGGCGGCCACCACCCCGAAACACAGGCGCTGCAGGTGTTGAGCAGCCTGTCACGCTTCGCAGGGAGCTGATCGCGGCCGTCCGTGCGCCCGATCTTGACTGCGGCTGTTGATCGGACGACGCGACGTCACGGTCAGACGGGACTACACCGTTGGCCGGAAGTCCCTCCGTAGCATGTCGCGCCATGAGCCGCATCGTCGTCAGGCCCCGCATCCAGATCCCGATCCTGGTCGTGATCTTCACTGTGTGGACCCTGCTGGGCGTCACCTACTTCACCTCGGGGGACGTAGTGGCCGAGCGTGACTGGTTCGGCATCGTGCTGGGATGCGTGCTCGTCACGAGCGGCCTGACCGGGATCTGGCGTGCTGTTCGACTCAGCGTGGTCATCGACGCAGAGGGTGTCCGGGTCCGCGGCTTCGACAGCCGTGACCAGGTCACACCATGGAGCGCGATCCAGTCAGTCGACTGCGTGCAGATCGACGAACGGGGAGGCTTCCCGCTTTACGCTCCCGTCCTCCGCCTCGGTGACGAAGCCGGGGCCATGGCTCTCTCGGCGCTCGGCTCGTACTTGCGCCAGGATGCCGAACGCAAGGTCGAACAGCTGCGAAGCTTCAAGGCCGGCGCCGCGCGGTCCTGATCGAGATGCAGAGGCGGGCGCCCGACCAGCGGCAGATGTGCACGTTAGGGATGACCATGTGAAGCTGCGGATGAGCGGGATGTTTGCTCGGTCCGGACGGGATGCGAGGCTGAACGCGTGGCTTCCCGATCGACGTACACGTGGACAACTCCCGGCTGCCCGGCGGCTTGGTACGCACCTTGGACGCGTCGGTGTCTCTGAAGACCGGCGAAAGCGCGGTGGAGTGTCACGGAACCGGGCTCACCCTGCGGCAGGTCGATGACATCCTCGCACAGGTGGAGCTTGTCGCCGGGTTCCTCGACTCGTACGCCCCGGACGCCCGCCAGTACCTGAGCCGGCGCGACGCCCGCCCGCCGGTGACGCCCGTATGAGCTTGGTGTCGGCGTTCGTACCGATCTGGATCCTTACCGCGGTCGGCTACGCGGCCTGTCGTTGGGGCCTGCTGGGCGAGGCGGTGGCGTCGGTGCTCGGCCGGTTCGTGTTCCATCTTGGATGCCGTCCGCCCTGTTTCTAGCCCTGTCCCGAATGCCGCTTTCCGGGTTCGCCGGCCGGTCGCTGCTCGCCTTTGGTGAGCACGGCCGCGGTCGTCGGGTTCGGCTGGGTCGGCGCGAGCTGGCTGTTCGGTCGCACGCCCGGCGAACGGCCGATCTGGGGCATGGCCGCCGGGTACGTAAACTCGGCGAACCTCGGCATCCCGATCGCAACGCAGGTTCTCGGCAACGTGTCGTTCCTGGCGGAGGTGGTGCTGCTGCAGGTGCTGGTGGTGACGCCCGTGATCGTGGTCGCCCTGGACCGGCACAGCGACCCGGCCGGGCGGGTACGGGTCCGCCGTATCGCCTCCCTGCCGGTACGCAACCCTGTGATCCTGGCGTCGCTGCTCGGTGTCGCGTGCTCGGCTGCCGGCCTGCATCTGCCGTCTGCGGCCGGCGCGTCGCTCACCCTGCTGTCGGGCGCCGCGGTTCCGGCCGCCCTGGTCGCGCTCGGCGCGTCGCTGCACCGCACGGCGCCGCCGCGGGCAGAGCCGGCCGAGCTGGCCGAGCTGGCCGTGATCACCGCGCTGAAGCTCGTCGCACAGCCGGTCATCGCGTACGCGGCCGGGCTGGCCTTGCACCTGTCCGCGCCGCAGTTGCTCGCCGTGGTGGTGTGCGCGGGCCTGCCGACAGCGCAGAACACGTTCATCTTCGGCCAGGAGTACGGCGTCGGCGAGGCGGTGGCCAACCGGGCGGTGGTGGTGACCACGACGCTGTCGCTGGCCACCCTGGCCGCGGCGGCGGCGCTGCTCGGGTAGGTCCGTCAGCTGACTCGTCCAGCAATCATGGTGAGTCACGCCGACCATGGCGCTGGCGGCCAGGTCTGCAGCCACGATCATCGCCTGATGATGGGCGGCCTGTCGACCACTCACTCGTCTTCATCCCACCGCGACAGCTCTCCCCGCCGAGCGAGATAACGGCAAGCAAAGTCGCTCAACAACCAACCGCCCAACCAAGCGAGTGCTGCGACGAAGATGAGGTCAAGAAAGGCGTTGGACGCAAAGCGACCAACGCCCCAGGCAACCGCGGCGATTACCCCGGCTGGCCAGGTGACCCATCGGACCAGCGCCCGATCGTCCGACCCCATCAAACACCTCCGAATCCAGAGCGGCCCTCCACAGCGACTCCTCGGCACGGACCAACACGATCAAACGAAGACCAGCAATGTGCAAGGACTGTCTCTGGCATTTCGTCCTGGCGCCAACTCGCCCTGGCGATGGCCCGTTGAGCAGACGTCAGTGATGGATGCGGCCGGTGGTCTTGGACAGCCGGGCGCCGTCGCCGCCCCACCGGGCCGCGACGATCTCGGCGGCGATGCTGACCGCGGTCTCCTCGGGCGTACGCCCGCCCAGGTCCAGCCCGATCGGCGAGGCGAGCTTGGCCAGCGCCGCCTCCGGCACGCCGGCCTGGCGCAGCTGGGTCATCCGCACGTCGTGGGTACGCCGGGAGCCCATCGCGCCGACGTACGCCAGCGGCAGGTCCAGCGCGAGCCGGAGCACCGGGACGTCGAACTTGGGATCGTGGGTGAGCACGCAGACGACGGTGCGCTCGTCGATCCGGCCGGCCTCGGCCTCGGTCGCCAGGTACCGGTGCGGCCAGTCGACGACCACCTCGTCGGCGTCGGGAAACCGGCGGGCGGTGGCGAATACCGACCGTGCGTCGCAGACGGACACCCGGTAGCCGAGGAAGGCGCCTACGCGGGCCACCGCGGCGGCGAAGTCGATCGCCCCGAACACGATCATCCGCGCCTTAGGCGCGAACGAGTTCACCAGCACGGACAGCCCACTGCCCCGCCGTTGACCGTCAACACCGTAGTGCAGCAGGCCGGTCCTGCCCGCGGCCAACATGCCCCGCCCGTCGTCGGTGACCGCCGCGTCGAGCCGTTGCGAACCGAGCGTGCTCCGGCACTCTTCCGGCCCGATCACCATCCGCCGGCCGAGGCTTTCCGGCGGGCCCGTCACGCAGGTCACCGTCGCCACGGGGCGCTGCGCGGCGATCGCCGCCGCCACCTCCGGCAGGTCCGGGAACCGGTCCGGGTCGACCCGTTCGACGTACAGGTCGATGACGCCGCCACACGTCAACCCGACGGCGAACGCGTCGTCGTCGCTGACGCCGTACCGCTCCACGCGTGGCTCCCCGGACCGGATCACCTCCTGACACAGCTCGTAGACGGCCGCCTCGACGCAACCACCGGAGACGCTGCCGACGGCGGTGCCGTCCGGACCGACCAGCATGGTCGCGCCGGGCGGCCTCGGCGCGCTGCGCCAGGTGCCGGTCACCGTCGCCATCCCCACCGGCTGCCCGTCCCGCCACCAGCGCAGCAACTCTTCCAGCACGTCACGCATGGGGTGCCAGATCCAGGTCGTCGTCATCGGCCACGTCGGCGCAGGGCACCACCACCCGGACGGCGGCAGTGTGCGCTCGCAGGTACGGCCGGGCGCCGGTGTCACCCACGGCCAAGGCCGCGACGCCGGGCCAGTGGTCGCGTCCGAGTAGCACCGGATGGCCGGACCGGCCGTTGTCGTAGCCGGCCATGATCAGCTCTGCAGGGCCAGCGCCAGCAGCGACCCGCCGCACCGCTGCGGCTGTCACACCGGGCATGTCGACCAGCGTCACCACGGTCGCGGCGGCGCCGGTGTCCGCCAGCGCGGCCAGTCCGGCCCGCAGGGACGAGCCCATGCCGGTGGTCCACTCAGGATTGTCGACGACCGCGACCCCGTCGAGGGCCGCCCGAGCCCGGACATCGTCGGCCGCCGCGCCGAGCACGACGACCACGGGGGCGCACCGCGCTGCGCGAAGAACGCCGATCGCCCGGTCGACCAGGAGCTGCCCGTCCTGGCGGACGAGAGCCTTCGGCATGCCGAAGCGGCGCCCGCCGCCGGCGGCGAGGAGAAGCCCGGCCACCATCATCGGCGGAGGCTAGCATGCTGCCTGACGTCAGGGTTCCCCTGATCGGGGCAGGTTTTAGCCGGGCAGGCGCAGTGCGAGGAAGAAGTCGACCCGGTCCTCGAAGCGGCTCAGGTCGCGACCGGTGAGCTGCTCGACCCGGCCGATCCGGTAGCGAAGTGTGTTCACATGCACGTGGAGCAGTTCCGCGCAGCGGCTCCAGGAACCGGAACAGGCCAGGAACGTCTCCAGCGTCTGTACCAGGCGGGCGTCGTGGACGCGGTCGTACTCGACGAGCGGGCCGAGCAGCCGGCCACGGAACGCCCGCCGGGTGTCCGTAGGCACGCCGGCCAGCAGCAGCAGGTGCGAGGCGAGTTCGCCGGCCGACACGACGGTCGCCCGACCCGGCCGCTCGCTCGCCGCGCGCCAGGCGTGCCGGGCCTCCTCTACCGCCCCGGACAGCGCGACGGCCCCCGCGGCCGGCCCGCTGATCCCGACGGTGAGCCGGCCGGCCCCCAGCGCCGGCACCAGCGCCGCGATCTCGGCCCGTACGGTGTCGAGCACGGCCGGCGCCAGCTGAGCCGGCACGGCGACGACGGCCAGGACACCGTCCGGGTCGGCGGCCAGCCTGGCGACCAGGGTCTGCGGCGCGTACGGCCGCAGGATCTCCTCGACCACAACCACGGCCAGCTCCTCGGGCGCCGACAGCCGGGCCAGGCTCGCGGCCAGAGCGAAGAACGTCGCATTCGGCGACAGCCCGCACGACGACAGCCGCGCGCGGAGCTCAGCAAGATCACCGCCGGAGTCGAGCAGCGAGCCGACCCGGTCAGCGAGCCGCCGCTCCACCCTGGTCGCCTCGTCGGCTTGGGCTCGGGCCAGCGCGACCAGGCTGACCAGTTCATCGGCGGCGTCGGGAAGCGGGGCCCGGGCGGCTCCGGCAGTCACTGCGAGCAGCCAGGACGCCAACCGGTGCTCGGGCCGGCCCGGCACGGCGAGCACGGTCAGCGGCCGCCCGTCCACAGTGATCGCTAATGGCAGCCGGTCGGCCGCGACGAACGCCGCGGCCAGTTCGGCCCGGGCGGTGGCGTCCAGGCCCGCGGTGCCCGCGACGATCCGGCCGGTCGGAGTCAGCACCCAGCAGTCCACACCCAGGTCGGCGGCGACCGGCGACAGCAGGTCACCCAGCCGCGCCCCGGCCGCCATCGCCGCCACCAGGCCGCGGTGCCGGACCAGCACGGTCGCCAGTCCGGTGGCCCGCCGCGCCCACAGCGACGGGTTGACCTCGTCGAGGATGTCCCGGAAGGAAACCTCGACCGGGACCTCGAACAACGGCATCTGATGGGACCGGCACGTCTCGACCAGGTCCGCCGGCACGGAGCCGTACGCCGCGTCGCCCGCGCCGATCGCGGCCACGCCGGCTGCCGCGCAGGCCGCCACGAAGGTCTCCGAGTCGGCCGGCGACCGCCGCCACATCAACCCCGTCAGCACGACCTCGCCGCCGGACAGGTACCGACGGGGGTCGAGCAGGTCGGTGACGTAGAGGCGGGTGAGCGGCCGGTCCAGGTCGTCGGCGCCGGCCAGCACCGACAGCCGCAGCTGTGGGATGCCCAACATCTCGCGCAGCAGCATGGCCGACCTTCCCGTACGCGCCGACCGGTCGCCCGGCTTGTAGGAACGCACAAGAAGCGTACGGCGGGCGTGCCACGGATTCGGTGTTCGAGCCGATGTCGCCCGGACGCCACCGCTGCTCTACTGCTCCTCAAGGAAGAGGGAGGTGATCGTCATCAGCCCAGGTGGCGGCGCTTTCGCCGAATTCAACCGCGCCCCGGCCGCGCTGGCCGAACGCGACCTGCTCGCCTGTTGTGCCGTACCGGAATGGGCCCGCGCGGTGGCGGGCGGCCGGCCGTACCGGGATCTACCCGCTCTGCTGGACTCGGCCGATGCCGGTCTGCTCCGGCTCTCCTGGGAGCAGGTCGCGCAGGCGCTCGCGGCGCACCCGCGGATCGGCGAGCGAGTGGCCGGCACGGACCGCGAGTCGGCCTGGTCGCGGCGTGAGCAGGCCGGCATGGACGGCGCCGACGCGGCGACGAGGGCCGCACTGGTCGAGGCCAATCGGGCGTACGAGCGGCGCTTCGGCCACATCTTTCTGATCTTCGCCAGTGGACGCACCGACGCGGAATTGTTCGCGGCGGCGCGTGGCCGGCTGACCAACGACGCCGCCACCGAGCGGCAGGTGGTGCGCCGGGAACTACGCAAGATCGCCCTGCAGCGGCTGGAGAGGCTCGTCGGATGAGGTACGCCGCGATCTCGACCCACGTGCTCGACACGGTGCGCGGTGAGCCGGCGCCCGGCGTATCGGTCCGGTTGGAGCGGGCCGGACCCGAGGGCTGGACCGTCGTCGCGGACGGACACACCGACACCGACGGCCGGTTGCGCGACTGGGTGGCGGAGCCGCACTGGGGCGCCGGCGGGTACCGGCTGGTGTTCGACGTTGGCGCCCACCTCGGGCCGGACGCCTTCTTCGCCGAGATCACGGTGGCCTTCCAGGTCCACGATCCGGCCCGCCATCACCACGTGCCGCTGCTGCTCAGCCCGTACGGCTACACGACCTACCGAGGGAGTTGACACCCATGGGCATCGCGCTCGGCGCCAACCAGTACGGCAAGGCGGAGACGCGGGTCGTGCGGGTGGTCCGCGACGGGCCGCGCCACGAGTTGCGCGACCTGAACGTCAGCACCTGCCTCGCCGGTGACCTCACCGCCACCCACCTGACCGGCGACAACGCCAACGTCCTGCCGACCGACTCGCAGAAGAACACGGTGTACGCCTTCGCCAAGCGCCACGGCATCGACCAGATCGAGGACTTCGGGCTGCTCCTCGCGCGGCACTTCGTGACGTTGCAACCGGCGATCACCCGGGCCCGGGTGGACATCGAGGAGTACGCCTGGCAACGGCTCGGTCCGCACTCGTTCCAGCGGGCGGGCGGCGAGGTGCGTACCGCGTCGGTGACGGTCGACGGCGACGGGACCCAGGTGGTGTCCGGGCTGACCGGGCTGGTGCTGCTCAACTCGACCGACTCGGAGTTCGCCGGCTTCGTGCAGGACCCGTACACCACGTTGCCGCCGACCAAGGACCGGATCCTCGCCACTGCGGTGAACGCGCACTGGCGGCACGCCGGCGAACGGGCGGCGCAGGACGCCGACTGGGCCGAATCCTATGCCGGGGTACGCGCCGCCCTGGTCGGCGGCTTCGTCGAGACGTACAGCCTCGCACTGCAGCAGACCCTGTACGCGATGGGTGAGCGGGTGCTGCGTGAGTGCGCCGGGATCGTCGAGGTGCGGCTGTCCCTGCCCAACAAGCACCACCTGCTGGTCGACCTGGCGCCGTTCGGGCTGGAGAACCCGGGTGAGGTCTTCGTCGCGACGGACCGCCCGTACGGGCTAATCGAGGGCACGGTGCTCCGCGACGACGCGCCGGCACCGGAGGGGGCCGGGTGATGGAGTTCCTGCAACCGTCCAGCTGGTCGGATGCGCTGGCGGCGAAAGCCGCCCGACCCGACGCGGTCCCGATCGCCGGGGGCACCGACGTCATGGTCGAGCTGAACTTCGACCGCCGTCGCCCGCCCGCACTGCTCGACCTGACCCGAGTGGGCGCGCTGACCGAGTGGGGGTACGACGGTGACCTGCTGCGCGTCGGGGCGGGCGTGAGCTATCGGCGGATCATCGACGAACTCGGTGGTGTGCTCCCCGGCCTGGCGATGGCAGCGCGCACGGTCGGCTCCCCGCAGATCCGCAACCGGGGCACGGTCGGCGGCAACCTCGGCTCGGCGTCGCCGGCGGGCGACGCGCACCCGCCGCTGCTGGCCACCGACGCGCTGGTGGAGGTGGCATCGGTGCGGGGCACCCGCACGGTGCCGGTGGACGAGTTCTTCACCGGGCCGAAGCGGTCCGTGCTGGCCCCCGACGAGCTGATCGCGGCTTTCCTGGTCGCACCGGCCGCCGGACCGCAGCAGTTCGCGAAGATCGGCACACGCAACGCCATGGTGATCGCGGTCTGCTCCTTCGCGGTGGCGCTGCACCCCGCCACGCGCCGGGTCGGCACCGGAATCGGGTCCGCCGCGCCGACGCCGCTGCGCGCTCATCAGGCCGAGGAGTTGCTCGCCGCCGAACTGCCGTGGCACTCACGCGGCTCGCTGCCCGCTCCACTCGTCCGCCGCTTCGGCGAACTGGTGGCCGGTGCGGCGGCGCCGATCGACGACGTGCGCGGCACCGCCGCCTACCGCCGACAGGCGCTGGCCGTACTCGCCCGGCGCACGCTCGGCTGGGCCTGGGCGCAGTTGTCGGCATCGCAAGGGGAACCAGGAGGCCGCTCGTGAGAATCACCTGCACGGTCAACGGCGAGCGCCACGAGGCCGACGACGTGTGGCCCGGCGAGAGCCTGCTCCACGTGTTGCGGGAGCGGCTCGCCCTGCCCGGCGCCAAGAACGCCTGCGAGCAGGGCGAGTGCGGCTCCTGCACGGTCTACCTCGACGGCCTGCCGGTCTGCGCCTGCCTGGTCGCCGCCGGCCAGGCGCAGGGCCGGACGGTCATCACCGTCGAAGGGCTGCCGGCCGAGGTCCACCCGGGACTGCCCGCCGGAACCGGGGAGGGGCTGTTTGCCGACGCCGGCGCGCTCGACCCGGTGCAGCGAGCCTTCATCGAGGCGGGTGCCGTCCAGTGTGGATTCTGCACTCCCGGTCTGGTCGTGGCGGTCCACGACCTGCTGGCCCGCAACCCGCGGCCTGCCGATCCGGACATCCGCGAGGCGCTCGCCGGCAACCTGTGCCGATGCACCGGCTACGAGAAGATCCTGGAGGCGGTACGGCTGGCCACCGGGTCCGCGCGAGTCGCGCCCGCGGAAGGCGCACAGGCGGGAGGCCTGCCCGCGCAACGCACGCCTCCGCAGGGCCCGCCCGCGGGAGGCGCGGAATGATCATCATCGAGGGCGGTGCGGTCGCCACCGTCGACGCCGACGGCACCGAGTACGCCGACGGTCACGTGGTGGTCGGCGAAGCCGGGCGGATCGTGGCGGTCGGCGCGGGTCCCTTTGACGTCCGCCACGGCGACGAGGCCCAGCCCGTCGACCGGTCGGTGCGCCGAGTCGACGCCACCGGCTGCCTGGTCACCCCGGGCCTGGTCAACACCCACCACCACCTGTACCAGTGGGCCACGCGCGGATTGGCCCAGCAGGAGGACCTCTTCGGCTGGCTGACCGCGCTCTACCCCGTGTGGGCCGGTCTGGATGTCGACGTGGTCGCCAACACCACCGGCGCCGGTCTGGGCTGGCTCGCCCTGTCCGGCTGCACGACCAGCACCGACCACCACTACGTCCACCCGTCCGGCGGCGGCGACCTGATGGCCGCGCAGGTCGAAGCGGCCCGTGAGATCGGTCTGCGCTTCCACCCGTGCCGCGGCTCGATGGACCTGGGCGCCTCCGCCGGTGGGCTGCCGCCCGACCACGTCGTGGAAAAGACCGACGCCGCGCTCGCGGCGACCGCCGAGGCCGTCGCGCGTTTCCACGACTCCGCACCCGATGCCATGGTCCGGGTCGCCGTCGCCCCCTGCTCGCCGTTCTCCGTCACCTCGACGCTGATGACCGAGGCCGCCGCGCTGGCCCGCAGCACAGGCGTCCGGCTGCACACCCACCTCGCCGAGACGGTGGAGGAGCAGGCGTACTGCCTCCAGGCCCACGGCTGCACCCCGGGCGAGTACGCCGAACGACTCGGCTGGCTCGGCGACGACGTGTGGCTGGCGCACGGCGTGCACCTCGACGACGCCACCATCGCCCGCCTCGCCGCGACCGGCACCGCTGTCGCCCACTGCCCCAGCTCCAACGCCCGCCTCGGCACCGGGATCGCCCGGGTCCGCGACCTGCTCAACGCGGGCGTACCGGTGGGCCTGGGAGTGGACGGGGCCGCGTCGCAGGAGACCAACCAGCTCGGCGCCGAACTGCGCCAGGCGGTGTACGCCGCGCGCCTGCGCGGCGGGCCGGCGGCGCTGACCGCCCGCGAGGCGCTCGCCTTGGGCACCATGGGCGGCGCCCGCTGCCTCGGCCGCGCCGGTGAGGTTGGCTCGCTGGAGGTGGGCAAGCTCGCCGACCTCGCCGTCTGGCGGCTCGACGGGCTGGGTCACGCCGGCATCGACGATCCGGTGGCCGCGCTCGTCCTCGGCCCACCGGCTCCGCTGGAGCTGCTGCTGGTCGGCGGACGGCCGATCGTGGAGCGCGGCGAGCTGCGCACGGCCGACGAGCATGACTTGGTGCTTCGTACCCGCCAGGCCCATCACAGGCTGATGAGGAGGGTGGCATGACGACCGTGCAGCAAGGGGTGAGCGTGCCGGTCCAGGGCGGGGTGGGGCACAGTCCACACCGGTCGGACGGCACGCTGAAGGTCACCGGCCAGTTCGCCTTCTCCTCCGACCTGTGGGCCGACGACATGCTGTGGGGCACCACGCTGCGCAGCCCACATCCCCGGGCCCGGATCACCGGCATCGACCTGACCGCCGCGCTCGCGCTGCCCGGAGTCCACGCAGTGCTCACCGCCGCCGACGTGCCGGGCGTGCCGTGTTACGGGCTGGAGGTCGCCGACCAGCCGGTGCTCGCCTCCGACGAGGTGCGCTACCACGGTGAGCCGGTGGCGATCGTGGCCGCCGACCACCCGGAGACCGCCCGCCGGGCGGCAGCCCGCATCGTCGTCGGCTACGAGATCCTGACCCCGGTCGCCGACGCCGAGGCGGCGCTGACCGCCGGCCAGATCGCCCGCCACCTGCCGATCCGGCGCGGCGACCCGGACGCCGTCGGCCCGGTCGTGGTCCGCGGCGAATACGAGGTCGGCATGCAGGACCAGGCGTTCCTCGGGCCGGAGTCGGGTCTGGCCGTGCCGGCGGAGGACGGCGGGGTCGACCTGTTCGTCGCCACCCAGTGGCTGCACGTCGACCAGAAGCAGGTCGCCGCCTGCCTCGGGCTGCCCGTCGACAAGGTACGGATCACGCTGGCCGGGGTGGGCGGCGCGTTCGGCGCCCGCGAGGACCTGTCGATGCAGGTACATGCCAGCATGCTGGCCCTGCACACCCGCCGCCCGGTGAAAATGGTCTACTCCCGCGAGGAGTCCTTCTTCGGGCACGTGCACCGCCACCCGGCCCGGCTCCGGTACGAACACAGCGCCACCCCCGACGGACGGCTGGTCTCGGTGCGGGCGCGCATCCTGCTCGACGGCGGGGCGTACACGTCCACCACCCCGGCGGTGGTGGCCAACGCCGCCACCCTCGGCATCGGTCCGTACGAGGTGCCGAACGTGGCGCTGGACGCCTACGGCCTCTACACCAACAACCCGCCGTGCGGGGCCATGCGCGGGTTCGGGGCGGTGCAGGCGTGCTTCGCCTACGAGTCGCAGATGGACAAGCTCGCCGCCGCCCTCGGGCTCGACCCGGTGGACCTGCGGATTCGTAATGCCATGACGACCGGCTCGGTGATGCCCACCGGACAGGTCGTCGACGGTCCGGCGCCCGTGGCCCGCCTGCTGCAGCTGGTCCGCGACCGGCCGGCCCCGCCGCCGGCCACCGGTGATCCCCGCGAGCTGCCGGGCGGGGTCGCCAACACCACCCACGGCGAGGGCGTGGTGCGTGGGGTCGGGTACGCCATCGGCATCAAGAACGTGTGCTTCTCCGAGGGGTACGACGACTACGCGACCGCCCGCGTCCGACTGGAGGCGATCGGCGGGGAGCCTGCGGTGCTGGTGCACACCGCCGCCGCCGAGGTCGGTCAGGGCGTGGTGACCGTGCAGGCGCAGATCGCCCGTACCGAGCTGGGCGTGCAACGGGTCACCGTGGCCACCGCCGACACCGCCGTCGGCAGTGCCGGATCGTCGTCGGCGTCGCGGCAGACGTACATGACCGGTGGGGCGGTGCGGGCCGCGTGCCGTGCGGTACGCGACCGGCTGCTCGCCCGCCTGCCCGCCACCGACCTCCGGCTTGCCGGCGGCAAGGTGGTCACGGCTTCCGGGGCGGTGGTCGCCGACCTTGCCGAGGTGATCGGCGACGAGCCGGTCGAGGAGACGGTGGTGTGGCGGCACCGGCCGACGTACCCGCTGGACCCCCGGACCGGCCAGGGTGACGCGCACGTCCAGTACGCCTTCGCCGCGCACCGGGCCACCGTCGACGTCGACACCGAACTGGGCCTGGTGCGGGTGGTGGAGATCGCCACCGCTCAGGACGTCGGAAAGGCGGTCAACCCGCAGGCGGTGCTCGGCCAGATCCACGGCGGCACCGCGCAGGGCCTGGGGCTCGCACTGATGGAGGAGATCCAGGTGGTCGGCGGGATCGTCCGGAACCCGTCGTTCACCGACTACCTGATCCCGACGATCCTCGACATGCCGCCGATGGCGGTTGACGTGCTGGAACTGGGCGACCCCACGGCTCCGTACGGTCTGCGCGGGGTCGGCGAGCCGCCGACCATCTCGTCCACCCCGGCGGTGGTCGCGGCGATCCGGGCGGCGACCGGACTGGCGCTGAGCCGGGTGCCGGTGCGCCCGGAACACATCTGCCTGCCGACCTACAGACTGGCCCACTGATGGGGAAGCTGCCCGAGGGCGTCTACGCCGAACTCGACGAACGGCTCGGGCCGGTCGACGCGGCGCTGCGGGCCCGCTACCCGGGCGGGCGGGGCCGCCGCCGCCAACCGGTGCACACGGTGTACGTGCCGGCCGACCGGGTCCGGCCGGGTCTGGTCGACGACTGGGGCGCCGCGGCGCTGAGGGCACTGACCGAGCACCCGCCGCTGCCGTACGCGGCCGAACTGTCCGACCGGGTGGTCGCCAAGCTGCGGCGGGAGCCGATCGAGGATCTGCGGATCGACTTCGAGGACGGGTACGGCGTACGCGACGACGACGCCGAGGACGCGGCCGTGCGGTCGGCCGTCGCGGCGCTGCGCGACGGCACGGTGCCGCCATTTGTCGGGTTGCGGATCAAGAGCCTGGAGGCGGCGACCCGGCACCGGGCGGTACGCACCCTGGACACGTTCCTGGAGGCGTACCTGGGGGCGTTCGCCACCGTGCCGGGCACCTTCGTGGTCACCCTGCCGAAGGTCAGCGCACCGGAGCAGGTCGAGGCGATGGTGCTGCTGTGTGAGCGGCTGGAGCGGGCGTACGGGTTGCCGGCCGGTGCGCTGCGCTTCGAGGTGCAGGTGGAGATCCCGGCGGCGGTGCTCGGCGCCGACGGCACCGCGACCGTGGCGCGGCTGATCACGGCCGGCGGGATGCGGCTGTCGGCCCTGCACTACGGCACGTACGACTACAGCGCCGCCTGCGGTGTGGCGGCGGCCCAGCAGAGCCTGGCGCATCCGGTGGCCGACCACGCGAAGGCGGTGATGCAGGTGGCGGCGGCCGGCACCGGCGTCCTGCTCTCCGACGGTTCGACCAACGTGCTGCCGGTGGGCGGCACCGAGGCGGTCCAGGCGGCCTGGCGGTTGCACGCGGGGCTGGTCCGCCGTTCCCTGGCGGCCGGCTTCTACCAGGGCTGGGACCTGCACCCGGCCCAGTTGCCGACCCGCTTCGCGGCGACGTACGCGTTCTTCCGCGACGGCGCGGCCGCCGCAGCCGACCGCCTCGCCGCGTACCTGCAACGCCGCGCGAGCGGGGTGCTCGACGAGCCGGCGACCGCCCGGGCACTGGCCGGCTTCCTGCTGCGCGGGCTGGACTGTGGCGCCCTCGACCCGGCCGAGGTCGGTTTCCCCCGCGAACAGCTGGAAACGCTATGAACTCCTATGACCTGGTGGTGCGGTCGCGGTGGGTGATGCTGCCGGACGGTCCGCGGCCGGCCGCGGTGTGCGTACGTGACGGACAGATCGCGGCGATCGAGGAGTACGACGCGGTCGGCGGCCACGACCTCGGTGATGTGGCGCTGCTGCCCGGCCTGGTCGACACGCACGTGCACGTCAACGAGCCGGGCCGCACCGAGTGGGAGGGGTTCGCCAGCGCCACCCGGGCGGCACTGGCCGGTGGGGTCACCACGATCGTCGACATGCCGCTCAACTCCCTGCCGCCGACGGTCAGCATCGACGCGCTGGCGGTCAAGCGGGCGGCGGCCGCCGGGCAGATCCACGTCGACGTCGGCTTCTGGGGCGGCGCGGTGCCCGGCAACGCCAGTGACCTGCCGTCGCTGCACGCCGCCGGGGTGTTCGGGTTCAAGGCGTTCCTGGTCGACTCGGGGGTTCCCGAGTTCCCGCCGTTGGACCCAGCCGGGCTGGCGGCGGCGCTGGACGCGGTGGACGCCCCGTTCGTCGTCCACGCCGAGGACCCGACCGAGGTCACCGATGCGCCGGCCTCCCGGCGCTACGGCGACTTCCTCGCCTCCCGACCACCGGCTGCCGAACTGCGGGCGATCGGCACGGTGCTCGACGTGGCGCGCCGTACCGGCGGGCGGGTGCACATCCTGCACCTGTCCGCCGCCGACGCGCTGCCACTGCTGCAGCAGGCGAGGGCGGCCGGCGTCCGGGTGAGCGCGGAGACGTGCCCGCACTACCTGACGCTGGCCGCCGACGAGGTACCGGACGGGGCGACCGAGTTCAAGTGCTGCCCGCCGATCCGCGGGACCGGCAACCGGGATCGGTTGTGGGCGGCGCTCGCGGCGGGCGTCGTCGACTGCGTGGTCTCCGACCACTCCCCCTGCTCCCCGGCACTGAAGTGCGGCGACACCGGTGACTTCGCGGCGGCGTGGGGCGGGATCGCGTCGGTGCAGCTCGGCCTGCCGGTGGTGTGGACAGCGGCCCGCCGGCGTGGCCACCCGCTCGAAGACGTGGTGCGGTGGATGGCGACGGGTCCGGCGGCGTTGGTGGGGTTGCGACGCAAGGGACGCATCGCCGTCGGCTGCGACGCCGACCTGGTCGCGTTCGACCCGGACGCGCCGTTCACCGTCGACCCGACGGTGCTGCATCACCGGCACCCGGTCACGCCGTACGCCGGCCAGGTTCTCACCGGCGTCGTCCGGGCCACCTGGTTACGCGGCATGCCGGTCACGCCCGGCGGACCACCGCGGGGGCGGCTGCTGGACGGGAGAGACGAATGAGCGACTTCACCGCGCTGCCCGACCTCGCCTCCCGCCTGCTCGGCGGCGGCGTTGTCGACGCCAACGACGAGTTCTTCGCGGCGCGCGACAACCTGGTCACCACCGAGCCGCCGGTCTTCGCCGCGGGCACCTTCGGCCCCAAGGGCCAGGTGTACGACGGCTGGGAGACCCGCCGGCGGCGAGAGCCCGGCCACGACTGGGCGGTCGTCCGGCTGGGCACCCCGGGTGTCGTGCACGGGATCGTGGTGGACACCGCGTACTTCACGGGCAACTACCCGCCGTACGCCTCCGTCGAGGGGTGTGACGTGGCGGGTTACCCGAGCCCCGCCGAGCTGGCCCGCGCCGACTGGTCGACGCTGCTCCCCCGCGCGCCGCTGGCCGGGGACACCCGCAACGCCTTCCCGGTCAGTTCCGAACGCCGGGTCACCCACGTACGGCTGTCCATCTACCCCGACGGCGGCGTGGCGCGGCTACGGGTGCACGGGGTGGTCGTACCCGATCCGCGCCTGTGGCCCGACGGCCGGCTGGACCTCGCGGCGCTGGAGCACGGCGGGCGTGTGGTGGATTGCAGCAACGGGTTCTACGGGGCACCGCACCAGCTCATCGCGCCGGGGCTGGCCAGGGTGATGGGCGACGGTTGGGAGACGGCCCGGCGGCGCGACGGCGGCAACGACTGGGTCGTCGTGCAGCTCGTCGCGCCCGGCCGGGTCCGTCTCGCCGAATTGGACACCATGCACTTCAAGGGCAACGCACCGGACGCGGCGACGCTGCGCGGGGTGGACGCGCGGACGGCGGACCCGGACGACTCGTCGGCCTGGTTCGACCTGCTCCCGCGTACCCGGCTGCAGCCCGACACCCGGCACCGGTTCCCGCTCGACGACGTCGCGGTGGCGACGCACGTACGGCTGGACGTGTTCCCCGACGGCGGGATGGCACGGTTGCGCCTACACGGGGTGGTCGACGCCGACGACCTCACGACCCTGGAACGGCGCTGGCGGCAGTCGGGGTAGGACCGCCCGCAGGCGGATGACCGCTGCCTACATCGGCGGTGCGGCCGACGCGAGGGCGGACAGCGCGGTCGTGAAGCATTCGACCGGCGGCTGCACCAGGCCGGCGCCGACCTGGCCGGTACCGGGTACCCGACCGGCGATGCCGGTGTTGATCTGGGGAAGCAGGCCGGTGCGGACCACGGAGGCCACGTCGATGCCGGTCGGCGCGCCCCGGAACTCGAGGACCGGCAGCGCGTACGCGGGGTTCTCCGCCACGGTGATCTCGTACATCTCGGACGTGGTACGGACCGCATCGGGCACGGTGCCGCCGACGAACCGGACGATCGCCGGCGCGCCGGCCATCGCGAAGCCACCCAGCCCGGCGGTCTCGGTGATGGCGGAGTCACCGATGTCGGGATTGGCGTCGTCAGGCCCGTACCCGCCCAGGAACAGCCCGGACGGCACGCCGGCTGGGCCGGTGAACCAGGCGTCCCCCGTACCGGAGACCTGGATGCCGAAGTCGGTGCCGTTGCGGGCCATGGTGGTGACCACCGTGGCGCCGGGGATGTTCGCCGCGGCCGCGGTCTGCAGCTTCGCGGCCGGCATGACGAGGTTGAGGAAGAAGTGGTCGTTGCCGCCGATGAGGCGGGCGACCGCGGCGACGTCGGTGGACGGCAGGCCGGCGTCGACGAGATGCGGAAGCAGGTCGCGGAGCAGCATGAGCGTGCCGGCGCGGTTGCGGTTGTGGCCTTCGTCGCCCATCTGGACCATCTGCCCGATGATCGCCTTGACGTCGATCGGCCCGCTGCGCCGCACGGCGGCCTGCAATGCGGGCCCGAGTACGGCGGACATCCAGCGGAGCCGGTCGATCACCTCGGGTGCGTAGGCGCCGTAGCGCAGCACCTTGCCGAGCCCCTCGTTGAGCGTGCACCAGCTCGTGCGGTCGTGCGCTTCGTCGCGGAACACGAACACCCACATCGACGGCGAGACGACACCGGCCATCGGCCCGACCCCGCCCCGGGCGTGACAGGGCTCGATCGGCACGCTCCCGCCGGCGAGCAGCGACGATGCCTCGTCCGGTGATCCCGCGAGGCCCTCGAAGAGCATCGCGCCGATCAGCGCGCCACGCAGCGGTCCGGACGCGCGCTCCCAGGTGATCGGCGGCCCGGCGTGGCAGAACTCCCCGGGTCGCAGCCCGACGACCTCCGCGGCGGGGAGCACGTCGACCAGGGTCGCGCCCGCCGCGAGCATCCGCTCGGCGGCCACGGCGTTCGCGGCGGCGCGGCGCGGGTCGCCGAGGACCCGGGCGAGCTCCTGGTCGGTGCCCGGCAGTGGCGGCCGCCAATCGACCGGTAGATGCGCGACGGCCTGCGCGGCGAGCGCCTCGTCGAGGAGGCTCACGCCGGCGGTCACGATCCGGGGTTCGGCGGCGAGATCAACCATGGCCAGACTCCGAGTTCACGAGTTCGACGGCGCGCCGGGCCGCGTCGGCGTTGGAGGCGTAGACGGCGGCCCCGGCGCCGCGCAGCAGCGACGCCTGCCGCTGCAGGCCCTGCGGGTCGCTGGCCGTACCGACCAGCGACACGACGACGGGGACACGCACCGCGGCGATCGCCGGCGCCAGCTCGGCAGCCGGGTCCGGGTGTGCACCATGCCCGAGTACGACGTCCATCAGCACGACCCCGCACGCCGGGTCGGCGGCCTCGGCAGTGAGCCGGTCGAGGCGCTGCCTGCCGTCGATCATGGGGTGTGGGCGGCCCTGGGTCAGCACGTCGTCCCCGAAGTCGATCATCGCGTGACCGTCTGCACGCAGGTCGCCCGGCAGCGCCCACTCGGGCCGCAGCGGGATGTTCGACCGCACCGGTCCGAGCGCGCCACTGACGATCAGCATCGCCTCGTCGCACAGCGTCCCGCCGGAGAACAGGCCACGGATCGCCGGTCCGGTCACCGCGGGCAGCGCGGGCGGCAGCCAGGCCGGCCACGTCGACGGGACCGGCGCGCCGATTCGGCGCAGTACCCGGGCGGCGACCTCGGTCAGGTCGGGTTCACCCGCGTCGAGCAGCGCGAACTCCACCGGTGTCGCCAGGCGCCGCGCGTGTTCCCGTACCCGCGCCGCGACATCGGGCGCCGGGGGCTTGGAGATCACCGCGATCAGTTCGGTCGCCACGTCGGCGTCCAGCATGTCGAGGGCGGCGAGGGTGGCCCGCGCGGCCACCGCCGCGGACAGGTCGCGGCCGCCGACGCCGAGGACGTGCGACACGCCGACCCCCGCCGCGTCGAGCAGGGTCGTCAGGTGCTGGGCGCCGGTGCCGGACGCGGCGACGACTCCCACTGGGCCTGGACGTACGACGTTCGCGAACCCGAGCCCGACGCCGCCGATGACGGCCGTACCGCAGTCGGGGCCCATCGCCAGCAGCCCACGCTGGGCGGCCACCTCCTTGAGCCGGATCTCCTCGGCGACCGATACGTTGTCGGAGAACACCATCACCGAGGTACCGGCGTCGAGCGCGTCCATCGCGTCGGCGAACGCGTACCGGCCGGGGGTGGAGACGAGCGTCAGGTTCGCCCCGAGCCGCCGTACGGCGGAGCCCACCGTACGCGGCGCGACGATGGGCGTTCCTGATGTGCCCGGTACCGGCGTGCTGTTCAACTCGACGTCGAGGCGGGCGAGAGCGGCCCGCAGCGATTCGTCGTCGACAGCGGCAACCGCGATGAGCATGTCGTTCGCGGTCGCGTCCGGCGGCGGCGTGAACCCCATGCCGGCCGCGAGGTCGACGTTGAGTGGGGTGGCCATCGCGACGAATCCGGCGGACACTCCCGGGGTGCCGGTGAGGGCCTGGCTGATCTGCATGAGGCGCACCGAGTCGCGGTAGGCGCCGCGCCGCAGTTCGACATGGTTCATACGGTCCTGCCCTCGTTCGCGACTGCGGGACTCCGCTTCGCTGCGTTCCTCGCGCTCACGGTCCTGCCCTCGTTCGCGACTGCGGGACTCCGCTTCGCTGCGTTCCTCGCGCTCACGCTCACCTCGTGAAGGGGCGGCTGGGCGGCGCATACCCCGTGCGCCAGACCGGCACCGGAGGTATGGCCGACGCGCAGCAGCGCCTCGGTCGCGCCCGGGGCGCCGGCGATGAGGGCGGCGAGTTCCGGCACGCATTCACCGCGTGCGGCGTGCCACAGCAGCGCGGCGGAGACGAAGGTCGTCCGGTGCGGCGCCCGTTGAATTGTCTCGGCTGCCAACCGGGCCCCGGCCGGGGAGTCGGCCGCGACGAGCGCGACGAGCGCTCCGGCGAGGACGTCGTCGCCGAGCGGTGTCAGTCCGGGACCGCGCCCGAGCAGCGCGGTGACGGGCCCGGCGAGCGGCGCGTCGCTCGCGAGATCCCGCGCGAGCCGGGCCACAGCGCCGGAGGTTCCGGCATCGAGCGGAGGTAGATGCGCGGCGGGCACCGCACCGACGGTTCGCGCCGGGCGCGCCGGCCGCCACCACCGTGCCGGCCGGTACGCCGCACCGCCCAGCACGAGTTGACCACCGCCGACGAGCCCCGTGTCACCGACCGTCACGTCCGGCGGTGGCGCGCAGTCGCCGAGGACGAGCGCGCACGGCACCCGGACGGCGCTCGACGTGACCAAGCAGATCGCCGGGCAGTCGGGGTCGCCGGTGTCCAGATAGACCGCCCGGTCGGTGACAGCGGCGACCGCGACGAGCCGGCGGGGGCCGCGCAGCACCGGGGCGACCGACACCGCGGCGGCGACCGGAAAGTGCTGCACGCCCACCTCCTGAGGACCCCTGAAAGGTAGGTGAGTCGGCTACAGTGCGCGGATGGTAGAACCTGCCAAAGGTCTTGGCGATCCTTCGGCTGAAGTCGCCCAGTTGGACCGGGTCGCCCCCGCGCTGGGCCTACGGGTACAGGAGATTCTCGGCGTTTCGTCGCTGGCCGGCGCCAAGGTACTCGCCGGCGCCGCCGGCCTGGATCGGATCGTGCGGTACCTCAATGTGATGGAGGTGCCCGACATCCTCCCCTGGGTCAAGCCGAACGAGTTACTGCTGACAACCGGCTACCCGCTCCGCGAGGATCCGCAGGCGCTTGTCGGCCTCGTCGGTGAGCTTGACAACCGCGGCTTGGCGGCGCTGGCGATCAAGCTGCACCGGTATCTCGACGAGGTGCCGGCCGCGATGCTCGCCGAGGCTGATCGGCGGGGCTTCCCGATCCTCGAGGTCCCGCCCGACGCCGGCTTCGCCGACGTGCTCAACGAGGTGCACGGCGAGTTGTTGAACCGGCAGGCGGCGGTGCTCGCCCGCAGCGAGGAGGTGCACCGCGCGCTGGTGTCGGTGGTGCTCGACGGCGGAGACCTCACCGATCTGGCCACTGAGCTGACCCGGCTGCTCGGCGGGCCGGCGCTCATCACCACGCCCGACGGCCGGGTGCTCGCCCGGGCCGGCGAGATCCCGACCGGCTTCGACCCGTCGGGTCGATTCCTGGTCGAGTCCGAGGGAGAGCACACGGTCGTACCCATCGTCGCCGGTCGGGTCGACCACGGCCGGATCGTGGCGTTCCCGGCCGACCCACGGACTCCGCTGACCGACGCCGACGTCCATCACCTGGAGCGGGCGGCGACCGTGGCGGCGCTGGCGATCACCAAGAAGCTCGCGGTGGCCGCGGTGGAGAGCAAGTACCAGGCCGATTTCCTGCGCGACCTGCTGGCCGGCCGAGTCGACGACCTTCCGGCCGCGGTCACGCACGCCCGCGCGTTCGGTTGGGAGATCGACCGCCCGTCGGTCGTCGTCGTGGCCGAGCTGGACCCCGATGCGGTGCCGCCTGCCACGTCCGCGCCGCAGCTCCGGCCGATCCAGGAGCGGTTCGCCGCCGCCTGGCAGGGCGTCGTGCGCTGGCGTGACCCGCAGGCGGCGGTCGTCAACTTCAACCGAGAGGTCGTGGTGCTGCTCGGGCTTCCCGCCGACGGCGACATCGACCGGCTGGTGGCCGAGCTGGTCCGGCTGGTCAAGGGCGACGGCGGCGGCGGGCGGCGCTCGTTCTCGCTCGGCGTCTCGCGGGCCGCCGCCGCGCCGCAGGAGCTTGCCCAAGCCTACGAGCAGGCGCGTGCGGCGGTCCGGATCGGCCGGCGGCTGCACGGGAACGGCGCGCGAGCCAGCTTCGACCGGCTGGGCGTGCACCGGCTGCTGTCGCTCATCGAGGACGGTGAGGAACTGCGCGGGTTCGTCGCCGACGTGCTCGGCGAGTTGGTCGCCGACAACGCCGAGAACGCCGACCTGCGCCACACCCTGGCCGTGCTGCTGGAAACCAACTGCAACGTGGCGGAGACGGCGCGACGGCTGCATTTCCACTACAACACGCTGCGCTACCGGATCGGCAAACTGGAACGCACGGTCGGGCCGTTCACCACCGATGCGATGCTCCGGCTCGACCTCATGTTGGCGCTACGCGTCCTCGAGATTCGCGGGCTGTGAAGTCTTGCCAACTCCGCTCCGCCATGTTGGCGTGATATTGCCAATGATTCTCGGGTGACGTGGGCCACATCCTGATCGGCAATTCAGGCGCGGCCTGTCGCCGCGAGCTGCCATAGAGAGGAGCGGACATGGCCTTGCTGGACTGGCGGGTCGTCCATGGGGGAAAGACTCCGCCCCCGGGCGAGGTGGTCCGCCCGGACGAACGGCTCTCCTGGCCACGCACCTTCGGGCTGGGCGCGCAGCACGTCGTAGCGATGTTCGGTGCGACATTCGTCTTCCCGCTCATCATGGGGCTGAACCCGCAGCTCGCGATCATGATGAGTGGGATCGCGACGATCTGCTTTCTGCTGATCGTCAAGGGCAAGGTGCCCAGCTACCTCGGCACCTCGGCGTCGTTCGTCGGCGGTGTGGTGGCGATCCGGGCACAGGGTGGCGACTCGGCGGACGTCACCGGCGCGATCCTGGTGGCCGGTCTGATCCTGGCGCTGTGCGGCGTCGCCATCCACTTCCTCGGCGCGCCGGCATTGCACCGCGTCCTGCCTCCGGTGGTGACCGGCGCCGTCGTCATGCTGATCGGTTTCAACCTCGCACCGGTCGTGGCCGGCATCTACTGGCCCCAGGACCAGTGGGTGGCGCTGCTGACGATGCTCGCCGTGATGGGCATGGCGATCGGGTTCCGCGGCTTCCTCGGCCGGATCGCGGTCTTCCTCGGCCTGATCTTCGGCTACGTCCTGTCCTGGGTCTTCGACCGGGTCTTCGGAAGGATCAACTCTTTCGACCCGGCCGCCAACGAGACCACCGAGCACTTCCGGGTCAACTGGGCCGGAGTCCAGTCGGCGGACTGGTTCGGCTTCCCGCCGCAGACCTCGACGGGTCCGGACGGCAAGGAGATCGCCGGCTGGCACCTGCCCGACTTCAAGCTCACGTTCATCCTGCTCGTGCTGCCCGCCGTGATCGCGCTGATCGCGGAGAACGCCGGACACGTGAAGGCCGTCGCCGAGATGACCGACACCGACCTGGACCCCGTCATGGGCAAGGCGATCGCCGCCGACGGCGTGGGCACCGCACTCGCCAGCGCGGTGGGCGGTTCGCCGACCACCACGTACGCCGAGAACATCGGGGTCATGGCCGCAACCCGCGTCTACTCCACGGCCGCCTACTACGTCGCGGCGCTCGTCGCGATTCTGTTCGGTTTCTCGCCGAAGTTCGGCGCCATCGTCTCCGCGACGCCGGGCGGCGTGCTGGGTGGCATCACCGTCGTGCTCTACGGCATGATCGGGCTGCTCGGCGCGAAGATCTGGAAGGAAAACCGGGTCGACTTCGGCAACCCGATCAACCTGATCCCGGTGGCCGCCGGCATCATCATCGCCATCGGCAACACCACGCTGGTGTTCAACCAGGAGTTCCAGCTCGCCGGGATCGCGCTCGGCACGATCGTCACCGTCGTCTGCTACCACCTCGTCCGCGCCATCGCGCCGCCGCACATGCTCGACCAGCAGCGCGCCGAGGCAACGGTGATAGTCCCGGACCCCCGTCCGCCGGCCGAGGCCGGCGCCGCGGAAACGGCCGAGACCACCACCCGCGACGGCACGGCACCCAGGGCCTGATGAAGCCGTCGTCCTTCGATTACCACCGGCCGACCAGCCTCGGCGAGGCCCTCGCTGTCCTCGCCGAGGCTGGGCAGCACGGCAAGGTGCTCGCCGGCGGCCAGAGCCTGGTGCCCGTGCTCAACATGCGGCTGGCCGCACCGCGCGAGCTGATCGACATCAACTCCCTCACCGAACTGGCCTACATCCGGGTCCTCGACCGTGGCGTCGAGGTCGGCGCGCTCGCGCGGCATGCCGACCTGGAGCGCGACGCCGCGGCGTACGAGGCGATTCCGCTGCTGCGCCAAGCAACCGGGCACGTCGCCCACGCGACGATCCGCAACCGGGGCACGACGGTCGGCAGCCTGGTCCACGCCGACCCGTCGGGCGAGATGCCGGCGGTCCTCGCTCTGCTGGACGGCTGCGTCACGCTCGCGTCGACCGACGGCCGCCGCACCGTGGCGGCGGAAGACTTCTTCGTCGGGCCGCTGGAGTCCTGCCTGCGGCCCGGCGAGCTGGCCGTGTCCGCGACGTTCCACACACCGCCGGCCGGCACCGGCAGTGCCTGGCTCGAACTGTCCCGCCGGCACGGCGACTACGCGCTCTGCGGTGTCGGCGTACTCGTGACGCTCGACCCCGACCTGCGGGTCGTCCACGCCAGGGCGGCCTTCATCTCGGTCGGTCCGACACCGGTGCTCGTCGACCTGACCGAAGCGGTGATCGGCCAGCACGTCGACACCGCCGACTGGGCAGCCGCCGGGGCGCTGGCCACCGGCGCGGTCGAGCCGGAAGATGACATCCACGCCACCGCCGCCTACCGCCGGCACCTGGTCGGCACCCTGACGGCCCGGGCGGCGCGGGCCGCCGCGCGGGAAGCGAGCGCACATGTCCGAGCATGAGGTCCGGCTGACCGTCAACGGGATCGAGCGGGCGGTCCGGGTCCCCGCGCGGCGGCTGCTCTCCGACTGCCTGCGCCACGATCTCGGGCTCACCGGCACGCACGTCGGCTGCGAGCACGGCGTCTGCGGCGCGTGCACGGTGCTGGTCGACGGCGCTCCGATGCGCTCCTGCCTGTTGTTCGCGGTGAGCGTGGACGGCGCCGAGATCACCACCGTCGAAGGCTGCCGGGCGGTCGACGGCGGGCTGGGCCCGGTGCAGCAGGCGTTCCAGGACTGCCACGGACTGCAGTGCGGCTTCTGCACACCGGGGTTCGTCACCACGATCACCGCGTACCTGCGGGACCATCCGGAGCCGACCGAGGCGGACGCGCGCGAGGCAATCGGCGGGAACCTGTGCCGCTGCACGGGATACCAGAACATCGTCGCGTCGGTTCTGCAGGCCGCCGACATCATGCGGAGCGAGCGATGAAGGTGTTCGGCGAGCCGATCGCGCGTCTCGAAGACCCGCGGCTGGTCTCCGGGCAGGGCCGCTATCTCGATGACCTCGGGGACAAGCGCACCCTAGGGGCCGCCTTCGTGCGCAGCCCGCACGCGCACGCGCGGATCATCGACGTCGACGTCACCGACGCGCTCGACGTCGACGGACTCGTGGCGATCTACACGTACGACGACCTGGACGACCGGGTGGCCGATCCGCTGCCGGTTCTCATCCCCCACCCGGCGCTGCACGCACCGCGCACCGGGTATCCGCTCGCCAACGGCGTGGTGCGACACGTCGGCGAGCCGGTCGTGATGGTGGTGGCCAGCGACCGGTACATCGCCGAGGACGTCTGCGAGCGGATCCGGGTGTCGTACGAGCCGCTGCCCCCCGTCGTCGGCATCGGCACCGCGTTCCGCGCCGAGCACGCCGTACATCCCGACGTGCCCGACAACGTCGCCGCGCACCTCGTCCAGGAGGTCGGCGACGCCCGTGCCGCCATCGAAGCAGCGCCGCACAAGCTGGAACTCCACCTCGACATCGAACGCTCCGCCTCGATGCCGATGGAGGGCCGGGGCGTGTACGCCCGCTGGGACGCCCACGACCGTTCACTTCGGGTGTACTCCTCCACCCAGACGTCCACGTCCCTGCGCTTCGCGATCGCCCACAAGCTGAACGTGCCCGTCGACCGGGTCGAGGTCGTCACGCCCGACGTGGGCGGCGGGTTCGGCGTGAAGATCATGCACCCGTGGCCGGAGGAGATCCTCGTGCCGTGGGCCGCGATCCGACTCGGCCGCGAGGTCAAGTGGGCCGAGGACCGCCGAGAGCACTTCATCTCCTCGGCTCACGAGCGGGGCCAGCAGCACACCGTACGGGTCGGGTTCGACGACAGCGGACGCCTCCTCGGCCTCGACGTCGAGTTCCTGCACGACAACGGCGCCTACACGCCGTACGGCATCATCGTGCCGGTCATCACCGCCACCCAACTCCTCGGCCCGTACAAGCCGGGCACGTACCGGGTCGAGTTCCACTCGCTGTACACGAACACCGTCATGGTCACCCCGTACCGGGGCGCGGGCCGGCCGCAGGGCGTGTTCGCGATGGAGCGCACGATGGACGCGATCGCCGATCACCTCGACCTCGACCGGGCGACGGTCCGCGAACGCAACTTCATCCAGCCCGAGGAGATGCCGTTCGACCAGGGCCTGACGTTCCAGGACGGCCGTGGGCTGGTGTACGACTCCGGCGACTTCCCGGCCTCGCTCGACAAGCTGCGCAAGCTGATCGGCTGGGACGACTTCGCGGCCTACCGGGAGCAGGCGCGGGCCGCGGGTCGCCGGGTCGGCATCGGGCTGGCCTGCTACGTGGAGGGCACCGGGGTCGGGCCGTACGAGGGCGCGCACGTGCGCGTCGAGACCAACGGCCAGGTCCACGTCGCGACCGGCCTGACCACCCAGGGGCAGGGCCACGAGACCGTGTTCGCGCAGGTCGCCGCGGAGGAACTGGGCGTGCCGGTCGAGGACGTCACCGTCGTCACCGGAGACACCCGGCGGTTCAAGTACGCGGTCGGTACGTTCGCCTCCCGGGCGGCGGTGATGAGCGGTAACGCCGTCGCGCTGGCGGCCCGCAAGGTGCGCCGCAAGGCCCTGCGGATCGCCGCCGAGGCCCTGTCCTGCTCCCCCGACGACCTCGACATCATCGACGGCGTGGTGCGCTCCGAGGGTGGTGCGGAGATCCCCCTGAAGACGGTCGCGGTGCTCGCCAACCCGATGCGGTACGCCTTCGACGCCGAAACCGCCCGCGCCACCCAGTTCGCGGTGGGTGGGCGCACCGACCGGCCGCCGGTCGAGGAGGGTGACGAGCCGGGGTTGGAAGCCACCGACTACTACTCCCCGCTGCGCTCCACGTTCGCCAACGGGGCACACGCCGCGATCGTGGAGACCGACCCGGAGACCGCCGACATCAGGATCCTGCGGTACTGCGTGGTACACGACTGCGGCACCCTCATCAACCCGCGGATCGTGGCCGGTCAGGTGCACGGCGGCGTGGCGCAGGGCGTCGGCGGGGCGCTGTACGAGCGCATCGTCTACGACGAGCACGGTCAGCTGCTGAACGCCTCCTACATGGACTTCCTGATCCCGTACGCCTCCGAGGTGCCCAAGATCGAAGTCGACCACCTCGAGACCCCGTCCCCACTGAACCCCCTCGGGGTCAAGGGCGCCGGCGAGGCCGGCGTGATCCCCGGCGCGGCAGTGATCGCGGCCGCGATCGAGGACGCGGAGGGGTTCCGCATCGACCGGATGCCGATCTCGCCGTCCGAGCTGTGGGAGCTGCGCCGGCGCCACGAGGCCGGCGAGGTGCCCGGCCTGAAGAGGAAGGTAAGCCCATGAAGGTGTCCGGCACGGCGTTCCTGCACGGCCCGGTCGAGACGGTGTACGCCGTGCTCAACGACCCCGCCGTGCTGGTGCGGACCATCCCCGGCTGCGAGACGCTCGAACAGGTCGGCCCCGACGCATATCAAGCCACCGTCACCGCGGGCGTCGCATCGATCAAGGGCTCCTTCGCCGGCGAGGTGCGGCTGACCGACCAGAACGCGCCGCACTCGTTCGTGCTGCACGCATCCGGCGCCGGGGCGCCCGGCACGGTCTCGGCCGACGTCACCGTCACGTTGGCCGACGAGGGCGACGGGGTGACCCTGCTGTCGTACGACGCCGAGGCGGTCGTCGGCGGGATGATCGGCGGCGTCGGCCAGCGGATCCTCGCCGGGGTGGCGAAGAAGACCGCCGCTGAGTTCTTCGCCGCCGTCGACGCGGTGCTGACCGGAGCCGCACCCGCCGAGGAGGCGCCGGCCCCGGTGTCGGCGGAGGCGCCGGCGGGGCTGCCGGTTGAGGCGACGGCCGCGCCCACCCTCTTCAGCAGGCCACATGCCGTTTCCGCACCGGCCGGCGGCCTCCTGCCGGGCGGCGACTTCACGCTCGGCGTGGCCGTCGGCGCCGGCATCGCGCTGCTCGGCGCGCTGGTCGGCGGCCTGGTCGCCGGCCGGGCCGCGCGCCGTCGCTGACCAGAGAGGATCGGACCATGCGCGCGTTCACCGCAGCTGCCATCCAGATCGCACCGACCCCCGGCCCGCTCACCGCCGAGTCGGTCAAGGCGAATCTCGACAAGTGCGTCGAGTACGTCGAACGCTGCGTCGACGCCACCGGTGCCGAGTTGCTCGTCCTGCCGGAGACGGTTACCACCGGGTTCACCCCCGCTCTTCCGCCCGAGGAGTTGTGGGATCTGGTGGGCCCACTCGCCGAGCCGATCCAGCAGGCCGCGTCGCGGATGTCGGTGCACGTGGTCTTCCCCACCTACGCGCGCGGCACCTCCCGCGGCGAGATCTACAACACGGCGTCGCTGATCGGCCCGTCCGGCGACGTTCTCGGCACGTACCGCAAGACGCACCTGTTCGTCGGCGAGGACCGGCCCTCCGGCGGCTGGGTGACCGTGGGCGACGAGGCGGTCGTCGTCGACACCGAGCTCGGCAAGATCGGACTGATCATCTGCTTCGACGGCGACTATCCGGAACTGGCCCGCGTGGAGGCCGTACTCGGCGCCGAGGTGATCTGCCGGCCCTCGGCCCTGCTGCGCTCGGCCGACATCTGGGAGCTCACCAATCGGGCCCGCGCCTACGACAACCACGTGTTCATGATCGGCGCGAACGCCACCGGCGTCGACCCCGCCGGCATTCCGTACTTCGGCAACTCCATGATCGTCACTCCGATCGCCGAGGTCATCGCCCGCGCCGCCTCGCACGAGGGCTGGGTCAGCGCCCACCTCGACCCCCACACGGCCATGGCGTCACTGACGCCCGGGTCGAACGTCCCGCAGCGCTTCGATCACCTCGCCGACCGGAACCTCGCCTTCATCGAGCGGCACCTCGACGACCTCCGGCGGCCGGCGCACACGTCGTTCCCGCACGGCGAACGCGCGTAGGCCGATCGCCACCTGCTCACGCGAAGCGTTGGCACATGTTGCCGACGAGTTGGGCGTGCCTCGCCGGTTGAATGCTCGCCAAGGCGCCAGAAGGGACAGCGAACATGCCGGAGCAACGTCGCCGCGTCCGGGTGGGCATCGACACCGGGGGCACGTTCACCGATGTGGTGGCCTTCGACGAGGACACCGGCGAGGTGTTCACCACCAAGACGCCGTCGACGCCGGCCGACCCGGCCGACGGGTTTCTGACCGGCCTGCGGAAGGTGCTCCCGGAGGACGCCGTCGACATCGTCGCGGTCTGCCACGGCACGACCGTCGCCACCAACCAGCTCCTCGAAGGCAAGATCGACCGGATCGGCTTCATCACCACCGAGGGATACGAGTTCCTGCTCGAAATCGCCCGGCAGAGCGTGCCCGACGGGTATGGCAACAGCTACTTCTGGGTGAAGCCGCCCCGGATCGTCCCCGCCGACCTTGTGAAGACCGTCGGCGGCCGACTGGACCACACTGGCGCCGAACTGCGACCGTTCGACGAGGACCAGGCCCGCGAGACGGCCCGGTGGTTCGCCCGCAACGGCATCACGACCATCGGGGTGTGCTTCCTGCACGCGTACGCCAACCCCGCGCACGAGCTGCGGATGCGCGAGATCCTCGCCGAGGAGCACCCCGCCGCGGTGGTCTCGGTGTCGTGCGAGGTCCTGCGCGAGTACCGCGAGTACGAGCGGGCAATGACCACTCTGATCGACGCCGCCGTCAAGCCCCGGGTCGGCCGCTACGTCCAGAGCATCAAACAGCGCCTGGGCGACACGCCGTTCTACATCATGAAGTCGAACGGCGGGGTGCTCTCCGCCGACGAGGTGACGAAGCAGCCGATCACCACGGTGCTCTCCGGCCCGGCGGCCGGCGCGCTCGGCGCGGCGCTGGTGGCCCGCACGGCGGGCTTCGATCGGGTGCTGACCCTCGACGGGGGCGGCACCTCCACCGACGTGTCGGTCGTGCTGCACGGCGAACCGACCCTGACGACCGAGGGCAGCATCGGCGCGTACCCCTCGAAGATTCCGATGATCGACGTGGTGACGGTGGGCGCCGGCGGCGGGTCGGTGGCATGGCTCTCCCCCGAAGGCACCCTCAAGGTCGGCCCCCGGTCGGCCGGAGCCGACCCGGGGCCGCTCTGCTACCGGCGGGGCGGCTCGGAGCCGACCGTGACCGACGCGCACGCCGTGCTCGGCCGGATCCCGCCGCACCTGCTCGGCGGCGAGGTGCCGCTCGACGTCCAGGCCGCCCGCGACGGGCTCGCGGCGCTCGGCGCCAAGCTCGGACTGAGCCTGGAGGCCACGGCCACCGGGATCCTGGAGATATCCGCCTGGAACCAGGCGAACGCGCTGCGCCAGGTCACCGTCAAGCGCGGCCTGGACGTCCGCGACTTCGCCCTCACCACCTTCGGCGGATCTGGGTCGCTGCTGGCCTGCCGGCTGGTCGACATCCTCGGGCTGCGCGCGGTGGTGGTGCCGCGCAATCCGGGCAACCTGTCCGCGTTCGGCCTGCTGACCGTCGACGTGAAGAACGACTACGTGCAGACGTACGTGGCCCGGCACGCCAACCTCGACGTCGACGCCGTACAGGGGCACTTCGACGTGCTGACGCGCCGCGCGGCCGAGGCGCTGGACGCCGAGGGCTTCCCCCGCGACCAGCACCGGTACGTCCGCTCGGCGGACCTGCGTTACTACGGGCAGGCGTTCGAGGTGCGGGTTCCGGTCGACGACCTCGATCCGGACGCGGTGGTGGCGGGCTTCCACGACGCCCACGAACAGCTCTACGGCTACTGCTTCCGGCACCGGCCGGAGCAGCAGGTCGAGTGGGTGAACCTCCGGGTGACCGGGATCGGCCCGATCCGGCGTCCGACCCTGCCCAGCCTCGACGCCGGCCCGGCGGCCCAACCCACGTTCCGGCGGGTGTGCTTCGGTGACGAGTACGCCGACACACCCATCTACTCGCGCGACGACCTGCGCCCGGGGGACACGGTCGAGGGCCCGGCGGTGATCGACGAGTACGGCTCGACCGTGCCGCTGCATCCCGGCTTCACCGCGACCGTCGACACCTACGGAAACCTGGTGCTGACCCTGGTGGACGCCAGCTGGGACGGGAGGGACGACTCGTGAACGTGGACCCGATCGTGTTGGAGATCGTCGAGGGCACGCTGGCCTCGATCGAGCGGGAGGTCGAGACGGCGATCGGCCGTACGGCGCGCTCGCCGATGATCCGCGACGCGCACGACTACCGCGCCGGCATCCACGACCGAAAGTTGCGCAAGCTCACCGGCCGTTCCTACTCGGCACTCGTGCACCCGGTGGCGCGCGACTACCCGCTGGAGACGATGCGGCCCGGCGACGTGTTCTTCCACAACGACGTCTACCTGTCCGAAGGGGGCATCGGGCACCTGCCGGACCTGTGCGTCACCGTGCCGGTCTTCCACGACGGCGAGGTCGTCGCGTTCGTGCAGGCGTTCGGCCACCACGACGACATCGGCGGCGCCTGCCCCGGCTCGATGCCCTCCGGCGCGACCAGCGTCTTCGAAGAGGGTCTGATGGTGCCGCCGATCCGGCTGCGGGACGCCGGGGTGCCCAACGAGGCGGCGCTGAAGATCATGACCCGGAACTCGCGGATGCCCGACTCGCTAGCGGCCGACCTCGATGCCGAGTGCGCGGCCTGCCTGATGGGCGCGCGGCGGTTGACCGACCTGTTCGCGCGCTACGGCCGCCAGACGGTCGAGGCGTGCTTCGACGCGATCGTCGAGAAGACCACCGAGACGTTCCGCCGCGAGATCCTGGCGAAGATCCCCGACGGGACGTACGTCTGGGAGGACTACGCCGAGCACGACGGTGTCGACGAGCCCCGACTGCACACCCAGCGGATCACGCTGACCAAGGTGCCCGACCGGCTGATCATCGACTTCACCGGCACCTCACCACAGGCCAAGGGGCCGATCAACCACTGCGGCGACTACGCGGACGGTAACTTCCTCAAGAAGTGGCTCGCGCCGATCCTGCGCAACCTCGCGGACACGCCCGAGCGGATGGCCGAACTGGACGTCAACGAGGGCGTGGTGCCGCTCATCGAGATGCGGTTCCCACCACCGGGGACGCTGCTGACGCCGGTCTTCCCGGCGCCGACGAACGCGCGCACGTTCGTCATCCTGCGCCTGCTCGGGGTGCTGGCCGGAGTGCTGGCCAAGGCGGTCGACGGTCGGATGCCGGCCGACCAGGAGACCATCCGGTACACCGGGGTCTACGGCACCGACGCCGAGGGCCGCCCCTACCTGATGCGCGAGGTGCTGGGCGGCGGCTCGGGCGGCCGGTACTACGCCGACGGCGAGGACACGATCCACGTCGTACCGGACTCGCGGAACATCCCCGTCGAGTTCGCCGAGTCCCGCTGGCCGTTCGTCGTGGAGCGGCTCGGCCTGGCCGTCGACTCGGGCGGTCCCGGCCGCTACCGCGGCGGCCTGGGCTACGACAAGCACATCCGGATGCTGCGCGACGCGAACTCCATGTCGATCGCCGACCGGTCGGTGCTGTCCTGCTGGGGCGTCAAGGGCGGGCAGGCCGGCCGACCGTTCAGTGTGGTGATCGACCCGGGCGGGCCGAACGAGCGGGAGGTGGACGCGCTCGCCGACGCCGAGCCGGTACGGGCCGGCGAGGTGATCCGGATCCGCACCACCGGCGGCGGCGGCTGGGGCGATCCGCTCACCCGCCCGTACGACGAGGTGGCCCGGGACGTGGCGTGGGGCAAGGTGAGCGTGACCGGGGCGCGCGACGACTACGGTGTCGTCATGGCCGGTGACCGGGTCGACGAGGCGGCCTCGGACGCACTCCGCGCGACGCTGCGGAGTCGGCGCACCGGCGACCAGCCGTTCTTCGACCGCGGTCCCGGCTACGCGCGGCTCTCCGGCGGTCGCCCGTGGGCGGAGGTCGACCGGGTGTGAGGAGATCGGCGCGTGACCTGATCGATTTGGTCATCGAGCCCGGAACCTGGGAGCCGTGGGACGAACCCGTCACCGACCCGGCCCCGCTCGACCCCGACTACGCGGCCGCGCTGGCGACCGCGCGCCAGACTGCGGGCGTCGACGAGGCCGTCATCACCGGCGCGGGCCGACTCGGCGGACGGCGCGTCGCCGTCATCGCCGGCGAGTTCACGCAGGTCGCCGAGAACCTCCGCAGACGCGGTCTGATCGACGCCGTCGAGCGCGGCAGCGTCAACTCTAATGGGCGCGAACTGTTGCCGAACAGAGCTGCCTCATTCGGCTGATGTTGCCCATGCATCGCCGTCGGAACCTTCTTAGAGTCCATCCGTGCGAGTGCTCGTCGCCCTCGGTGGCAATGCGATGACCTCCGCGGACGGCCTCGCCCGCGCGGAGGATCAGATCGCTGCCGTGCAGCGTGCGGCGGAGCGGATCGCCGAGGTCGTCGCCGCCGGCGCCGAGGTGGTCGTCACCCACGGCAACGGCCCCCAGGTCGGCAACCTGCTCGTCAAGAACGAGCTGGCCGCTGCCGTCGTACCGCCGGTGCCGCTCGACTGGTGCGGCGCGCAGACCCAGGGCACGATCGGTTTCATCCTGCTGAACGCGCTGGCCCGGCACCTGCGCACGCCGGTGGCCGCGCTGGTCAGCCGGACTCTCGTCGATCCTCAGGACCTCGGGTTCGCGGCGCCGAGCAAGCCGATCGGCCGGTACCTGCCCCGAGCCGAGGCGCAGGTCATGATCGATCACGGCCAGGTGTGGCAGGACCGGGGCGTCCGGGGCTGGCGCCGGGTCGTCGCCTCCCCCGAGCCGATCGAGGCGCTGGAGGCGCCCGCCGTAACCGCGCTGCTGGCCGCCGGGTACGTCGTGGTGGCCGGCGGGGGTGGCGGCATCCCGGTCGTGCGGAATGCCGACGGCAGCCTGCGCGGGGTCGAGGCGGTCATCGACAAGGACCTCAGCGCCGCGCTGCTCGGCCGGGCGATCGGCGCGGACGTGCTCGCGATCGCCAGCGACGTCCCCGCCGCGATGGTCGGTTGGGGGACCCCACAGGCCCGGCCGCTGGGCGCGGTCGACGTCAGGCAGCTGCGTGGCTACGCCGCCGAGGGGCACTTCCCCGCCGGTTCCATGGGCCCCAAGGTGGAGGCCGCCTGCCGCTTCGTGGAGCAGGGCGGCGGGCGCGCGGTGATGTGCACGCTGGACCAGATTGCCGAGGCGGTGGCCGGCCGGGCCGGCACCGTCGTGACCGCGAAAGACGAGAGGTGACCGCTGTGCCGCAGCCCATCGAAGTCCGCAAGGTGCCGATCAAGCACGTGTCTGACGCGTCCGGTCTCGCAGAGCTGATCGACTCCGGCGTGCTCGACGCCGATCGGGTCATCGCCATCATCGGCAAGACCGAGGGCAACGGCGGCGTCAACGACTACACCCGGATCATCGCCGACCGGGCGTTTCGTGAGGTGCTGGTGGCGCGCGGCAGCCGTACCGTCGAGGAGGTGGCCGGCATCCCGATCGTCTGGTCGGGCGGCACCGACGGCGTCATTTCGCCGCACGCGACGATCTTCGCGACGGTGCCCGCCGAGTCGGCCGAGGCGACCGACGAGCCGCGGCTGACCGTCGGGTTCGCGATGAGCGAGCCGATCCTGCCCGAGGAGATCGGCCGACGGGGCATGATCGAGAAGGTTGCCGCCGCGGTAACCGAGGCGATGGAACGTGCCGGCATCACCGACCCCGCCCACGTGCACTACGTTCAGACCAAGACGCCGCTGCTGACCATTCACACCATTCGCGACGCGAAGAGCCGCGGCAAGGATGTCTGGACCGAGCACACGCACGAGTCGATGGACCTGTCCAACGGCACGACCGCGCTCGGCATCGCCGTCGCTCTCGGTGAGATCAAGATGCCCGACGACGACGCGGTGATGCACGACCGCTCGCTGTTCTCGTCGGTCGCGAGCTGCTCGTCCGGGGTCGAGTTGGACCAGGCGCAGGTCGTCGTAGTCGGCAACGTCCAAGGCGTCGGCGGCCGGTACCGGATCGGCCACGCCGTGATGCGCGACGCTATCGACGCCGACGGCATCTGGGCGGCGATCCGTGACGCCGGGCTCGACATGCCCGACCGCCCCCACCACAGCGACCTCGATGGGCGGCTGGTCAACGTGTTCCTCAAGTGCGAGGTGTCCTCCGACGGCATGGTCCGCGGCCGCCGCAACGCGATGCTCGACGACTCCGATGTGCACTGGCACCGGCAGATCAAGTCCTGCGTCGGCGGGGTGACCGCGTCGGTGACCGGGGACCCGGCGGTGTTCGTGTCCGTGTCCGCCGCGCATCAGGGACCCGACGGCGGCGGACCGGTCGCCGCCATCGTCGACCTCGGCACCGACCCGACGGGTTACGTGGCACCATGACGGTCTTGTTCGCCCCGCACTGGTCGGCGCACCTGGCACCCGGCGTCGAGGCGGACCTCGGCCTCGGCGCCACGCTCGCCGGAGCGTGGACCGCGCGGTGGGCCGCCAATCCAGGCGCCGAGGTCATCGCCACTCCGTCCGGGCGAAGCGTGACCGCCGCCGAGCTCGAACAGCTCACCGCCGCGGCCGCCGGCCGGTACGCGGCGGCCGGGCTGTCGCCCGGCGACCGCGTCCTCGTGTCCGCCGGGCCGAGCGTGGAACTTGTCGTCGCGTACCTCGCCGCGTTGCGGTACGGGCTCACCGTGGTGCCGGCGAACACCGCGTACACCGCCATCGAGCTGGCCAACCTCGCCGCCGACTCACAGCCGTCGCTGGCGGTGCTCGACGACGTCGGCCGTGCACCGGACATCACTGCGACGACGCCGGACCTGGCCGGTCTGCCGGCTTCGCAGCCGACGCCGCTCGACCGCGTCGCGCCGGCGGATCCGGCGCTGATCGTCTACACGTCGGGCACCACCGGCAAACCGAAAGGTGCCGTGCTAAGTCACGCGAACCTGCTCGCGAGCGCGCACGCGGTGCGGCTGGCGTGGCGCTGGACACCGGAGGACCGGCTCGCGCTGTCGTTGCCGCTGTTCCACATCCACGGGCTCGGAGTCGGGCTGCACGGCGCGCTCGTCGCCGGCGGTTCGCTCCTGCTCGTGCCGCGGTTCGAGCCAGCCGCGATCGCCTCCGCGATCGACGCCGGTGCCACGATGTTCTTCGGCGTCCCCACCATGTACCACCGGCTCGCCGCGTCGCCGTACCTGGACGGCCTGAGCAGGCTGCGGCTGGCGGTGAGCGGATCAGCCCCGTTGCCGGCCGACCTGCACGACACGGTGCGCGAGCGCACCGGCCAGCGGATCCTGGAGCGCTACGGCATGACCGAGACGATCATGCTGGTTTCCAACCCGTACGACGGGCCGCGCCGACCGGGCACGGTCGGCCTGCCCTTGCCCGGGGTGTCGGTGCGGTTGGCGCCCCGCGAGGGTGGCGTCGCCGAGATCGAGGTCGCCGGGCCCAACGTCTTCGGCGGTTACCTCGACCGGCCCCAGGCGACCGCCGAGGCGTTCACCAACGACGGCTGGTTCCGCACCGGCGACCTGGGCGTCCTCGACGACGACGGGTACCTGCGCATCAGTGGCCGGGCCAAGGAACTCATCATCACCGGTGGGTACAACGTCTACCCGCGGGAAGTGGAGGACGCGCTGCGGTCCCATCCCGGCGTCGCCGACGCGGCTGTCGTTGGCAGGCCGTCGGCCGAGTGGGGAGAAATGGTCGTGGCGCATGTCGTACCAGCCGACGCGGTCGACGCCTCGGTGTTGGAACGTGAGCTGACCGAGTGGTGCACCGAGCGGCTGGCGCCGTACAAGCGGCCCCGCGCGTGGCGCTGGGTCGAGACCCTGCCGCGCAACGCGCTCGGCAAGATCCTCCGCCACAGGCTGCCCTGAGCATGCATGGGCTTGACCCGATTCGACGGACAGGGTCGGTGTGTTGATCTTCAGGCTACCTTGAGGGCGGGTAGCAGTTGGACGCTGGCGCCGTTTTCGTAGGCGGCGGGGCTGAGGTAGCCGAGGCTGGAGTGTCGGCGGCGGGTGTTGTACCACCCTTCGATGTACTCGAATATCGCCTGCCGGGCCGCGATGCGGGTGGGCCAGGACTGCCGGTGAATGAGTTCGGTTTTGATGGTGGCGAAGAACGACTCGGCCACCGCGTTGTCCCAGTACTGCCCGCTCCGGCCGACTGACAGCCGCACGCCGTGCCGTTTCGCGAGGCGGGCGTGCTGCGCGCTGGTGTATTGACAGCCGCGATCGGAGTGGAAGGCCAGGCCGTCACCGGGCCGGCGGCGTCGTAGCGCGTCGGTCAGAGCGGCGTCGACCAGGTCTGTCTTGAGATGGTCGGCGACGGCCCAGCCCACGACACGCCGTGACGCGAGGTCGATGACGGTGGCCAGATACAGCCAGCCTTCCCAGGTGTTGATGTACGTGATGTCGCCGCACCAGCGGGTGTCGATCGCTGCCGGGTCGACGGCGAAGTTTCGCTTGACCAGGTCGGGCCGGGTCGCCGCGGTCGGGTCGGGGATCGTGGTGACCCGCCACCGGCGGGGGCTCTTGCCGCGGATCCCGGCGGCGCGCATCCGGCGGGCGATGCGTTTACGGCCGTGCCGCAGACCGGCGTCGGCGAGTTCGGCGTGGATGCGTGGTGCCCCGTAGGTGCCGTTCGACGCCGCGTGCACCTCGATGATCTTCTCGGTGAGCTGTTCGTCGACGCGGGCCCGGGTGCTCTGCTCGCCACGGGAGTAGTAGGCGGATCGGGAGACCTGAAGTAGCTCGCACGCGCGCTTGACGTTGTGCTTGCCGGCCTGCTCCGCCTCGATGAACGGGTACACGTTCACCGGGTCTCCCTCGCGAAGAAAGCCGTCGCTCGTTTCAAAATGTCGACGTCCTGCTGCAGCCGCCGGTTCTCCTGCCGCAGCCGGGCCAGTTCCGCTCGCTCGTCGCTGGTCAGC